>CAZUAS010000011.1:0-47757 GCA_964618515.1 uncultured Ignavibacteriales bacterium | reverse complement strand
GATGGAATCTCGTGACTGGAGTTCAGACGTGTGCTCTTCCGATCTCAGTACTAAAAGGCATCTTAGGCCGTATTTTTCTAAAGCTGATATTCTCATAATCTTTTATAAATCATTACTTAGCTAATAAAAGTTCACTAGTTTACAAAAACTTTACAAAAAAGTAAAGTATTATATTAACTATTTTACGTAGAAAAAGTTCCGCTTGATAGAAAATTATTTGAGAGTATTAGAGAATTATGATTTAGTTGTAAGTAGTTGTTATTGGGAAGGTTATTATTTGGTATCAGAGATTTATGGGATATTTTTTAAGGTATTAATTCGTTTTAACAGTTAAGGCTTTATTTTTTGGGTTTTTATCCGGGTCAATTCCTTTCATAATCCAATCCATGCCGATTTCTTCCCAGTTGCTTACGGTTGAGGCATCAATATATCTTTCATTATCATAGATACCACTTTGAAGAGCAATTCTTTTAAATTGGACGGTTAAAATGGGATTATCAAGAATAACTATGGAACGTTTCATACCCATATGGCGGTAATATCTCTGACCTGCCTGCATCTCCTTTTGAGCATCCGGTTCAAGCAGTTGTAGTTCACGCATGTCTACAAAAACACCGAAGCCACGGGAGGCAGTCTTTAAAATATCTTTTGATTCGTTGAACCAGGTGGACATCTCCTCCAGGTCCATCTTTCCTCCAAAAGTCAACTTGTAGCCAAAATCTTTTTTTTCAATTTTGTACAATCGTAAATTCTCTCTTATGTTATTTATTATTTATTAATTTTCATATCGGTTGTTTTGTCATTTTATAAACAGGATAAAACCAGTCGGAGAATAAAAAGATTATTTTTTTCTATTTTCTTTATTTCCTTTTTTAAATTAAAAATCGGTTGCCAAGCTGGTCTTCTTTAGTTAAGTTGCGAAATAATTCACAAGCGTCGGGTTAGACTATGGGTACTTTTTATATAGGGAGTTATTGATGCAAGAACTTTTGTCAGGAAATGAAGCAGTAGCCCGGGGAGCATATGAAGCCGGGGTAAGGCTGGCTTCCGGTTATCCGGGGACTCCCTCTACCGAAATTCTGGAAACCATCGCTGACCATTATCCTTCGGTTTATGCCCAGTGGTCCCCTAATGAAAAGGTTGCTTTCGAAGTCGGAATCGGCGCTTCCTTGGGCGGTGCCCGGGCGCTGGTAACCATGAAACATGTCGGTTTAAATGTAGCAGCTGACCCGTTTATGACTTTCGCTTATACCGGTGTCAATGGCGGTTTTGTCTTTGTTTCAGCTGATGACCCGGAAATGCATTCCTCACAGAATGAACAGGACAACCGGTTTTTCGCCAGGTTTGCCCAAGTTCCTTTTCTGGAACCCTCCGACAGTCAGGAATCCAAGGACATGCTTTTAAAGGGTTATGAAATTTCTGAGCAATTCGATACACCGGTAATGTTGCATATGACGACTCGTATTTCTCATTCCAAAGGGGTTGTCAGCCTGGGAGAACCGGTCAAAGCGCCGCTTAATAAATTCCAAAAAGACCCCGCCAAATATGTTATGATTCCCGCCCATGCCCGTGGTCGGCACCAGGTGCTTCAGGTACGCCTGGAAGAGCTAAGAAAATATTCCGAAACTACGGAATTGAATAAAATCGAGGACAATGGTTCCCGGGTCGGTATAATAACCGGGGGAGTGGCTTATCAGTATGCCAAAGAAGTAGCCCCGGATTTTGATTATTTTAAAATTGGTTTCGGATATCCTTTACCTCTGGATAAAATCGGTTCTTTCATAAAAAAACATCAAACAGTCCTGGTTATAGAGGAACTGGAACCTTATTACGAGGACCAGATAAAAGCGGCCGGGTATCCGGTAGAGGGGAAGAAATACTTCGGCAATTTAGGTGAATTATCACCTTACCGGGTGGCTGAGGGACTGAAAAAAGCCGGGTTGCTGGAGCAGGTAGAAATACCGGCTTATGAACCGGAAGCATTATTTCCCCGCCCGCCGGTGTTATGCCCGGGCTGTCCGCATCGCGGGGTCTTCATGGCTTTGCGTAAACTTCGGGTCGCGGTAACCGGGGATATCGGCTGTTACACGCTGGGTGTTTTACAACCTCTCAATGCTCTTGATTCCTGTATATGCATGGGTGCTTCCATCGGTAGCGCCATCGGTATGGAGCGGGTACAGGGTTCGGATAAGGGGGTGGTGGCTGTCATCGGCGACTCCACTTTCTTCCACTCCGGTATCACCGGGATTCTTGATGCCGTCTATAATAAGAGCAATGTAACAACTATTATCCTGGACAACCGGGCTACCGCCATGACCGGGGGACAGGAACATCCCGGAACCGGCAAGACATTAATGGGAGAAGAAGTAGCTCAGGTCGATATTGTTAAACTGGTAACGTCGCTGGGGGTTAAAAATGTCCGTCAGCTTGACCCTTACGACTACGAAAAGACGCTGGCAGTTATTCAGGAGGAAATCGCCAAGCCCGGACCTTCGGTAATTATCACCAACCGTCCCTGTGTCCTGATGCCCAAACGGATTATGGATGAACCGTATGTGGTCGACCTGGATATTTGTAACGGTTGTTCCCTTTGTTTCCGCATATCCTGTCCGGCCATCTCCGCAGCGGCGGAAAAAAACAAGCGGGGTAATCCCAAAGCCCAGATTGACCCGACTCTTTGCACCGGGTGTACTCTTTGCGCGCAGATTTGTCCTGAAGAAGCGATAATCCTCAAAAGCCGGTATGTAAAAGTATAGGTGACAAGATGGATAACAGCAGTATCAATATATTAATTGTCGGAGTCGGCGGCCAGGGAGTGTTGCTGGCTTCCGAAATTATATCTACCGTGGCTATGAATGCCGGGCTGGACGTCAAGAAGTCGGAAGTTCATGGTATGTCTCAAAGAGGCGGCGTGGTTTCCACGCATGTTAAAATGGCTCGGAAAGTTTACTCCCCGACTATCCAGCTGGGTCAGGCTGATATCCTGCTGTCATTCGAGCAGGCCGAGGCTTTACGGGCTTTAAACTGGCTTAAAAAAGACGGGTTGGTAATTACCTCTACGACGGTTCTTATTCCTTCAATCGTGACCTCAACGAAAGGTCTCAGTTATCCCGGTGATGCCGTGGCGGAGATAAAAAATAAAGTAAAGCGTGTAATCGCCCTCGAGGCTGACCGGTTGGCGGCCGAACTGGGCAATCCCCGCTTGGTAAATACTATCCTTCTGGGTGTTTTATCCAATTATATGAGTTTCGATAAACAAGCCTGGCTGGAGACGCTGAAAACCAAGGTTAAGGGAAAATTCGTGGATATTAACCTGAAAGCTTTTGAAGCCGGCAGGGAAATAAAATTAAACTAAACTGATATTCAGGTTAGATGATGTCTGACTATATCGTGGTGATTAACCCCGGGTCGACCTCAACGAAGGTGGCTCTGTTCGAGGGTGAAAAGATAGTTTCAGAAGAGAATTTCCGGTTGGATGCCGCAGAGCTGTCTCGGTATGATAATGTCGCTGACCAGTTTGATTATCGTATGCAACCTATCAATCGCTGGCTCGAAAACTGCCGGATAAAAGCGGGGGAAGTAAAGGTGGTAGTTGGTCGCGGGGCACCGTTGAAGCCACTCGAAGGCGGTTCTTATGAAATTAATGACCAGATGCTGGAGGATATCCGAAACCGTCGCTATTCCAACCACGCCTCCAATCTCGGAGCCATAATAGCCCGACATCTAGGGGAACGTTATGCTGTGCCGTCTTTGATTGCCGATCCCATCACGGTAGATAATTTTACTGACCTGGCCCGGGTGAGCGGCCTTCCGGAGATAGTCCGCCGTTGCCGGGCGCATACTCTGAATATCCGCGCGGTAGCACGGCGGATTGCCGCCAGTGAGGGGAAGAAACTTGAAGAAGTCAACTTTGTAGTGGTTCATATGGGCGGGGGCATATCGGTGGCCGCCCTAGAAGGGGGAAGAGTAATCGATGTCAACGATGGTCTGTTGGGAATGGGACCTTTTTCACCTGACCGGGCCGGTGCTTTACCGATTGGGGCGCTGGTCAAACTCTGTTATTCGGGTAAGTACAGTGAAGTTGATATGGTCGATAGACTTTCTCGAAAAGCCGGGCTTCAAGCCTATCTGGGAACCAATGACCTTCGCGAGGTTGAAAATATGATTACCAGAGGCGATGAAAAGGCGCTCCTTTATTTTAATGCCATGGCTTACCAGATTGCCAAAGAAACCGGTTGCGCCGCCGTGGTTTTAAAGGGGAATTTCGAAAGTATCATCCTGACTGGCGGTATGGCGAATTCAGTACGCCTGGTTGATGAGATTAAAAAATATATTTCTTTCTTAGGTAGAGTCGTGGTTGTTCCCGGTGAATTTGAAATGGAAGCTCTCGCCGCCGCCGGGATGCGGTATTTGAAAGGGGAAGAGACCTTAAAGAAATATTAACTTTCCAGGTATTGACATAATGGCTGAATATACAATCAGTTCCTCAAAAGAACTTATCGAGAGAGCAAAAACAATTGCATCACAGGGACGCTGTAAAACAGTGGCGGTTGCGGCGGCTCAGGATGCCGATGTCCTGGGTGCGGTTGCGCAGGCTCAAAAGGAAGGTTTTCTTAAAGGAATACTGGTCGGTGATGCCGGGCTTATTAAAAAACTGGCGAATAAAAACTCCATTAATATTGATGACCTCGAGTTAATCGATAAAAAAGATGTTACAGAAGCGGCTCATTATGCGGTGCGGCTGGCAGCGGATAAAAAAGCCGACGCTGTCATGAAAGGCTTCCTGCCGACTTCATCACTGTTAAAGGTGGTTCTGGATAAACAGTATGGTTTACGGGCTTCGAATACCATTTCCCATTGTGCCGTTCTGGAAATTCCTGGTTATCATAAAATGCTGAATTTCACCGATGGTGGTATGGTGGTTAAACCGGATGTCAACCAGAAATATGAGATTCTGGAAAATGCCATTATGGTCTGCCGGGCGCTGGGCCTGTCACCGGTGAAAGTAGCTCTCTCAGCGGCCACCGACAGTGTAACCGATAAAATAGCTCATATAATCTCCGATATCGAGGAAATCCGCCCCCGGGCTCTGGAGGCGTTCCGTGACGTGCTGGTCGAGGGACCGCTGTCGCTGGACGTTGCAACTTCTAAAAAAGTTGCCCGCGACCAGGGTCTGGATAATCCGGTGGCCGGCGATGCCGATATTTATCTGGTCAATTCCATCGAAGAAGCCAATATTGTGGTTAAGGCGCTGATTCAATTCGCCAGTGCTGTTTTTTGCGGCGTTATTGTCGGGGCAAAAGTACCTGTGTCGCTGGTTTCCCGCACCGATACGGTTATCAATAAGAAGGCATCACTGGCTTTAGCCTGTATTATTTCCGACTATTACAGGCAACATCGGCTCTGGGGAGAATAGTTATGGACAGGTTGACGGAAATGGTTATTCCCGAAATAAGTTCATTCGAACAGCTCATTGACCGTGCGAAGCAAAAAGTGATAAATGAAAAAAAATGCCGGGCCGCTCTTTTAACAGCTGCGGATACGGACACACTGCAGGCTTTTAAACGCACCGTCACGGAAGGCCTGGTGGAACCGATTATGCTGGGTAGTGAAACTTCTTTTAATGAAGCCTGCCGTCAGATGGATTTCCCCCCCGACCGGATTAGGTATTACCCGGCCGAAAAAAACGATGAAGCGGTTTCGAGAGCCACCCGGCTGGTTGCGGAGGGTGAAATTGACTTATTAATTAACGGCCGTATTCCGGTGGCGGATATGCTCGGTATATTGTTCAAAACGGAATCGAATTTCATTGTCAAAGGTAAGGTGGTTTCTCATGTCGCGGTGATTAAACCCCGGCAGTACAAAAAGCTGTTACTTCTGAGCGACAGTGCGGTGGTAGTCCAGGTTGACCTGAAAACCAAGTTGCAGTTGATTGATAATCTTATAAAAGTAGCGGAAAAAATTGGTATCAACCACCCGCGTATTGCCGTGCTGGCGGCCGTGGAGGTGATATACCCGCAGATGCCGGTGACAATGGAGGCCGCAATTCTGGCGAAAATGTCCGAACGACGGCAGATAAAGGGCGCTTATGTCGATGGTCCTTTATCTTTCGACATTGCCGTGGATATGTTTGCCGCCCATTCGAAGGGTATAAGAGATTCCGAAGTAGCCGGTCAGGCTGATGCCCTTCTGGCACCAAGTATCGAAACCGCCAACGGCATTTACAAGGCCGTATCTCTCTATGCTCATTGTCCTATGGGAGGGGTTATTGTCGGCGGCCGCGTTCCCATTGCTTTAATTTCCCGTTCCGATTCAATCGATAATAAATACCACTCGATTGTCCTGGGTGTTCTTAATTCCTGAACCTTATGAGCTGCTGGTTTTCTATTTTTATATATTCGCCTTATCCTTAAGAATGCCTTGCTCTTGGCCGGACGGGAATCTTTCCTTGACTATTTTGTTTAACTCGTGTATTATCAGTGAATTACATAATCTCAGATACAAGAGGTAAAGGTGAATTATTGTGTAATTATTGCCGGCGGTAAAGGTGAACGGTTCTGGCCTTTATCAAGGATAGACCGTCCCAAGCAGTTTTTAAAGCTTACATCCGATAAAACCATGCTCGAAGAGACTATCGAACGGGTCAAGCCGATGATACCTCTTAAAAATATTCGGATTGTGGCTGGTGAATCCATGGCTCCGCTTATAATGGAATCGGTTAAAGACATCACCCCTAAAAATCTTATAACCGAACCATTTGGTCGCAACACCTGCCTGGCCATAGGTCTGGCGGCGGTGCATCTATATAAAGATGACCCGCATGCGGTAATGATTGTCCTCTCGGCCGACCATCTGGTCAGCCCACAGGAGAAACTTCTGAAAATCCTTGAAGATGGAGCCACGATTGCATCCAAGGAGGATTGCCTGATAACCATTGGAGTTGTCCCCAACCGTCCGGAAACTGCATATGGTTATATCAAAATGGGTGATATGTTCAAAAATGAGAACGACAGTGTCATTTATCACGTCTCGGCTTTTACTGAAAAACCCAAGCTGGTGGTTGCCCAGGAATACTATTACAGCCGGAAGTATCTCTGGAACAGCGGGATGTTTATCTGGTCCGCCAAATCCATCCTCGAAGCAATTGCCGGCTGCCAGCCGGATACCGGAAAGTTGCTGGAAGAATATGCCCGGACTATCGGTACGGACAAAGAATCCGCAGCGAAAGATGTCCTCTATAAAAAAACCAACTCAATTTCCATTGATTATGCGGTGCTGGAGAGTGCTAAAAATGTCCTGACTATCAAAGCTAACATCGTCTGGGATGATGTGGGTAGCTGGACGGCTCTGGAACGCTACAAAGACCGTGATTCGGATAACAATGTGCTTATTGGAGAAACCTCGGTACTGGGAACTTACGAAACGACGGTTTACAATGACAGCGAAGGGATTGTCTGTTGTCTGGGAGTGGCTGACCTGGTAGTTGTCCGTTCGGCTGATATCACTCTGGTGGCGCATAAAACCAAAGTCGGTGATATCAAGGAACTTTTGGCAAAACTGAATGAAAATGAAAAAACCTCGAAATATTTATAAAAGTTTTTTAATTGTTCTTGTTAGTTGTCTGCTTCTGTGGAGCTGTAAAGCCCCCCGGGAAGGCGAAGAGGAAAAAACACCGGTAACTCCTGCCGAAATAACCGATAACCGTGGTTATGACCCTCTGGAATTACCTCAGGATAAGGATATTATTCCGGAGAAATATCCCAAAACCGGGGCTATCACCGGAAGTAAGATGCTCAGCCAGGTAACCGTCAGCGAAAGTGATACGGTTGATTTGAATATAGCCGAAGCACCTGTCAGCAGTGATACCCTTAATAACCAGGTTTTTCGAGTACAGCTTTTTACCAGTAAGTATTATTTTGAAGCCCGGAAAGCTCTGGCGGTGGCTGAAGAAATATTCGACCAGGCGGTTTATCTTGATTACGAAGTGCCGTATTTTAAAATTCGGGTTGGTAATTTTAGAAATCGTGAAGATGCGGAGTTGTATCAGCAAAAAACCCGCGAAGCCGGGTATGGCAGTGCCTGGGTGGTCGTGGTTAATCTGGGAGTGAAGGAACCGGCGGCGTTATATGAAAACCTGCCGGGCTTAATGATTGAAAAGGATACGGCCTCTGAGGTTGAAGATTCACTACCCGAGGGCGAGGAACCGAATACCGATGATTAAGGCGACGGTTATAAAAGTCGATTACCGCCAGCCCGATGAAAGCACGATACAGCAGGCAATTGCGGTTCTTCAAAAAGGTGGTCTGGTGGTAGCTCCAACAGAAACCAGGTATGGTTTGCTGGTCCGGGCCGATAGGAAAAAATCCCTGAAAAAATTGTACAAGATAAAGAAAAGGTCGGTAATATCACCCACCGCTTTATTTGTGAAGGCGCTGGAGCAAATTACGGAATACGGTATGATGACCCCGGCCGCCCGTGCCCTGGCGGAAGCTTTTTTACCAGGACCGCTGACGCTGGTATTAAAAGCCCTCCACCAGGGCGAACCGCCTGTGGTGGTGGAAGGTAAAATTGGTTTGAGATACTCATCATCGACGGTTATCAAGGAAATAGTCGACCGACTGGTTTTTCCGGTTACAGCAACTTCGGCTAATAAATCGGGGCAACCCGATTTTGAACAGATTGACGAGATTGCTCTCTCGCTGGGCCGGGAAGTCGATCTTTATCTTGATGCCGGCAAACTTGACAATCCCGTTTCAACCGTGGTCGACTGTTCCGGTCCCGGAATAAATATTATCCGGGAGGGTTTTATTCTGAAAAAGAATATTGATGAGATACTGAATAAGGCAGGTCTTATATGAATGACAAAAAGTACCATATAATGTTTGTTTGTACCGGGAATACCTGCCGTTCACCGATGGCTGAAGGCGCTTTGAAGGTTCTGCTGGAAAAAGAAAAACCCGGTGATTACGAGGTTTATTCCTCAGGAACCGCCGCCGCAGTCGGTTATCCGGCAACCGCCTATGCTCGGGAAGCCGCAAAAATGTGGTCGGTGGATTTATCCGGACATACTTCCCAACCTTTGAGTGAAGACTTAATCGAACGGGCAGATTTAATACTGGCCATGTCACCGGAACACCTCAAGGCAATTCTGGAAATTTCTCCTGAAGCCGCCAACCGGGTTTACCTTTTCAAAAATTTTCCCGAAACCGGTCAGGACGGTGAAGGTGTTGAGGACCCAATCGGCCGGGATTTGAATAAATACAATGAAGTTTTTCTTGATATTGGAGAATATTTGGGGAAAAACCTCTCGGAATTTGTAAAAAGGATAAAAGAGAAAAATAATGCCTGAACGTACTTTACTATGCAAGCTTGTGCTGGGTTTGATAATTACAGTCGGCCTTATCCCGGTCTTTTATTTTGTTTCCGTGGAAGTGGGTATTGCAGAAGCTGCTGCCGGTGATGCCGACTCGATTTCAACGGTCGATTCCTTATCGTCGGATACACTTGACCGTTATATCGAAAATTATTCTTTCGGTGTCGGTGAAAAATTATATTTCGACATCAATTACGGATTTATAAACGCCGGGACGGCCACGATGGAGGTCGTAAGACTGATTGAATATGAAAATCGTCCCTGTTACCTTATCGAAACCACCGCCAACTCCAACAGTTTTTTTTCCACTTTTTACAAAGTGCGTGACCGCATTGAATCGGTGATGGATGCCGTGGGCTTGTTCAGCTGGCGTTTTGAAAAGAATCTTCGCGAGGGCAGTTACAGCGCCGACCGCATGTATTCTTTTGACCAGCGCCGTAATCTCGCCTATTATAAAAACGATACTATCCCGGTTGAACCTTATACTCAGGACCCCATATCGACTTTGTATTATACCCGAACCCAACCATTGAAAGTAGGTCAATCTTTTTACCTGGACAACTTTATTGATGGCGATAAGTACCATCTTGAAGTACGGGTTTTGAAAAAGGAAAAGATAACGGTTAAAGCCGGAACATTTGATTGCCTGGTGGTCGAACCTATGACCAGTTCTGTCGGTGTTTTCAAGAATGAGGGCCGTCTCAAAGTATGGCTGACCGATGATTTTTTAAAAATGCCGGTAATGATGAAATCGAAAGTGCTGGTCGGTTCCATTTCAGCGGAGCTGACCAGTTATGAATTGGGTGAAATCAAAGAATTTTAATCTAATATGCATGATAAACAGGATAAATACCCATTAATCGATTTACGGCGGGTGAAGCGTTATGCTATCTCAGAGCGTTTGAATAAAACCCGAATCTCGGAACTGGGGAAACCGATAACCAGTAAGAAAGTGTCCCGGGAATTTTTTGCCTCTCTGCCGCGTTTTTTGAAAGCCCGCGAGCTTAACGAGTTCATGGCTCTGGTGATAAAAGCCCGTCGCAACAGGTTGCCTTTTCATCTGTTGATGGGTGCCCATGTTATAAAAGTTGGTCTGGCGCCGGTTATTATTGATTTGATGAAACAAAAAATTGTTACCGGTGTTTCCTTCAATGGAGCCGGTCTTATTCATGATATGGAACTGGCGTTTTTTGGCGGTACTTCCGAGGATGTTCAATCCGGCCTGGCTGACGGCAGTTTTGGCATGGTCCGGGAAACCGGGGAGCTTTTCAGCGAGGTTGTCAAGCTGGCGGTTCAGCAGGATATGGGTCTGGGGGAGGCTGGAGGTTTTTATATAAACCGGGTGAAAGCTCCTCATCGCCGGGTATCTATTTTTGCCGCCGCGGAGAAGATGAATATTCCCGTCACGGTCCATATCGGTATTGGCACCGATATTGTCAATCAACACCCGGATTTTGATGCGTCTATGGCGGCCGAGGCTTCTTATAAAGACTTTCGCCTTCTCGCTGCGATTTGCAGCCGTATTGACCGGGGTGGGGTAGTGGCCAATATCGGTTCGGCGGTAATATTACCGGAAGTATTTTTAAAAGCTTTGACCGTGGCAAGAAATGTCAACCCAGGTAAAAGCCGGTTGACCACCGCCAATTTCGATATGCTGGAACACTATCGGCCGCGGGTCAACATCGTAAGCCGCCCGACCAATAAAATCGGCCGGGGTTTTGATTTTCGCGGTCATCATGAGATAATGATTCCGCTTCTGGCCTGGGGGCTGAAAGCAGGTTTCAAATCATAAGTAACAACTGGAGTATGTGTAATGGCTAAATTGGTGGAATGCGTACCAAATTTTTCCGAGGGCCGTCGCCCCGAAGTTATCGACGCTATCTGTAATGCTATAACGGCCGAAGACGGTGTGATCCTGCTCGACCGGGAGATGGACGCCGACCATAATCGGGCGGTTGTAACTTTTGTCTGTCATCCCGATAAGGCGGTCGCCGCCGCTTTCCGCGGTTATCAGAAAGCCGCTGAACTTATCGATATGACCACGCACCGAGGGGAACATCCCCGCATGGGCGCCTGCGATGTTTGTCCCTTTATTCCTATTTCGGATATGACTATTGAGGATGCCGTCGAACTGGCCAACAAGCTGGGGAAAAGAGTCGGCGAGGAACTTCAGATTCCCGTTTATCTTTATGAAGATGCCGCTACTTCTCCAAAAAGAAAAAATCTGGCTAATGTCCGCACCGGCGAGTACGAGGGTATCCGTGACAGCATCGAGACCGACCCGTCACGGACGCCTGATTACGGTCCGGCCAGAATGAATCTGAAAGCCGGTGCCACCGCTATCGGGGTGCGTTTCCCTTTAATAGCCTTCAACGTCTATCTGGACACCGACAAGAAATGGATTGCCGATAAGATAGCGGATGCGATTCGAAGTTTAAAGGGCGGTTACCGTTTTGTCAAGGCTCTGGGGTTCGAAATCAAGGAACGCAACCAGGTACAGATTTCGATGAATCTGGTCAACTACACCAAAACTCCGATTTTCCGGGTGTTCGAGACCATAAAGAGTGAAGCCGCCCGCTATGGTGTCAATGTAACTTCTTCAGAAGTGGTTGGTCTCTTACCGAATGATGCTATTGTCGATGTCGCGGATTTTTATCTTCGTCTGGAGAATTTCTCCAAAGCCCAGATTCTTGAGGAAAAATTAAAAACGGCTATGGAAGGCGGACAAGCCGGCGGGGATAGTTTCTATGATGAGGTTGCTTCTTCGAGCCCGGCGCCCGGTGGTGGTTCGGTGGCGGCTTCAGCTGGAGTTCTGGCTGCCGCGCTGACGGCTATGGTCTGCCGTCTAACAGTGGGTAAAAAGCAATATAAAGAAGTTAAAGAGGAACTTTCCGCTATCCGTGATAAAGCCGATACCCTGCGCAAGGAATTAACCCGCCTGATAGACGAGGATAAGGAAGCCTTTAACGCTGTCATGGCGGCTTTTAAGATAGCCGGTCCCGAGAAAGATGACGCGGTCCAGAAAACCACACAGCGGGCGGCTGAAGTTCCCCTTACGGTTATGAAAAAAACGCTGGAGGTTCTCGCTCTGGCGCTGGTAGTCGCTCACAAGGGGAATGTCAATTCCATCTCCGACGTCGGGGTGGCGGGTTTGATGGGGCAGGCGGCAATCGAAGGAGCCGGTTACAATGTCCGGATAAACCTGGCATCGCTTAAAGATGAAGTTTTTATAAAAAAACTGGCTGGCGAGGTGTCGGAAATCAGAAAAAAGGGAGAACAACTGGCGGCGGATATCAAGAAAATAGTGGAAGCCAGACTTCAGAAATAATGGAAAAATATATCGACTTACATATTCATACGATTTATTCCGATGGTCTTTGCGGTGCGGCCAGGCTTTTGGAAATTGTCCGCAGGGAAAACCTGGCGGCTTTTTCCGTTACTGATCATGATACCATTGATGGTTACCTGGAAGTTTATAAACTTCTCGATAAATTCGACCCTGAACTGGTCCCGGGAGTGGAAATATCGGCCCGCGTGGACGAAGACGAGTTGCATATTCTGGGTTATCTGTTCGACCCGAATGATGCGAAGCTTAACTATGCGCTCAGTAATTTTCAGCGTAAAAGGGAAAAAAGAGGACAACTGATTGTCGAAAAATTAAATAAACTTGGTCTTGCTCTCTCTTTCAAAACAGTCATGGAAAAAGTAACCGGGACGGTTATCGGTCGCCCGCATATAGCGGAAGCCCTGTATAAAAGCCGCATGACCGGCAGTTACCAGGAAGCATTCGATAAATATATCGGCAACAGTGGTCCGGCTTATGTACCCAAAACCACGATGTCGCCCGCGGAAGCCATCGGTTTAATCCATCAGGCCGGGGGAGTAGCGGTACTGGCCCATCCTTTTATAGGGGATATGATCAGGTATCTGGATATGCTTTTAGCCCTGGGTCTGGATGGAATCGAAGTTTATCATTATTCGCATAACCGTGAAAATGTTGTTTTTTTAAATAAAATTGTTGAAAAGTATGGTCTGGTTGCCGGCGGCGGTTCGGATTTCCATGGCCGGTCCGGTCAAAACTGTACCGTCGGTTCGATGAAAGTTCCTTATGACATCCTGGATAATTTAAAAAATAAATTGCTGCAAAGACGAGGTATAAATTGAGAAAATTTGTTTTTACTATAATGATTCTTTTACCCGGACTGCCCCTATTGGTGCAGGCCGAGGAAATTTCCCGCGAAGCACAGATTAATATTATCCGTAATTACATGCGGGTAACCGGTCAGCGGCAGAAAATTCCAGCGGCGTTCACCCTGCAAGAGGAAGAACCGGCGGTTCCCGTGAAATGCGGTACCGCGGCCATGCTTGATTTTGTCCAGAACCGGGATAAAATCGACCGGGAATTAATGATGTCCCTGGGAGCGGACCTTTTCGTACGTCCGAATCTTGACCTTGTATACGACAGTCCCGGGGGTTATTTCAAAATTCACTACACCAAAACAGGTCCGGATTCGGTTTACCGGGCAAGTGTGGATTCAGACTTTGACGGTGTGCCCAATTATGTCGAAAGCGTCGCCCTGATTGCCGATTCGGTATATCACCATATAATTAATATCCTGGGTTACCCGGAACCCCCCGGCGACGGTTTCTATAACGGCGGCGGGGACGAGAAATATGATATTTACCTTAAAAATCTTGACGGTCAGGCTTATGGGCTGGATTATCCTGATTCGACATACATTGGTCCCGGACTGAGACAAGCCACCTCGTTCATAGTGATGGATAACGATTATTACGAGTTTTATGTCTGGGACGAAAACAACAATAGGGTTTATCTGTACCGTAACCGTCCGCTGGACGCTATCCGGGTGACGACGGCTCATGAATTCTTCCATGCCGTACAGTTCGGGATTGATTTTTTGGAATCGGAACTCGAATCCCTGGGAAATGACGTTTACATAACTAAGCGCTACTGGATGGAAATGTCGGCGGTCTGGATGGAAGAAGAAATCTTCGATAACATCAATGACTATTACTATTACTTACCTTATTATTTCTACTTTCCCATGACCTCGCTTCAGCAATTCAACAGTTACTCCGACCCCCATCCTTATGCTTCCGTGGTTTTTCCCATCTTTTTGTCGGAGACTTACGGTCGGGATATTATCCGGGATATCTGGCTGCGTTGCGGTGAACTTGGCCGGGGACCGCACTTTTTTATCGCGGCCCAGGAAAAAATTGATTCCGCCAGTGAGGGCGCGGAGAGCTTCGCTTCGGCTTTTCGTGATTTTGCTCTCTGGAACTATTTTACCGGGCCAACGAGAGCTTACCAGGCACCGGCCGGGATTGGATATCCGGAAAGAACTAATTATCCCGCTATCCCGACTGATTCGATTGATAACCAGTCGGTGTATCCGACTTTCGTATATAGTAAAAGTAATCCCTATCGTCCGGAACATAATGCCGCTGTTTACCTGAGATTCACCGAAACCCGCACTATTCATAAGAAGTACTGGATATGCAATAAGGGGTCCTGGGAAATTGCCTGCCGGGATACCAGTGTTATTCTTTCGGATACTATCGTCTGCGATTCTGTTGACTGTGCCGCTTTCGGCTGTAATATCTTCAGACAATGTGATTCCCTGGCCTGCGATTCCTTTTATTGCGATACCATCATGGCTCCGCTGGATACCACCATAACTATCTGTACCCAGGACCGGTGCACCGACTCGACAAAAGTAACCATGTACGACGCCTATGATAAAGTCGATTCCACCATGCTGGTTTCTCTGGGTTATGATTCTTTGTCTCAGCCCTGGGGTTTAAGTGTGGTCTATCAACTGGATGCCCATCCCGATTCTTTTTTCGTTGTTTCTTATCTCATGACAACGGCGCCGAACCGGCTAAACAACTTTTTCTACGAAACCTATCTTCCGGATAAGTATCGTTCCATCACTTTTATCGCCACCCCGGCATCGACCGATATACTCCGTTACAAGCCGCGGCAAACTATGCTGTTCGGTTACTGGGTGCCGGAAGAAGGCGAGCTCGACAGCTCGTTGATCGATATACCAGCTGCCGTTTTGTATTCCTACCCGAATCCGGCTGTGATATCGGAAATGACCACTGATAGCATCATTTTCCGTTTCCAGGTGCCAACCGACTCAACCAGTTTCACGACCGAGGTTAATCCTAAAATGGTGGTGGATATTTATACGATTGCAGGGGAATATATCAAAACAGTGGAAAAAGTTGTTTACGAAATCGACCGCCTGGGAATTGCCGAAGTCGGCTGGGATATGACCAATGCGGAAGGCCGCCAGGTAGCTTCGGGAGTGTATCTCGCCTATGCGCGGTTATTCTCCGACCGTCTGGATATATATTCCCAGAAAAGGAGTATCCTGGCTGAGGACAAAGTCAAGGTAGCCATAATTCGATGAGTGACAGTCTGCGACGCATAACCAGGATTGCCATGCTTGCCGCCCTGATTTATGTCCTCTCATGGGGTACGTCGTTCCTGCCTAATATCAATCTAATCTTTTTTATCGTTTTCACCGCCGGTTTTCTGTGGGGGGCTAAAGCGGGTATCCTTGTCGGGGCGGTCGGGATGGGTCTCTGGACGACTTTCAATCCTTATGGTCCCGCCGATTTCGCCATTATGCTGGCCCAGGTGGTCGGGATTTCATTCAGCGGTGTCATCGGCTTTTTTTTTAGAAAAATCCCGGGTTTGAAGCGGGATAAAAGGTTCTTTCTTATCAGTAGTTTAATTATCGCAGCTCTTTTCTGTACCCTTTTGTTTTTTTTACCGGTGAGCCTGGTTGACGCCTGGATATATCAACCCTTCTGGCCACGTTTTTATACCGGGATGCTCTGGGGACTGGTCTCACTGGCCGCCAACGTTGTGATTTTTCCGTTGCTTTTTCCCGTCACCGCTTATTTATATGAACGGGAGAAAAAGTTTTCATGGTGAAACGTCTGCTTGTTATAAGTCTGATATTACTGGGCGGAGCCGTTCTCGCCGAGGAACCCGATACCTCGGATATAAAAACCGACCATTCTGGAGATTCCTTGTTCATGCCCTGTGATTCTCTCGCCCCGGCGGATACGCTCAACGAAGCGCAGAAAGCGGAAGCTCTTTTCATGGAGCGCTATAAAAAATATAAGAGAGAGCAGAAAAAAGCCGCTGAACCCCAGTTCAGTTATTTTGACAGTCTGAAAGTATATTTTACCTCGCCGCGCCTTAACCTTCGTTCTCAAATAGACCGTTCTTTCTACCATGACGCCGGGGATTATTTCCGTTTTGACCCCGGCTACTTTGTCCTCGAGAGTCAGAACACCCCGGCGCGCAAGACGGTTCAGCCTTTCGGTATGGCCGGTGACCGTTTGAATATTCTGGTAAACGGTCATCAATTGAAACCTTTTGAACATGTACCGGAACCGGATGGTCTTATCGACCTCAACGATATTCCTACGGCTCTCGATCACGAAGTATATATTTTGCCGGGACCGGCCGGTGCCCTGCTGGGTGGAGAACAGATGGTGGCGACTCTCCTGACACTTCCTGAAAAGAAGGACACTGTCGAGACAAAAAGTACTTTCCTGGTGGACAAGGGAACCTTCGGTTATTCGTATGCCCGGGGTCGTTTTTCCAAGAAATTCGTTCGGGGTCGCACGATTGATATGTCCATCGGGTACCGCAATGCCGACGGGGCATTTTACGGCAGTGGCGATGATGCTTATCATTATTACGGCGACTTTTATTTTCCCTTCAGGGAGACTTACGGTTTACAAGTTATCGGTCAGCTTTACCGTCGTACGGGAAACTTATGGTATCGTCCGGAGCTGGGCGGCGGGTATATCGAGCGCGACCGTTTTGACCGTACCGCCCGCCTTTCCCTGTTTTCGATGAATGAACTACGTACCCGTAAGTATGAAATAGCGTACGAGCATAACCGCCAGGGTTCTGATATAAACAGGTATTATCGGGGGCGTTTTAATCTTACCGGACATGCGCTGACAGCCAAACGGGAATGGGTTAGGGATAACTATCTGTTTAAAACAGAATTATCCGGTAATTACCAGGAATATGACGACGGTTATGATAAATTCAGGCGCTATTATGCTTCGGCCGCACTTAATATAGCCCGGCTTGCAAAAGGCTGGCGTTATGCCTTTCAGGCCGGCGCCAGGCAGGTGGAGGAGTTCGGGTTGTTACCGTTTGCGGCTGGTCTTTTTTTCCATGATTCCGACCGCTGGTTGTTCATGTTCTCCGGCGGTTTTAATGACCGGGCGCCTTCCCTGATGGAACTTAACCTGCGCCATCAAACGGTTTCTCTTTACAGGCAGTTCACCGGTGATTATACCGATGAAGGCAATAAAGACTTGTTGACTGAGAAACAATTGGTCGGTAACGCCACTCTCCAGTGGGGCTCCATTGATAATAATCTGGGGCTTTCAGTTACCGGGGGCAGGATTTTCGACGGTATCGACTGGCACTACACTCTTTCTTCGGATAAAATCTCCCTGGCTTTCAAGCCGGTTAACGGAGATATTAATTTTGTCAATACCACCCTTTCAACTAAAATGCGCCTTAAGGATTTCATATGTTTTTACGGTGGTGCGACGTATCACTTTTTAGATTATGAAAAGTTCGAAGACAGGGCTTACACGCCGGAATATCAGGCTTTTTCCGGCATGGAGTTACACCTGTTCTGGTCCCGGAAACTGATTGACCTTTTTGCATACGGTGAAATGGTCTATGTCGGGCCGTATGACGGTTATGTTCAGAGGGATATCGGCAATGTGGTTCTTAATGCCAAGTTTTCTTTTCGCATGGGCTCTTTCCGGTTTCATTATGTGATTCAAAATGTCGTTGCGACGCAGTACAACGCCCGCGACTTCTATGTTTTCCTCGGACGATACAGTTATTACGGTTTTACCTGGGATTTTATCGATTAAACCGCCACGAAACTTGACAGTTACGCGGTCAAACTTATATTGGTGAAATTATGGAATTGAAACTTACCCGTGAACCGGCTTACCGGATGGTTGTGGAAAAGATCGGTGTTAACAATCTGTTAAAACATATTCTGGCGGTTGAAGCCGGCATGCGGCGGCTGGCGGAATATTTCCACGAAGATATCGAATACTGGGGTCTGGTCGGCCTCGTCCATGACCTGGATTACAACCAGACTAAAAACGATGAAAAACAGCATACTTATCTTACGGCACGATGGTTGGAGCCGTATGATTTACCCGAAGAAATGCTCTATGCCATCCATGCTCACCCCGGTCACGTGCCCTGCCGAACCCGACTGGATTGGGCGCTTTACACGGTGGACCCGACCACTGGTTTTATCGTCGCCTGCGCTCTGATGCACCCCGACAAAAAACTGGCGGTCATCGATGCCGATTTCATGCTGCGCCGTTTCAAGGAAAAGAGATTTGCCGCCGGAGCTTCCCGTGAAAATATGGCAGCCTGTTCGCAACTGGGACTCGAACTGGACCGCTTTTTGATGCTGGTCCATGAGGGTATGATGACTATTTCCGGCGAACTGGGCCTGTAGCCGCATTGTTATTTGCATGGTACAGGAAGCTAAAATTTTCAGAAAAGATGTTATCGGCTGGGCGCTGTACGATTTCGCCAATACCATCTATTCCATGAATATTGTCTCCCTCTACCTTAAAAGATATATTGTTGAGGACCTAAAATACGACGACTGCTATTTTGATATTCCCTTTTCCCTGTCCATGCTGGCGGCGGCAATAATATTACCCGCCCTTGGAGCCCTGTCGGATTATTCCTTCAGAAAGAAAGTCTTCCTGTTTTTATTCACCCTCAATTGTTGCCTGGCTGTGGGCTTGATGGCGCTTATACCGCCGGCTTTTATTCTGGCCGTCATCCTTCTTTTTATAATTGCCAATTTTTCCTACGAAGCGGGTCAGCCGTTTTATAACGCTTTGCTTTATTCGGTGGCTGAAGGACCGCAGGCTCGCTTCATCTCTGGTATCGGGGTTTCCCTGGGTTATGTCGGCTCCATTGTGGGTATGATACTGGTATTGCCGTTTGTCACCGGTTCTTTTTTTTCCTTTGAATTGACTTTCCTGAAAGGCTGGGGCAAACCCGGTGCTTTTATACCCACCGCTGTTCTGTTTATGCTTTTCGCCCTGCCGTTATTTTTGTGGGTGAAGGAATCCAGAATTCACCTTCCCCGCAAGATCAGTTTTTTTGAGGCTTACCGCGCTATCTGGAGGAGTTTGAAAGATACCCGTAGATACCCCGGGGTGCTACGCTTTTTAATCGCTGATTATTTTTTCGAAGACGCGGTGACCACGGTTATATTGAATATTGGTCTCTATGGTTCGGTGGTACTTGGTCTGGCTGACCGGGAGTTAACTCTCTTTCTGGTTATTTCGACTATCAGTGCCGTGGTCGGCTCTTTTGTGATAGGAAAAGCGGCAGTAAACTTTCCCTTAAAAAAAATGGTACAAATAATAGTTACCGGCTGGGTGGTGACCCTGGCTTTATTCGTATTGACGGATAATATGGTTGTGGTCTGGGTCCTCGGTTCACTGGTGGGTATTCTGCTGGGCGGTTTGTGGACGACTACCCGGCCGCTTCTGGCGGAAATGGTGCCCCGGGAAGAACTGGGACGGTTTTTCGGGTTGTTTTCGCTTTCGGGCCGAGCAGCGGCGGTGGTGGGACCGCTTATATGGACTACCGTGGTATATTTGTTTCGACCGGATAGTTGGCCGGGTCAGCTTGCGTCGGAATTATTAATAATTGATAATTCAACTCTCCATAAATTATCCTATAAGCTGGCGGTCGTATCGCTGGTGGTAATGCTTCTTCTGGGACTTTATATATTCCGAAAGGTACCGGCACCTGTACGGAAAGGTTTTCATGAGTCATAAATTCGGCAACTGGTACAGCTACAGCGGGGCGGTTCATATTCACACGAACGCGTCGGACGGGACTAAACCTATTGAGGAAATTATCGCTATCGGCAGGGAAAGCGGACTTGATTTCATGATGTTTGCCGACCATATGACGCTGGTGCATCGCGATAACGGTCATGAGGGATTTTACGGCAAGACCCTGGTGGTGATAGGTTATGAACATAACGATGCGGCGGATAAAAATCATTATCTGATCTTTGGTGCTCCGCGGGTTTACCCGGCTCAGATGACCGCCCGGGAGTATGTGACCGCAGCTGCGGCTGACCGGGCTCTGGGTATCATAGCTCATCCCGATGAAAACCGCAGCCGGATGGGACGTTATCCGCCTTATCCCTGGACGGAATGGAAAGTCCGGGGCTTCCAGGGATTGGAATTGTGGAACCAGATGTCGGAATGGATGGAAAAATTAACGCCCTTAAATCATATCAGCATGGCTCTGTCACCGCGTAAATCGATGGTTGGCCCGACCGCGCGGATTCTTAAAATATGGGACGAACTTAATATGAACGGAAGTTATGTGGGGCTGGCCAGCGTTGATGCCCATGCTTTTCCGATTAAATTGGGACCCTTTACGGTTAGGATATTTCCTTACAAGGTGCATTTTAAAACCCTCAGGACACATATCCTACTGACTGAGCCCCTGGCGGATGTTTTTGAAATCGCCCGGGAACAGCTTTATAATGCTTTTCGCGATGGCCGGGTGTTCTTTTCAAATATGCGTTGGGGCAATGCGGATAGTTTTGAATTTTACGCCACCAACAGTAATAATGAAGTGAGTGTTTCCGGGGGGATGATTGAGCACCACCCGGACACCCGATTACACGCCCGGTTGCCTTCTATAGCCAGAATTAAAATCATTGCCAACGGTGAAAAAGTTCTGGATACCATAGCCGATGAAATAGATTATAAGGTGAAACAAAAAGGGATTTACCGCCTTGAAGCCTGGAAGAAAAAAAGAGGCTGGATTTTTTCTAATCATATAAGAATCGGGCAATGAAAGTGAGCACTAACCAGCTGAAAATAGAATTTGTCAGATATGAAGTCGAGGAGAAGGATAAAAAACCGCCGGCTCAAAATAAGTTTGTTTTTCTGTTACACCGGGATGTCCTGACAATGGTGGCTGGTCCGATTATCAACTATCCTTATCATGCTACATTAATTGATAAGTTTTGTCGGGATAATCAGATTCCGTCAGCCTGGGTTCACAAACCTGACCTGGTGGAGATTTTCGACCCGCTGGTACAGGTCAAAGGCGGCGGGCATTTGGATATATACCCGGAAAGAGAGGTTATTAATATATATGGTTATTCCACGGCATATGGCCCTTTCAATTCGGAGTATATGAAAAGATTTATAACCGAACATCCTTTTTTCTCTCATTTTTCCGTGCGAGTGCGTCTTTAATAAGACAAAAATTGTGATATATTTATCAAACTTTAAGCTACAATTTCTATCCGCAAAATTCTTCATCTGTTTATAATAATATGGAAATTAGTGAGTTAGAAACCCTTAAAAGGTTTGGAATAAATTCTGTGCTTTTTTAAAGATTACCTTATTTTTACAAAAATATGTTGACTTTAAGGCGTATTATAACTAAAGTTGATGAAATCTTTTTTGAGAGCTGATTAATATGTTTGAGACCTTTTACCCGATTCTTTTTCTTTTTGTTTTTGCGGTTTTTCTGGCGGTACTACTGACGGTGTTTTCCGTTGTTTTGGGGCGTCGTACCCGGTCTGGTAAAAAGGGGCAACCTTACGAATGCGGGGTTGAACCGGTCGGTACGAACAAGGAACCGATTCCCGTGAAATATTTCCTGATCGGTATTTCCTTTATTCTTTTCGATATTGAATTGATTTTCCTTTTACCCTGGGCTGTGGTATCAAGGGAGTTGGGGATGTTTGGTTTTATTTCAATTGCTGTCTTTATTGCCCTGGTCATCATCGGTTATATATACGAACTTGGTAAGGGGGCTTTGAAGTGGGAATAGAAGAGAAGATTCCTGATTCCATAATTTTAACTTCCCTCGATAAGCTGGTCAACTGGGCGCACAAGCGGTCCATGTGGCCCATGACTTTCGGTCTGGCCTGTTGTGCCATTGAAATGATGTCGGCCAGTATGCCCAATTTTGACCTGGCGCGCTTCGGCATGGAAGTATTTCGAGCTTCACCCCGTCAGGCTGATTTGATGATTGTTTCGGGACGGGTATCACGCAAAATGGCTCCGGTGGTCAAAACCTTATATGAACAAATGCCCAATCCCAAATGGGTAATAGCCATGGGCGCTTGTGCTTCATGCGGCGGGGTATTTAATAACTATGCCATTGTCCAGGGGGTGGACCGGATAATCCCGGTCGATGTTTACGTTCCGGGATGCCCGCCTCGACCTGAACAGTTAATTAACGGCATTATGAAGCTGTTCGAAAAAGTGGAAAAGGAATCAATCAAGGACAACCGCAAGTGATAGGGTCGTAAGTAAGAATTTCTATATTTTCGGGCATAAAATTATAAATCGAATGTCGCTGTCGACTTAGTATGGATTTCGAGAAAGAAATAGAAGCTTTTCTTAAAGAGCGTTTCGGAGATGATATCATCGCCGAGGATTATTTCCGGAAACAGTTATCCTTTATTGTCCGACCATCGGCGGTGTATGCCATCTGCCAGGCGTTACTGGGTGACGACCATTTTGAAGTGCGGTTTCTTTCTGATATTACTTCTGTTGACTGGCTGGGACATGCCGAGGAAGAGAAAGGCCGGTTCGAGGTTGTCTATAATCTTTATTCCCTCAAATATAAAGCCCGTTTCTTTTTGAAGGCTCGTCTGCCCGCCGCGAATCCGGAAATTCAGAGCCTGTCACCGTTATGGAATAGTGCCAACTGGCTGGAGAGGGAAATTTACGACATGATGGGTATTGTCTTTACCGGCCATCCCAATCTTAGCAAAATCTTAACGCCCGACGACCTGGAGGGTCATCCGCTGCGCAAAGATTTCCCCCTGACCTGGGAACAACCCCAGTTCAGCTGGAACAAGGACAATCCACCCGAGGTAATTAAGTAGTGGCTGAGCATAAAAACATTACCCTGAATATGGGTCCCCAGCATCCGGCTACCCACGGGGTACTACGGGTGGAATTGGAGCTCGAGGGTGAAACGGTCGTCAAAGCCCGCCCGGTAATCGGTTATCTTCATACCGGCATTGAGAAGACAATGGAGTCGAAACTTTATTATAAGGCTATCCCGGCAACCGACCGTATGGATTACCTGGCACCGATGTCTAACAATCTCGGTTATTGCCTGGCAGTGGAGAAACTGATGGAAATCGAAGTCCCGGAAAAAGTCAAATGGGCTCGGGCCTGCCTGGCGGAATTAACCCGGATAAATTCTCACCTGGTCTGGCTGGGAACCCATGTTCTGGATTTGGGCGCACTGTCCCCGGTTTTGTACACTTTCCGGGAGAGGGAGATGATCCTTGATATTTACGAAGCCTGTGGCGGGCAGCGCATGATGACCTCATATATTCGTATCGGCGGTTTATCTCATGACCTGCCCCCTGATTTCGATAAGAAAGTCAGGCATATCATTGACGTGCTTCCGGAAAAGATTCGGGAATATGAAACCCTGTTGACGGAAAACCAGATTTTCATAAATCGTACCAGAAATGTGGCGGTCATTTCCGCCGAAGATGCTGTCAACTGGTCGTTGAGCGGACCCATGCTCCGGGGCAGCGGTGTCAAACATGATATTCGCAAAGCCAATCCGTACAGCGGCTATGAAAATTTCGATTTTGAAATTCCCGTTGGCGAGAACGGCGACGCCTATGACAGGTATAAGGTCCGCCTTGAAGAAATGCGCCAGTCGTTAAGAATCGCCCGGCAGGCACTGGATGGCATGCCCGAAGGTCCTTACCGGGCGCATGTTCCCGGAGTGGTACTGCCACCCAAGGAAGACGTCCTGCATAAGATGGAGTCGATGATTTTCCATTTCAAGATAATTACCGAAGGTTTCAAGGCTCCCTGTGGTGCCGTGTACCAGGCTATTGAAGCGCCCAAGGGCGAACTTGGTTTTTATATCGTGGGTGACGGGACCAACCGCCCGCGCCGCGTTCGAGTCAGACCGCCTTCGTTTGTTAATATTGCCTGCCTGCCGGCGTTGTGTGAAGGCCGGCTGGTGGCCGATGTCGTCTGTGCGATCGGCTCGGTGGATATTGTTTTGGGAGAAGTTGACCGATGATTCTCAACGATGAAACCGTCGCTAAAATCAAAGAACGGGTAGGCCTTTACCCTCGATGTAAATCCGCCATTTTGCCGGCGCTGACTATCGCCTATCACCAGGTCGGGTATTTGAACGATAAGGTCTACAAAGACATCGCGGATATCATTAAAGTACCGTATGTGGAAATTGCCGAAGCGGCTACTTTCTATACCATGTTTCCGAAGGAACCGGTGGGGAAATACCTGATTCAGGTGTGTCATAATATTTCCTGTGCTCTTTTGGGAGCCGACAGCCTGGTGAGTTACCTGGAACAGAAGCTGGAGATTAAAAAGGGTGAAACGACCCGGGATAACCTGTTCACTCTGGTTACGGTGGAATGCCTGGGTTCCTGTGCCACGGCACCGATGATGCAGATTAACCAGGATTATTATGAAAACCTCACCAGGGAAAAAGTGGATAAAATTATTGAAGAATTGCGAGCGAAAGCCTGATGTTTTATTCTCCCGTTATCACCAACGCCGCCGAAGCGGTTAAAAACCAAAAGCTGCATTTATTCCGTTATGTTGAAGATAGCGAACAAGCAAAAATCGGGACTTATGAAGCTCATGGCGGATACCGAGCCTGGAAAAAAGCTTTAACCACGATGCAACCGGCCGAGGTAATCGATGAAGTCAAAAAATCGGGTTTGAGAGGCCGCGGTGGCGCCGGGTTTCCCACCGGTATGAAATGGAGTTTTATCCCCAAGGATTCACCCAAACCAAGGTATCTTATCTGTAACGCCGATGAATCGGAACCGGGAACCTGCAAGGACCGGGTGTTGATGGAGCGCGACCCACACGCGGTTATCGAAGGGATGGCTATCGCTGCTTACGCCATCGGGTGTCACCGGATGTTTATCTATATTCGTGGTGAATTTAACCACAGCATCATGCGCCTGGAAACAGCGGTCAAAGAAGCTTATGACCATAAACATCTGGGGAAGAATATCTACGGCTCCGGCTACGACCTCGATATGGTCGTTCATTCCGGCGGGGGAGCTTATATCTGTGGTGAAGAAACCGCCCTTTTGAACTCGCTGGAGGGTGAGCGCGGAATGTCGCGCATTCGCCCGCCTTTCCCGGCAATCGAAGGCCTCTATGCCTGTCCGACTATCGTCAACAATGTCGAAACCCTGGCCTCAGTTCCGCATATTATCAACCGCGGCGCGGATTGGTACCGGACACTCGGGACGGAAAAGTCCCCAGGCACCAAGATTTTCAGTCTGTCCGGTCATGTCAAAAGACCGGGTAATTACGAGGTCGAGCTGGGCTTTAACCTGAAGAAACTGATTTACGACCCGGCTTACGGCAGCGGTATCCTGGGTGATAAAAAGATTAAGGGTGTTATCCCCGGCGGTTCCTCAACGCCTTTTTTGAAAGCCGATATGATTGATGTCAATCTCGACTACGAGTCACTGGCTCAGGCCGGCTCCATGCTTGGTTCCGGAGCGGTTATTGTTTTCCATGAAGAGACCTGTATTGTCTGGATTATTTTGAAACTGATTCATTTTTACCGCCATGAATCCTGTGGTAAATGCACTCCCTGCCGGGAAGGTACCGCCTGGCTGGAGCAGATTATCGGCCGGATTGAAGCCGGCGGCGGCAAACCGGGGGATATCGAATTGATTGAAGATGTGTGCGGCAATATCCTCGGACGGACAATCTGTCCTTTGGGCGATGCTGCTGTGATGCCCATCCAGTCGGCCATCAAACACTGGCGCGATGAATGGCAATATCATATAGATAATAAAAAGTGTATGGTTAAGACAAACTTCGATTTCAGGTGAGATAGAAATTGGCTGATACGAAAAAACCAGAAACCGGCGGGCAGACTACGGTTACCCTGACTATTGACGGACAAACGGTAACGGTTCCTCGGGGTTATACCGTCCTTGAAGCGGCCCGCAGTATCGGTATAAATATTCCGACTTTTTGCTGGCATCCCAAATTGAAACCGGTCGGCGCCTGTCGTATTTGTTATGTCGAAATAGAAAAGTTTCCTAAATTACAGGTTTCCTGCGCTACGATGGCGATGGATGGCATGGTGGTTCATACTGATACCGACCAGGTCAAAAAAGGCCGCCGGGCTGTTCTGGAGTTTATTCTTTTAAATCATCCGCTTGACTGCCCGACTTGTGATAAGGGTGGTGAATGTGACCTTCAGAATCTGACCTTCGCTCACGGTCTTGACGACAGCCGTTTTGCGTTTCAGAAGTACCGGTTTGTCGATGACGATATGACTACCACCTTCGATGACAAGCGCATTGGTCCGGAAATCATCCTGAACCGCAACCGCTGTATTTTATGTTATAAGTGTGTCCGCGCCAACAAAGAAGCCTTCGGCGAATATGACCTTGGCGCCTATGAAAGGGGGAATATCACCGAAATCAATGCCGCCCCCGGACGGCAGGTGGCAAACCCCTTCTCCGGCAACCTGGTGGAAATATGTCCGGTCGGCGCTCTGACCAATACCGACTGGCGCTATAAAATCCGGGTCTGGCTGACCAAAACCACCCCATCGATATGTAATTTCTCCAGTTCCGGGACCAATATCCTTTTTTACAAGGAAGACCATAAGAATAAGATTTATAGGGTGACATCGCGACGTAACGATGATATTGACGACGGCTGGTTGACGGATATCACCCGTTATGGCTACCAGGTTATTACATCCGATGAACGTTTGAAGAAACCTCTTATAAAAAAGGAAGGCAAACAGGTTCCGGCTACCTGGGAAGAGGCTCTGGAAGTCATTAAAAAGCGTTTGAATGAAATCAAAGATAAAAAAGGCGGGGTGTGTATCGGCGGCCTGGCTTCGCCCAGCCTCGATAATGCTTCATTGTATAGTTTTGCCAAGTTTCTGCGCCGTACTTTTAATTCGAACAAGCTGGATTATCGCCAGGACTATCGCATGTTGCCGAAGGATACTGCCAATAATTATTCTATTCTGGCTTCCCAGCCTTTTCAAATCGCCGGGATCGACGATTCCGATGTCATCGTTACCTTCGCCACCGATCTGCTGAGGGAACATCAGAATGAGTATCTGCGAATACGTAAAGCTTTTAATTTCAAAAAAGCCCGTATCTTCGCGGCCAATCCCTATGCCATGAAGACTGCTGACGTGGCGGAACTGGAAATGGTTTATAAAATCGGCACTGATGAGATTTTTATAAATGCCGTATGCCTGGCTGCCTTGGAAGAAAACCTGGTTGCCTGTCCCGACGGGGCAGATCTAAAAAAGAAAATAAAACCTTCTTCTTTAAAAGAAGCTGCGGTGCAGTGTGGTGTGGCGCCCGAGGCGATAAAAATACTGGCCCGGGCTCTGGCCGAAGGGAAAAAAGTCACCTTTATCGCCGGAGAACTTTTAACCCGTTGCCGGGACCGTGAGATTATCGCTTCGGCACTGTGTAACTTAAACCGTTTATTCGGGTTGAACAGTAAAGGTCAGATAGCCGTACTAGCACGCTATGCCAACAGCATGGGCGCCGTAAAACTGGGCATTTCCCCTGAACCGGTACCGGCTTTGAAAAAAGAACTGGAAAAAATCTGGGGCGGTTTGCCCGATACGGAAGCATACAATACCGACACAATGCTGGTGCATATGAAAAAGGAAGAAATAAACGGTTTTATAATCATGGGCGCCAATCCGGTAATGCTTTATCCTGACCGGGAATTTGTCAAAGAAAGTCTCGAGAAACTTGATTTCCTTGTAGTATGTGATTTATATGAGACGGAAACTTCCGCCCTGGCCGATGTGGTCCTGCCGTTGGCCGGCTGGGCTGAGTATACCGGTGATTATATCAATCTGGAAGGACGCAGGCAGCATGCTGAGCAGGCGATTAGACCCCGTTTCGAGGCCCGTCCCGGTTACGAAATCCTTGAGATGATTGCTGATAAATTTGAAAAAAAACTGTTTTCCTCGGTGGAAGAACGAGAGGGTGAAATCGACCGGTTGCTCAGGGTCGATACCACCCTGCCATGGCCGGAGGGATT
The DNA here is from genome assembly GCA_964618515.1 of uncultured Ignavibacteriales bacterium. GTDB lineage: Bacteria > Zixibacteria > MSB-5A5 > GN15 > FEB-12 > JAFGNW01. Next base: position 19,187 of record CAZUAS010000011.1, on the reverse strand, counting down.
TGTTGAAGTTAAACCCACGGAAATTGAAATTGAAAAAGATTATCCTCTGGCTTTATTTCTTTGTGATGATCCGCATCACTGCGGGCATCTGACCGAAAAAGCCAACTCGCTTGTTAATTTCTGCGGAGAAGCCTATATTGAGATGGCGGAAGAACAGGCCCGCGCCTATAATTTGAATGAGGGCGATTCCGTGAGACTGGAATCACCCATAGGTAAAATAATTGTGCCGTTGAAAATTTCGGAACATCTGGATAACCAGGTGGTGCTGGTACCGCGTAATTTTACCTCCCATCCCGTAACCTCGCTTTTAATGCGGAAAAGACGGATTGACTGGGTGAAAATAAGTAAAGTGGCTGAATGAGAATATGCTGGAAGTTATTTTAATATCGAGTATCAAAGTCATTGTCGTGGTGGTGGTTTTGTTGACCGGCTGTGCTTATGCCACTTACATGGAACGCAAGGTGCTGGCTTTTATGCAGAACCGGATCGGCCCGAATTATGCCGGTCCCTATGGTTTGTTGCAACCTATAGCCGATGCTGTCAAACTGATGTTTAAGGAGGATGTCGTTCCCGACAATGTGGAACGACTGACTTATACCCTGGCGCCGATGATTTCTTTCGTACCGGCCATGTTGACCTTTGCCGTGGTACCGTTCTCCAGTAATTTTACTCTTTTCGGCTATGAAATAACCGGGGTTATCTCGGATTTGAATATCGGGATTTTATTTGTTTTTGCCATTACCTCGCTGGGTGTCTATGGTATTCTCCTGGGCGGCTGGTCGGCCGGTTCGAAATATTCTCTTCTGGGCGGACTGCGTTCCTCGGCCCAGATGATTTCTTACGAATTGAGTTACGGTTTGTCGATAGTCGGCGTAATAATAATCGCCAATACTCTTTCCATGGTGGAACTGGTGGAACAGCAATCTTCGATTGGCAGCTGGTTTATCTGGAAACAGCCGCTGGGATTTTTGCTTTATATCACCTGTGCGGTGGCGGAAACGAACCGTTCGCCTTTTGACCTGCCCGAAGCCGAGTCGGAACTGGTCGGGGGCTACCATACGGAATATTCCTCGATGCGATTTGCCCAGTTTTTTATAGGCGAATACGGTAATATGCTGGCCGTCTCGGCGGTGGCAACAACCTTGTTTTTTGGCGGCTGGCAGGGGCCGCTTTTGCCCCCGGTAATCTGGTTCCTGATTAAGGTTTTCTGTTTCATGTTCTTTTACATCTGGCTCCGGGCTACATTACCGCGTTTTCGCTATGACCAGTTAATGAATTTCGGTTGGAAAGTTTTATTCCCCCTGGCTCTTTTTAATACCCTGCTTACGGGTTTATGGGTATTATGGCTGGGAGATATGCTCTTTGGAGGTTAAGAGAATAATTTATGAAAGATATTTTAAAAGCCATAGGACGAGTGGTATTTAAAACGCCGCTTGGTTTTCTGGTAACCTTAAAATATATTTTCAAAAAACCGGTGACGCTGGATTATCCCCGCAAGAAAAAACCAATGGCGCCCCGGTATCGCGGGAAACACTACTTGGAGCGTTATGACGACGGGACCGAACGTTGCGTCTGTTGCGGTTTATGTGCCGCCGCCTGCCCGGCCGATGCCATCTATATGGAACCGGAGGAAAACGAAAACGGCGAACGGCGGGCGAAAGTTTACGAAATAAATCTGCTCCGCTGTATCTTTTGCGGTTTCTGCGAGGAAGCTTGTCCCGAAGAAGCCATTTTCCTGGGGCAGGAATACGAATTCTCGAATTATGACCGGAATTCATTTATTTATACAAAGGAAGAAATGCTGGTTCCACACCCGCGTAAGGATAATCCCTTTAAAAGGATTATTCGCCGGGTACGGCGCGTTTACGGAGTCGCGGATACTAAATGAACCTTGATACCATAGTTTTCCTGGTTTCGGCGGTGGTAGCCGTTTTCAGCGCTACGATGATGATATCACAGCGCAATACGGTGGCATCGGTTTTGTACCTGATCCTGTCTCTGCTGGCACAGGCGGTGCTTTATATTCAGCTGAGCGCTCTTTTTCTGAGTGCTGTTTTGATTATTGTCTATGCCGGGGCGATCATGGTACTTTTCCTGTTTGTCATCATGCTGCTTAATTTACGCGGCAACCAGGACCTGGAGGAAAAGCCCACCCCAGTCAGCCGTTTCACCAAATACCTGGTATCCATACTTCTGGTGGTGGAACTGGTGTTCATTATCCGGGGGGTTGGTTTCGATACCGGTACGGTCGGCATTATGACGCTGGTGGCTGACGATTTCGGTTCGGTGGCTTCGGTCGCCCGCATTCTTTTTACGAATTATCTCTATCCCTTTGAATTGACCGGCGTCCTGTTGCTGGTGGCTATCGTGGGTGCGGTTGTGATATCCAAACGTGAAAAGAGTTACGAAACCCCGGCCGGGACAGGTCATATGCCTGATGACCGGAAAAAGGTGGAGATTTAAAAGGTTGTTATGGTACCCATTTCGGCATATTTGATTCTGGCCGCAGTGCTTTTTGGCATCGGTACGATCGGCGTTCTGATAACACGTAATGTTATTGTCATTTTTATGTCCATTGAATTGATGTTAAATGCCGCCAACCTGGCATTGATAGCTTTTTCAAGAGGGATGAATGTCCTTGACGGCCATGTTTTCGTTTTTCTGGTACTGACGGTGGCGGCCGCCGAAGCCGCAGTTGGCCTGGCGATGATTGTCCTGATTTTTCGCAACCGGGAAACTATTAATATCGACCGCTTTGGTATTATGAAATGGTAGGGAACGATGTTTGATTACATTTTTTTTGTACCGCTGATACCCCTTCTGGGTTTTATCTTTAACGGGCTTCTTATTGGTCGTGTTCCCCGACCGCTCATATCGCTTGTCGGATGTTTATCGGTCGGCGTCTCGTTTGTCCTGTCTGTCTTTCTGTTTTTCGCTTTGAAAAGTCTGCCTGCGGAAGCAAGATTTATAGAACAGGTACTCTTTTCATGGATACCAGCTGGTTCTTTCCAGGTTGATGTTGCTTTTCTGCTTGATCCCCTGTCGGCTGTTATGATCCTGGTGGTCAGTGGTGTTGGTTTTCTGATTCATGTTTATTCGGTCGGTTATATGCATTCCGACCCCGGCTATGGCCGCTATTTTGCCTTTTTAAACCTGTTTACTTTCTCCATGCTTACCTTGGTGCTGGCTAATAATTTTCTTCTGATGTTCGTCGGCTGGGAAGGAGTGGGGCTGTGTTCGTATCTATTGATAGGTTTTTGGTTCGAGAAAAAATCAGCTTCGGATGCCGGCAAAAAAGCTTTTATCGTTAATCGCATTGGAGATTTCGGTTTTCTATTAGGAATGTTTTTGATATTCTGGCAGGTCGGGTCGTTGCATTTCGGCACCGTCATGAAAGCCGCACCTCTGGTTTTTACCGCCGGCGGGGGACTGATCACGGCGGCTTGTATCTTGCTGTTTTTAGGCGCCACCGGTAAATCTGCCCAGATTCCTCTTTATGTCTGGTTGCCGGATGCCATGGAAGGTCCCACCCCGGTGTCGGCGTTGATACATGCTGCGACAATGGTCACGGCCGGAGTATATATGATTGCCCGCACCCATGATTTGTACCTGATGGCGCCTGACGCTCTCATGGTCGTGGCTGTCATCGGCGCCGCAACGGCTTTCTTTGCCGCCACTATTGGTCTGGCTCAGAATGATATCAAGAGAGTCCTGGCTTATTCCACTGTCAGTCAGCTGGGTTACATGTTTCTGGCCTGCGGGGTGGCTTCCTTCGCCGCCGGAATTTTCCACCTGATGACGCATGCTTTCTTCAAAGCCTTGCTGTTTTTAGGCGCCGGCTCGGTTATTCATGCCATGTCCGCCGAACAGGATATGCGTAAAATGGGTGGTTTGAAAAAATATCTGCCCATCACCTATCCGACCATGCTGGTCGCTACCCTGGCCATTACTGGAATCCCTGGTTTTTCGGGATTTTTCTCGAAAGATGAAATTTTATGGAAATCGTTTTCTTCTCATTACGGCCACCCGTTTCTTTGGGTAATCGGTTTCGTTACGGCCGGTTTGACTGCTTTCTACATGTTTCGCCTGATTTATCTTACTTTCCATGGTCAGGAACGCATGGACGATAAAACCCGACATCACCTGCATGAATCGCCCCGGACCATGACCGTGCCTTTGGTGATTCTGGCGGTGTTAGCGGTGGTCGGCGGCTGGGTCGGCATGCCGCATCTTTTCGGAGTCGCCAATTATTTTGAACACTGGCTGGAACCGGTTATGACGTCAGGTCACAACGCTAATGAAGGTCCCCTGCTGGCCTCAGGCGGCGGCGATACCGGTATGGAAATACTGCTTATGGTTCTCTCGGTCGGCCTGGTACTGGCGGCTATTTATGCCGCCCGCTACTATTACCATAAAAATACTCAAGCCGCAACGGCGCTCCGAGAAAAATTATCCGGTCTCAATAAACTGCTGGTTAATAAATATTACGTGGATGAAATCTACGGGGCGGTCATCGTGCGACCCGTTATCTATGGTTCCATTTTCCTGTGGAAAGTGGTGGATGTGGTTTTAATCGACGGTCTCGCCAACGGCCTGGCGACGATTGTCAGGGATATGGCTGAAGTTTTAAGGCATATGCAGTCCGGACAGGTGCGCCGTTATGCCACTCTCTTTGTGGCCGGAGTCCTGCTTGTAATCGCTTACTTTGTATTTGGATAAGATATGGTTATTGACTGGTTGACATTGGTTATCTTTTTCCCGCTGGTCGGGGTGGTGCTAATGCTGTTTATCCCCTCGAAATACCAGGACACCATCAAAGGTGTGAGCCTTATTATCGCCTTCCTGACCATGCTTATTTCTTTCGGTATCTACTACATGTTCGATTCGCTGGGTAATGGCATGCAGTTTGAAATCAACGAAGCCTGGATAGTCTCTTTGGGTATAAATTATCATCTCGGCATCGACGGTATCTCCCTGTTGCTGATTATCCTGACTACGGTTCTGACCGTGCTGTGTATCCTTTCTTCCTGGAATTCCATAACGGTCAATGTCAAAGGCTACTATATCTCGATGCTCTTTTTGTCAACTGGTATGATCGGCGTTTTCTGTGCCCTTGACCTGTTTCTGTTTTATGTTTTCTGGGAAGTCATGTTGATCCCCATGTATTTTATCATCGGTATCTGGGGGGGGCCGCGAAAGATATACGCCGCCATCAAATTCGTGCTTTTTACCATGTTCGGGTCGCTGCTGATGCTGGTGGCACTGCTTTATCTCTACTTTGAATACGCCCGTTTTTCCGGTGAATATTCTTTTGATTTGTTTAAAATAATGGATATGCCTCTGGCTTTCCGGCCGCAGTTATGGTTATTCGGGGCTTTTGCCCTGGCTTTTGCCATCAAGGTACCGCTTTTCCCTTTCCACACCTGGCTTCCTGATGCCCATGTTCAGGCGCCTACGGCCGGTTCGGTTATCCTGGCAGGTGTTCTTTTGAAAATGGGTACTTACGGTTTTGTCCGGATATGCCTGCCGCTTTTTCCTCAGGCTACCCTGGCTTACCTGCCTTATATCTGTATCCTGGCGGTGATAGCCATTATTTATGGCGCCCTGGTATCGATGGTGCAGAAAGATGTCAAGTCGCTGGTGGCTTTTTCTTCGGTTTCCCATATGGGTTTTGTTATGCTGGGGATGTTTGCCCTTAATGTCGAAGGTCTGGAGGGTTCGGTGATACAGATGATCAATCACGGTATTTCCACCGGGGCGTTGTTCCTTATCGTCGGTATGATATACGAACGTCGCCATACCCGCCTGATTGACGATTTCGGCGGCCTGGCCAAGGTCATGCCGGTCTTTTCAACTTTCTTCATGATTGTTACCCTGTCCTCAATCGGCCTGCCGTTCACCAATGGCTTTGTGGGGGAATTTTTAATTCTCCTGGGCACCTTTAAAGAGAACGTTACCCTGGCGGTATTTGCCACCAGTGGTGTGGTTCTGGCCGCCTGTTATATGCTCTGGATGTACCAGCGGGTGATTTTCGGTAAAGTAACCAGACCGGAAAATGAAAAACTATCCGACTTGACAGCGCGGGAAAAACTCATCCTGGTACCACTGGTTCTCCTTATTTTCTGGATTGGTATCTATCCCAAACCATTCTTTGACAGAATCGAACCCGCGGTAAAACAGATTTTGGTCAGGATTGACCGGGTTCGCCTGGCGGCAAATGGTGACGTCACTGAAAATAATAAGATGATACTTACCGAAGAAACTTCTGTAAAAGACGTTTTTTTTGATGAGCGAGGTAATGAATAAATGCCTGATATAATAATCTACACCAAAACCGGTTGTCCATATTGCTCCGCCGCCAAAAAAGACTTAACCGACCGGGGCATATCTTTTAAGGAAATTAATGTTTCCGACCAGCCCGGGTATATTCCCGAATTACTCAAACTTACGGGTGGAGAGAGAATTGTCCCGGTTATTGTTCAAGGTGACCGGGTAACTAAGGGTTTTGGCGGGGGTTGAGGTTTTTAACAACGACGGTCGTCGTTAAGTGGATTTATATGACGGATTACGTTTCGACATTATCGATTGATTTGGGCCTGATAGCTCCTGAATTGGTGCTTCTGGCGGCTGCCGCTCTGATACTACTTTTTATTCCTTTGAGAAAGATGGCTTCTCTGGCACCGGTAATTGCCGCCCTGGCGTTCATCCTTTCTTTTTACCTGGCGGTCGGTCAGTGGCACTATTCAGGTTCCGGCTTCGCGGGTCTGGTTACCTGTGACAGTTTCGGCGTCATGTTCAAATTGATATTTTTGCTGGCTTCATTTTTATCGTTGTTAATCGCCCGCCGTTTCTTTGTAATTAAGGGCATTGACAAACCGGAGTTTTATGCTCTGTTGTTGTTTTCCGCTATCGGTATGATGGTTATGGCCAACACCGTCGATCTGGTAGTGATGTTCCTCGGGCTGGAAATCATGTCAATACCTCTTTATGTCATGGCCGCCTTCAACCGCCGCTCGCTGGAATCAAATGAAGCCGGAATAAAATATTTTATCATGGGGGCTTTTGCCTCGGCTTTTCTACTGATGGGTATTGCTTTTATTTACGGCGCCGCGGAAACCACCGATTTCCGAAGGATTGTTGCCGATTTCAGCTATATCGTCGCCAATTATCGAATTTATCTCTACGCCGGGACGGCTCTGATATTGGTCGGTTTTGGTTTTAAGGTTGCCATCGTTCCGTTCCATACCTGGGTACCCGATGTTTATCAGGGAGCTCCGACACCGGTTACCGGCTTTTTCTCGGTGGCTCCGAAAGCCGCGGGATTCGCGGTGATGTTACGTATCTTCCTCTACGGCTTCGAAAGAATAGCGCTTCTTACTGATATTTTCTGGGTTCTGGCGGTTTTGACCATGACGGTGGGTAATATTATGGCTCTCCGCCAGGACAATGTTAAACGAATGCTGGCTTATTCATCAATTGCACATGCCGGTTATATAATGATAGCGCTGGTCGTTGGTGGCTCAGAAGCCATTTCCGCCGCCCTGTTTTATCTGGTGGCTTACATCTTTTTCAACCTCGGTGCTTTTGCGGTCGTAACGATTCTTGAAACCCGCTCCGGCTGTAAATCGGATTTCGTCGAACTGGCCGGTATCGGTAAAGCCACCCCGTACCTTTCCGCCGTTCTGGCTTTATTCATGTTTGCCCTGGCGGGATTCCCCCCGACAGTCGGATTCTTCGGCAAATTTTATCTGTTCTCGGCGGCGGTCAAAGCCGGTTATATCTGGCTGGCGGTTATCGGTGTGATGAATTCATTTGTATCGGTTTACTATTACCTGCGTGTTATTAAAACCAGCTATATGGACCAGTACGAGGGGCAACCGGCGGTGGTTAAACTGGTGCCGTCAATCCTGCTGGTACTGATAATTACCGCAGTAGGGACACTGGGTCTGGGTTTCTTTCCCCAGAAACTGCTGGAACTATCCCAGGCCGCCCTGTTTGCCTTCCTGTAAAAGGGGAAATTTATTAAAAGACACTGACGCGCCTTTTTTACTCCATAAGGTCACTATCTTTTTAATCGCTGCCGAGCTTGAATTTACTGCCGTTGATTTCAGGTACTTTCATAGGATATTTACCGGAAAAACATCCGGCGCAGAAAGTAGTATCGGGCAGGGAGGGCATATTGAGCATACCTTCCAGCGACAGATAGCCCAGGGAATCAGCCTCGATAAACTTCTCGATTTCCTTAACCGACATATTAGCCCCGATCAGTTCTTTTTTCGTGGGCATATCAATCCCGAAAAAACAGGGGGAAATAATGGGCGGCGACGAAACCCGGAAATGAATCTCTTTAGCCCCGGCATCACGGATAATTTTAACCAGTTTTTTGGATGTAGTACCGCGGACAATGGAATCATCGACGACAATCACCCGCTTATCCTTCAAAACCCCCCTGACCGGATTGAATTTGACCTTAACGTCGAGGTCACGGATTTTCTGGTGCGGGTCGATGAATGTCCGTCCGACATAATGATTCCGGATGAGACCGATTTCAAAACGAATGCCCGACTCCTCGGAGTACCCCAGGGTGGCGGTGTTAGCCGAATCCGGAATACCGATGACAATATCGGCTTCGATGGGATGTTCCCGGGCGAGAAGGCGTCCCAGACGACGGCGAACCTTGTCGACATTCTCACCGAATATTTTGGAATCCGGGCGGGCGAAATAAATGTATTCAAAAATGCAGAAAGCATGTTTGGTCTTTTTGAAGGGAAAGGTCGATTTCAGACCACTATGGGTAATTTCCAGAACTTCACCGGGTTCGACCTCGCGGATATATTTCGCCCCGATCAGGTCGAAAGCGCAGGTTTCCGAAGCAATTACATAGGCATTTTTAAACTGACCCAGCACCAGAGGACGGAAACCGTAGGGGTCGCGGGCGGCAATGATGGAATTCTCGGTCAAAAACAGCAGTGAAAAAGCGCCCCGGATTTTAGTCAGGGCGTCACAGACTCGCTCAAAACAGGTTTTTTTGGTCGATACCGCTGTCAAGTGTAAAATAATTTCTGTATCGGAAGTTGTCTGGAAAATAGAACCTTTGGAGTCAAGACGCTGGTGTAATTCGAAGGAATTGGTCAAATTGCCGTTGTGGGCAATAGCCAGCTTTTGCAAACGGTTGGTGATGACAAAAGGTTGAATATTAATTAGCGAAGAAGCTCCGGTAGTGCTGTAACGGGTATGGCCGATGGCAATATCACCGACCAGCCGGCTCATGACTCGCGGATTGGAAAAAACCTCGGACACCTGACCCATGCCTTTGTGAAGATTAATTTTGCCGTTATGTGAGGTAACAATACCGGCTGATTCCTGCCCGCGGTGCTGAAGGGCATAAAGACCAAGGTAGGTCAGCTCCGCTGCTTTTTTGTTTCCGAAAATACCAAAAACACCGCACTTGTCGTGAATCATTGCTTCCAACATTGCCGATTCCAACCTCCCATTTTCAGGACTTTGAAAAACATTTAAGTTATCTTATATCTGAAAAAAAGTCAATATCTTATAGTATTCCTGAAAGTACTTTTTATGAAGCGGAATGCATCTGTTTCCGGCTGTTACGGCCTGTTCATTTTTTGAACAGAAAAAAAACTGGATAAATGCTTGATTTTACAGTATTTTTAGGGAGTTCCATTATTACTGCAGCGATTTATTTTTTTGGTTTTAAAGCATCACTTTTGCTCGGATTGTCTTCGGAGACGCTAAGGATACTATGGAAGAGAGAAATTCCGACAGATACGAGATATTAAGGCAACTGGCCCTGGCTGGTGTCAAAGGCGAGGAACTTCAGTCGGCTATCCGTCTATCGCTCGAGCAGACCGCCCGGGTCGTCGGATTACAGGGAGCGGCGGTTTATTTATGGGACGACAAAATGAATATTAATATCGCTGTCTCATATGCCGTCTCGGATGCCAGTCGGGATAATCTGGACTCGGTGGAAAAAAACCTGTTTTCCTCTTTGCGCCGCGAACATCGGCTTCTCTCCGCCTACCTGTCTTTTGGAGGGGAAAAACCGTATCATTCTTTTTCGCTTCCGCTTTATCACAACCAAAAGGTTTTTGGTGCCGTTACCGGGATTCAGGAGGGGGATAAGAAGCTGGTCAGGGAGGATGTTTTTCTGGAAGCTTTAAGCGCCGCTGTTGCGCTTAATGTTATCGCCGGCCAGGCTGCCAGTGAAGCCGTAAGCGGCCGGGATATCATCGACCAGGAAAGACTCAAGGCGATTATCGAGGTGGCGGTGACCATCAATCACGAGGTCAATAACCCCCTGACCGCCATACTGGGTAATGTCCAGTTGATGCTTTTAAACCAGGAAACCCTGGATGAAAATCTGCGCAACAAGTTGAAGATTATCGAAATCTCGGCTCTTAAAATAAAAGATGTCACGCAAAAATTACTGCGTTTGTCGTCTGCCCGGACGATCAAGTACGCCGATGACACCGATATGATAGACCTGAGTGACGAAGAAAGCTGAATCTTCGTCTCTAATTGTCCTGATTTTCAAAAAGCCACATAATAGTTTCGCGCATGGCAATATCGAATTTTAAAATGTCGGTGCCGTGACCATCGCGCGGATAAATTTTTAAAATCCAGTTTTTGTTTTTTAAAGCCGCCAGGTGCTGAACGGTTTCATAGCTGTATTTGTCAGCGCGGCTGGTGGCCATGAAAATCTTTCCCTCGAAATTAATAAAAGCCTCGTCCGGTACCAGGGAATGATAGTTATTTCCGGGCGAAAGCATAACGACTTTACTTACGAAGGGGAGTTTCAAGGTCGATATGAGAGCGGCATTGGCACCGATAGAAGCGCCTACCAGAGTTATCCGGGAGGTATCAATGCGGTCGCGATAATTGTTCATAATTTTGGTCAGCAGTTCGACAACATCCTGCGGTATCTTTTGATAGTCGGCATCGGACATGGTTTCGAAATTAAGGGTGTCACCGCCCTTGAGAATTGATTGACCGTGACCGCGCAAGTCAAGGCTCAAAAGGTGGGGGAATATTGCGCCGGCCAGATTGGAATCAACGGCAAAAAGGTTTTTCAGCGAATCTATAAAGGGCTGATAACTCTCATGCGTATGCCCCAGCATGGGTAACAGCACGAAAAGCGGGGCTCGGCCTGTATCCGGAGAAGGAATAAGCCGGCCGCTCAGCCGGAGAGAATCGGAGGTCAGGATATTGATTTCCAAAGTTATATCTCTGAACGGAACGGCTTCTTCGTTTTTTAAAGATGTCTGTTCATCCGATTTGCCGCAGGAAATAAACGCCAGGCAGAGCCATATTATCAAAACGGTTTTTTTCATAAATACCTCTTGGTGGCATTATATAATCTGGGTGTAATTTATAAAATAAAAAAACGGCGGTCAATAACCGCCGTAGCATAATATTATAAAGGCATTTTCAGATAACGTTTGTTTCTTCGGTCACGACCCCTTCAGCAAAACGTTGCGGTTCCAGGTCGGAGATGTCAATCCGCGGCTCTCGACCGGTTAAAATATCGGTCGTTACCAGCCCGGCGGCGGGGGCATGCATGAAACCATGTCCCGAAAAGCCAGTAACATGGAAAAGACCTGCGACTGCTTTTTCCCAACCGATAATGGCTCGGTGGTCGGGAGTGGTTTCATAAAGCCCGGCCCACTGATTGGCAATCTCGGCGGTTTCCAGCTGGGGTATCCGGTCTAAGGCGCGTTCCAGGATATTATCGGTATAATCGGGTTCGATGGAGATATCAAACGACGGTTTGACATTTTTATCCGCCCAGCCCAGAAGCAGACCCTTCGATTCGCGATGCGTGTACAAGCCGGATTTAACATCGACCACCATGGGAAATTCAGGGTTGATAAAGTCCAGTTCCCCGGTAGTGACACACTGGCGCCGGACCGGCTCCACTCTGACGTTGGCGCCCACCATCCGGCCGATTAATTTCGTCCAGGCGCCGGTGCAGTTGATTACCAGAGGGCATTTAATCTCACCCTTGTTGGTTTTTACGCCGGTAATTTTTCCCTCACGGGTGTTGAAACCCGTTACTTCGGTTTCAATATTTATTTCCACGCCCAGTTTTCGGGCGGCTTTTTCGTACCCGGCTAAAAATTCACTGGGATCACCGATGCCGTCATCTCGGCAGAAGGTCGCCAGCTTGATGTCGTCGGTTCGGACTATTGGAGCATACTTCTTAATATCATCAGGTTTCAGCAGTTCCACCGGTAAACCGAGCGATTTCTGAAGTTGATAACTTTTTTTAAATTCATCGATATCCTTATCTTCTGATAGCAGAAACATGTAACCGCATTGGGTGTATAGGGCGTCAAAACCGGTTTCTTCTTTAAAATTAGCAAAGATTTTTTCCGAAAGCATCGACATCTGGATATTGGTTCTGGTGGCGAACTGAGCGCGAATTCCACCGGCCGCCTTGGAAGTCGAACCAGAACCAAGAAAGGTCTCTTTCTCCAAAAGGACGATATTGCCGTATTTTTCCCGGGCCAGATAAAAAGCCGTGGCGACACCGATTATCCCGCCTCCGATTATAACAGCATCAGCATTTATACGCATCTTCCGATCCTCATACTCGTTTTCTCACAGAAGTAAAAAATAAATTTTCATTAAAGTATATAAAACTTCAGGTATGTCAAGCTCATTCATTCCATTTTCTATAGTCTAATACCCGGCGGACATTTTACTGTTGTCAGAAGTGATAAAATCGGTAAATTACCTCAAGTTATGAGAATTAAAACCATAAGTCGGATTTTCGAGGGACTGAAACTGTCGGAGACGAACTCACTTATTTTTCTGTCTGTTTTTGTAGGTATTACGACCGGTTTTGGCGCCCTGGGATTTCGAGCACTGATAGAATATTTCAACCATGTTTTTTTCAGGCTTACCGACCAGGTACTGACCCAGGCTTTTGTTCAGGGGCAACCCTGGGGCTATAAGTTTTATCTCCCCCTGATACCCATGCTCGGGGGTCTTCTGGTGGGTCCGATTGTCTATAAATTCGCCCGTGAAGCCAAAGGTCACGGTGTTCCGGAAGTAATGAATGCCGTAGCCCGTCTGGGGGGGATTATCCGCCCCCGGGTGGCAGCGGCCAAAGCGGTAGCCTCGGCTATCTGTATTGGGTCGGGAGGTTCTGCCGGACGTGAGGGGCCGATTATTCAGATCGGCTCGGCAATCGGGTCGACTATCGGGCAGATGTTCCGCATGTCCGGCGACCGGGTCAGGATTCTGGTGGGGTGTGGTTCCGCGGCCGGTATTGCGGCTGTTTTTAACGCCCCGTTGGCAGGAGTGCTTTTTGCCATGGAGATTATTCTGGGTGATTTCGCCATCCGTACCTTTGCCCCGGTTCTTCTCTCCTCGGTAGTGGCTTCGGTCGTCACGAGGGCTTTCCTGGGCAATAATCCGGCTTTCGAAGTACCCAGTTATTCCCTGGTCTCAGTCTGGGAAATTCCGCTTTATATCATTATGGGTTTTGTCATCGGGGTAGTCGCCGTTTCATTTACCCGCAGTCTGTATATCTTTGAAGATTATTTCGACCGTTTGAATCTCCGCAACTGGTTAAAACCAGCTCTCGGTGGCTTGCTTTTAGGTTTCATTGCCATTTTCTTCCCGCAAATTCTGGCCGACGGCTACCAGACGATAGCTTTGACCTTGCTGGGAGATATGAGTCTTTTTCTTATGGCCGTGCTGATATTTTTAAAAATGCTGGCGACCTCGTTAACTCTGGGGTCGGGAAATTCCGGCGGCATCTTTGCCCCCTCGTTGTTCATGGGCGCCGTATCCGGAGGTACTTTCGGCGTCCTGATAAATTACCTGTTCCCGGAAGTTACCGCCACCCCGGGCGCTTACGCCCTGGTGGGGATGGCGGCAATGGTGGCCGGAACCACTCATGCCCCCATTACCGCTATTTTTATCATATACGAAATGACGCTCGACTATCGCATTATCCTGCCCCTGATGGTCGCCGTTGTCTTTTCAACCCTGGTGGCCCGGCGACTTTTCCCACATTCCATATACACCGTTAAACTTTTCAAACGGGGTATCGATATCAGGGGGGGTAAGGATGTCAATATCCTTCGTTCCCATACGGTGAAAGAAGTGATGTCGGATGAATTTGAGACGATTAAAACCAATACCACCCTGGTGGAGATTTTTAATATCATCTCAAATTCCAAAGAAACTTATTTTATTGTTAATGACCTCGACGGAAAACTGCAGGGCATTATTTCCTTCCAGGATATACGCAATTTTTTAAGTCGGCATGAACTTGACTATCTGGTCATTGCCCAGGATTTGGTGGAGCCGGGGACGGTAGTTATCCATGAAAGCGATACACTTGAAAAAGCTTACGAAATTTTCGGTCTGCATGATTTCGGCCTTATCCCGGTGGTTGCCGGTGGTCAGCCGGAGCGCGTGAAAGGGGTGCTCCGGCGTGAAAAACTGGTGGCTTTTTATAATAAAAAACTGATTGAAACGTTGCGAAGTTAGCGTCGCTTACAGGTCCGGCAGGTTCTCCGGGATATTCTTAGGTTGAAAACGGGGAAGAATTACCGTCATGGTCGTACCTTTGCCAGGGGAGGAATCAACCATAAGGCGACCCCGGTGCTGTTCAATGATCATCCGGCTGTTGTACAAGCCCAGTCCGTGATGATTCTTTTTCGTAGTAAAGTGAAGATTGAATATCTTACCGAGATTTTTTTTCTTGATGCCCGGGCCGTTGTCGGTTATGGCCAGGGTTACTTTTTCAAGGGCACCGTTGTAGCTTGTAGCGATACGGATTCGCCGCTGGTAATCGGTTTCTTTGCAGGTAAGGGCTTTTTCATCGACTGCCTCGGCGGCGTTATGAAGCAGGTTGAGCAGGACCTGCTGTATCTGTTCGACGTTGATTTCAATATTGGGTAAATTATCCGCCAGTTCGAGAGTGAAAAGGATGGTTTTGAAATTCAAATCGTTGTTTAAGGAAAAAAGCACATCGTTTATAAGACGGTTTAAGCTGAAACTGATATAGCCGGGCTCGACTTTGGGTGTTTCCACGATTGTTTCCAGGAAGTCTTTTATTTTAAAAACCTGGTCAAGAACCGTGTTGGCATTGAAAGCCGCTTTGTCGGATTTCTGTCGCTCCAGGTTCATTTTGAGAAGCTCGATATTGTTGGCGATAACCGTCAGGAAGTTGTTCAGCTTATGAGCGACGCGGGCGGCCATTTCGCCCCGAGCCACCAGTTTTTCCGAGAAAATAATATATTTTTCCAGTAATATCTGCTCGGTGACGTCGTCGATAAACATGACCAGCCCGTAATTATCGTAGGGGAATTCACGCGTCATGAATATTTTAATCGAAAGCACCTTTTCAAGGTAGCCGGTGTTATGGCTGTAACGGGCGTTGAAGTAGTTCTGACCGGTGGTCAGAACCGTGTTGATAATTCTTGACCAGCGCGGTTTTTCCGTAACCGGAAGAATATCTATGAAATTAGTGGGACGGTCATCCTGTTCGAGAGTGACGACGTCCGTCATATTCAGGTCGAAAATTTCCAGGGCGGCTTGGTTGATGGTGGCTATCTGGCCGCCGGGAGCGATGACGACCAGTCCCACCGGGGCGTCGGCCAGGACGGAATGCTGGTAGTCATTATGAGTTACGACAGTGCGATACAGTTCGGCATTGGCGACGGCGGAGGATATTATCCGGCCATACAGGTTTAAAAGATGAAGGTCGGATTCGATAAAAATTCTTGATTTATGATGATTTTCAAGGAAAATAGTACCGTTGGCTTTTCCCCTCGATAATAAGGGTACGCATAAAAGAGAATGCTGGGGAAAAACCCCGGACGACAAAAGATGTGAAAAGCGTTCGTCCCGGGCGACATCCGAAGATATCAACCCCCGGCTCGACTCAAGCACCAATGCGGTTATATAGTCATAATCAAAGCACTGACGGTCGATTATTTCTTCCCGGGTCATATTATGAAGGGTTTTTATTTCCAGGTGATTTTGGTCATTGAAAAGAGTTATGAAACCTCGTTCGGCTTTAAATACCGAAACGATTTTTTCAAGAGCCGCGTGGAGCAACCGGTCGGTTTCAAGAGTGTTGCCGATTTCCTGGGTAAGTTTCAGTGTCTCTTTTAAATGGTTTATATAACTGGCCGTGTTCTTATGTTCGGTATCGATATGGGTTTTATTGAAAGCGGCGATTTTATCCAGGATTTGACCAAAATCGTCAGACACCGTTTCAGGGGTGATTGATATTTTATCCGTGGCGTCGGTACTTTCACCGGCTCTGTCAGTGTAACCTTTTTTCCTTATAATAGCCATCGATGTCTAATCCAGTATATTTTAACCCGTTATCTTTAGTATCGGCTGAAAAATGAGATGGATTTAATTAATTGTACTTTATTCTGTTCAGGGTATCGGGTAGATTTCTTCAAGGGAAAAAGGGCGGGATTTCAATGAAATTTCTTTACGGCCGTAACCGGTCAGGTCCAGAAAACCCTTAAATAGGGATTTCAGGGTGGACTGGGTGCTGTCCGGAGATTCATCCCGGGTTAAAAGATTAAGGGTGGTCAGCGAGATGCTGGTTATTTTAATTTCCAGAAGGTAGTGTTGATGTTTATCCAGGGAATCGATTTCCGCCAGCCCTATATAAAGGGAGTCCTTCAGGTACTGCTTTAGCTTATCCAGGGTTATGAAACGATGTTCGCAGGCGGTATCGCAGCTCTGTAAGCGGGTATGATAATTTTCGGTTACCTGACGGTAGCTGATGTTTAAAATATCGCTGGTATCGGTGACTGTTCGGGAACCCCAAAGGCGGCGCGGTGTGGCCAGGGTGAGATTGTATTCCAGAGCCAGGGCGATACCTTCTTTTAGTTTTTTAAGATTCGACGGCGATATGATAAATGACAGGTCAAGCCAGGTGGTCAGGATGCCCTCTCGATTGACAATATCATATTCCAGAACGGCTTCATTCTGAGCGGCGACGGGAAGGTATGAAAATAGAAGCAGGAAACAAATGGTCGCGATTAAACCGGGGGACCTTTTCATAACTGAACAATTAGTATGTTAATTTTAAAACAGATGTGTCAGCCGAGCATATATTTTCGGGTCCTTATCATCGGCGCTGTCCAGTCTTCTGGAAATACTCAGCCGGATATCACTTTCTATGTAAAAGGCCATCTCCAGGGAGTGTCTGACTTCATCGGTTTCTCTGAAACTGGTGGAGCCTGAAATCTGACCAACATCATACAACAGGGAAAAAGAGAGGTCGGTTCTGGGGAAGGTGACACGGTATTCCAAGTTGGTCATCCAGAAACGGACTCCGGGAAACTCCTTATGCCGGTAACCTTCAAGGGTTCCCAGACCGCCGAGAAAGAACATCTTATACATTGGCAAATAACCGTCGCTGCCGCCGTACATGCCGCGCATCAAAAGGATACTGTGGCGGTTGACTTTCTGGTAGCGGCGGACACTGGCGGTGTAACGGCGGTAATCAAAGTCCGAAGCCAAATCGGGATGGGACCATTCGACTGTCCCGGTGACCGCCCACGCCGAGCGGTCAAACGGTTCGTCGGAATCACGGGTGTCAAATTCTATTCGGGCATATAAACCGGCATTGGTGGTGCTGTCAATCTCGTCAATGCCTGTCTGGCGGTAAGGTTCCGAAACCGTGGCGAAATTTTTCGGGAAAATCTTATCACCTCCGAAAAGCGACCAGATGTTCCGATGCGCCCTGATCCAGTTGGTTTCTTCATAACGGTAACCGCCTTCCATAGTCAGGTTTTTAAAAGGCTTAAAATGGGTATAAAGACGCCCGCCTTCAGCCTCATAATAATCCTTAAAATCTTCCGTGGTCATCAGGGTAAAGAAGATATTTTCATGGTCACCGATAAGCCAGTCGTCTTCTGAAGCCAGGCGGCGATAATAAGCCCCGCCAAGGCTAAGGGGACGGGTTCGTAAAAGAACCTGTTCAAGCCCGATTTCGTAACGCCACCGCGCCGATTCAAAAGCATAGCCACCGGTCAGCCAGATAGTCGGCAGAAGGGAGTCATAATCCTCATATTTGAATGTCGCATATAAAGCGGCGCCGTCCACCCGGTTGTACTTGAAATCAGGCGACAGGCTGAACTCATCTTCACGATGATAAAACCGTCGATGCCGGATAAGCCGCTTTTCACTGCCGGTGAAGACTTCGCCATAAATTGAGGAATTGCGCTCGACTTCCGCCCGCCTGGTCAAAGTAGCCACATCGCCACGCACTACCGCCCCTTCGGCAATATAAACATTTCCGAATAAGGAAATTACATCTTTGTTAACCTCGCCGAAAACTTCGATATCGCCCTTTATCGATAAAACGAGACCGCGAATAAACTCATCCTTTGTGATGGTGATTTTCTCAGCGAATGTGATATAGTTGCCGCGGCGGGATGCGGATACCCGGCTGGTCATGTTTTCCCGGGTATAGAAAATAAGAGTAATCTGATCATCCTGTTCGGTGATGCGGGTATCGTATATTTTATTATAGGGGTAAAGGATATTATCAACCAGCAAACCTTCGCTGTTAAAAGCAAACTGGTCGCCGCCCTGTACGATATCGTCTTTTATCCTGATATCACCGGCTTCATGGCGGAAAGTTTTATAACCGCTTTTTTCCGGGATGTCAATCTGGATAAAATTTTTCTTAAAAGTGATTTTAAAAAATTCCAGTTTGTTGTTGGTCAATTGGTAATCTTTGTACTCGGGTTCATCTGCCCGGCTGTAGCCGGTTATTGATACTATTCCTAAAATAGTACAGAAAATAACTGGTAATATTTTTCGCCTAATCATAATTCCTCCGTTTTTACGGGGATATTCAACAAATTTTATGCCATCAAGTCAACCTGTTAATTTTCAAGACTTTGCAATGGCAAGGTGTATGGTTTATACACGCTCCGGCACAATTTTTGTTCAAAAATTATATAAACCCAAATCTTTTATCTTCTTTGAAAGGTTAGCCCGGTTGACCTTTAATATTCTTGCCGCTGCGGATATGTTGCCGTGGCAGGCGATCAGAGTCTCATGAATTAAACGTTTTTCGTACCATGCCAGGTTTTCCGCCAGTGACCGGGGACTTGCTGAAACTTAGATCGGAAGAGCACACGTCTGAACTCCAGTCACCGCTCATTATC
>CAZUAS010000010.1:27112-47979 GCA_964618515.1 uncultured Ignavibacteriales bacterium | reverse complement strand
TATTTCCTTAAGAATTTTGCTGGCAGTTATTATGGGAACGGCTGTTTATCTGTTCGGATTACTGGTTGTACCCCGTGTTGGTTTTGTTAAAAATCTTATCGAGACTACTTTTATCAATAAAACTAATGTGACGCAGTTTACATTCCTTATTATATCCCTGGTCCTAATTTTTATTTTAAGTCAGGGCAAACTTGGTGTTTTTGGTATTAAAGGCAGTAAAATAAAACCAGTTCTGGTTGCCGTTCTGGTAAGTATCCTGGCCCAGCTGGGGATGCTTATTTTGATGATGTTTCTGGTCACCATTTCCGGTATAACTCCCCCGCGGGACAATATTTTTACCTCAATGAGTTTTATCGAAACGGTCTTATCGGTCTGGATAATCGCCAGTATCTGTGAAGAAGTTCTGTTTCGGGGACTTCTTTATGGTTTTCTTCAGCCCCTGAAAATATACGGGATTGGGACAGGTAAGTTTTTTATCAGCTTACCGGTAGCGGTGTGTGCCGTCATGTTCAGCCTGGGGCATTTATGCCTGTTGGGCCAGATACCTGGAATAATGATTTTCGCCATTGTTCTGTCCACCGGTTTGCTGGGTTTTGTCGCCGGTTATTTTCGGGAAACGTCCCAAAGTCTGCTCCCGGCGATTGCCGCCCACATGACTTTTAATATTGTCGGTTATACCGTTCCCAAGCTGTTGATGTCCCTGGTGGGTATGTAATTATTTTTTTCAATATATCCTTTGTTTTAATATTGCTTATGGTCGGTTCGGGGATAGTATATAAACATGCTGAAACGATTAGTATGAACAAAATAAAAGTATTTGGGTTAAATATCATTAAAACATATATTTTGCTTTGTTTTTTATAAGAGAAGGAGATTTTTTTAAGTAAGGTACTTAATGAATCCAAAAATACAAAAGCCGGTCAGTTTTATTGCCCGTCATAAAGAGGGGGATTATTTCGTAAACCTGGCCGGTAATTATGATTATCTTGAGCTCCCCTATTACATTTCACAGGACATGGAACTGGAGGGGAAGAAAATTCACCCCACCTGCGAGGAAATGCTGGACGCCTACATAACTCCGTTGTTTCTGGAGAAAGCCAAAATTAACGGCCTGCCTATCCCCGAATATTACATCTCCAACGGTTACTTTGAACCGCCGGTCATTGTCGACCCCATTAATCCTTTTATGGAACGAAGCCGGGTGGTGCTGCATTATCCCCGGATGAAATCAGTGGGACGCTCAATGACGCGAAATTTTACCTATGCCGTCTGTTGCCAGGATATTCCTGCCGGCGCCAGTGTCAGGTTTTTTCGAGCGGTTTTCGGGTGGTGCCTGATACCGCGTTATCGCGATGCCGCTCGGGCGATTTGGGAGGTTTTCCATATTCCGCTGGCCAAAGTCAGAGTGATTGTGCTTAACGATGGCCGGGTGCTGTTGAGTGACATATCCCAGCTGTATCTGAAGGATTTGAAAAAACGTGAAATGCAGCATCTGGAAGGGGTGGTGGAATGGGTCGAATAGGCATATACGTGGAGAAATACACCATTACCAATTCCTCGGAAATGAATGCCCTGATGCGCTTTGGTCAGGCGGCACGAAAACTGGGACATACCGTCGACTACCTTTTCCGCCCCGACCTTTATAAAATACCCCAGTATGATGCCATCTTTATCAGGGCTTTAACCGACCCCCTGAATTCGACTTACGTGGCTTCTCGTATGGCGCAACTTCATGGTTTGCGGGTTATCGACGACCCGCAGTCGATTTATATCTGCTGTGACAAAATTAATATGTACAAGCATCTGCTCAAAGCCGGTGTGCCGATACCCATGACCGAATTTTTGGAACAGGGTGAAGTCACGCATGAGAACTGGGCAAATCTTCTGGAGAAGTTCGGCTCACCCATGGTTCTCAAGGCGCCTAACAGCAGTTTTTCCCTCTATGTCGAGCGGGTTTCATCGCCGGAAGAATTCATTAAAGTCGGAAATAAGTATTTTCGCCGAGCCGACCGTATTGTTGTTCAGAAATTCATTAAATCGGATTTTGACTGGCGGGTCGGCATGCTCGGCGGAGAAATCCTTTATGTCTGCCAGTACACGATTCCCAAAAAATACTGGAAAATACATACTTATATGCCTGATGGCCGCTCGATTTACGGCCCCGTTATAGGTGTCGATATCGACAAAGCTCCGCCGCGCCTTCTGCAAACTGCCCTTGCTGCCGGAGCCGCAGTCGGAAATGGCCTTTATGGTGTAGATTTGAAACAGATTGGTGATGATTTTGTAGTAATTGAGGTCAATGACAACCCCACCATCAACGCCGGGGAAGAAGACCAGAGGTCGTCGGTTTTGTACGAAGCGGTGGTAAAATATTTATTGAATGGCAAAGTGCAATTATGACCGAAAAACCCCATATTCGTCTGGCCAATAACCGTGACCTGGACAGCCTCGTCAGTCTTGAAAATGAGGTTTTCAGACTCGATCGCTTCTCGAGGGAAAATATTGAATATCTGGTAAGCGAAGCTCATGCCACGGTTCTTATAATGGAACTGGACAATCAGGTGGTAGGAGCCGCCTACCTCCTGTGGCGAAACAACCTTCGCCTGGGTCGTCTCTACAATATCGCCATCAGCCCCAAAATTCAAGGAAAAGGTCTGGGAACCAGACTGTTGAAAGCCTGTGAACTCGAGGCGGCCTGGCGATACTGTGATACTTTTTCTCTTGAAGTTCGCTCTGACAACGAGAAAGCGATTGCTTTTTACAAGAAACATGGGTTCAAAATTGACGGTAATCTGCCCGATTATTACGAGGACGGCGCCCCCGGTTTTAAAATGACCAAACCTCTGAAAATAAAAGTTCCCTCGGAACTTCTTATTAAGGTTCCCTATTATGCGCAATCTCTTGATTATACCTGCGGTCCGGCTTCGCTGATGATGGCTTTCAAACATTTTCTGCCGGATTTGAATCTCAATTTCACCCTGGAACTTTTACTCTGGAAAGAATCAACCTCGATTTATATGACTTCCGGTCTGGGGGGCTGTGACCCCCTGGGACTGGCCCTGGCTTCAAGGCGGCGGGGCTTTCTTACCAGGGTGATTCTTTCCAAAGACCAGACCCCGTTTTTCTCCTCGGTCAGGAAAGAGTTTAAACGGAAGGTTATTCGGATTGTTCATGAGGATTTCAGAAATAAAACCGAGGCTCTCGGAGTACCGGTTTCGTACTTCGACTTCCCCTTCGAAGAAATCGTCGCCGGTATTCATCAGGGAAGAATCCCGATTGTTTTAATCAGTACGTACCGTTTAACCGGTGAGCAATCACCACACTGGGTGGTAATAACCGGCTTTGATAAAAAGTATGTATATTTTAACGACCCCAATGTAGAAGCATATGATTTTGACCGTGCGCGCGCCCGCCATGTCAAGATATCCATCGACGAGTTCGCCCGCATGCGCCGCTATGGCAAAGACCTCTATAAAAGCGTCATTTTTATCGGTCCTCAAGAACATGAGAAACTGATTACCATGGACGGCAGCGACCTCTAATACACCTTACTTTTTCATGACCTCACGGCGTTTTGCCGGGGGATATTTTTCAACCGCATATCGAAGCGCCGTACGGGGCATAACGGCTTTGTTTCTCAGAACATATTCGAAAACTTCGTCGGGGAACCTGTCTCCGGCTACTTTTAACATCCAGCCATAACCTTTCTGAACCAGGTCCTCCGGGTCAGTCAGAAGGGTATCAGCTGTCTGAAATACCTTATTCAGAAGGAGTTTGTTTCTGACCGGCACAATCAAGCTTACCGCCGCAGCCCGCCGTAACCACATGTTTTTCGAAATTGCCCATTTTTGGGTTTGTTCGGAAAGTTCCGGGTATTTTAATACGAGATGTCCCATGGCGCCGGTGCAAAGAGCATCGCATGAGCCCCAGTTGTTAACGTATTTTTTCAGCCAGCTTTCGAAAAGTTTGAAATCGGCTTTTTCATAATCTTTTTTTACTTTTAACGCCCATTCAAAGGCAAAAAACCGGAAATACCGCGTCCCGTCTTTTAGGAGATGTTCACATATTTTTAAAATATTGTCTTTGGATTGGTCATCAATACTTTTGAAATGAGCATTGGAGATGTCGCGTAGAATCGAAGTTCTGAGTCCGGTCGGCTCCTTGAGTTTTTCTTTGAAGAACTGCTGGTAATTTATACGGTTCGTGGGCCGGTTGTGCTTTTTTATTTCGGTTTTAAGGTTTTTAATTAAATCGTTTGGCATTTCTTACCTCTGGAGGATTGTTCTTGTAAAAAATTGATACAAAGTAAATAAAAAAAACAATCATGGGAATCACATTTTTATAAAGAAAAATACCTTGAAGTTGAAAAGGTGCATTTTTTCGAACGCCTGCTTTGCATGTAGCTGTCTGCTTTGCCGGCTGTCATAGCAACGTTGAGATACACCAGAATACTCTGATGATACCCACCAGGCCGTATGAGGTGGCGTAAATGCCGATAATCCCGAAAATAAGCACTACGGAAAGAGAACGAATCCGGTATTTATCCGGTTGAGTGAAAATGAAATCCGTTGCCCACAAGCCGAACCTGATAACGCCCACCCCGAGAGCCACAAGAAAAAGGGACGATACCAGCAACAGCAGAACCTGGGTGCCGGTCGTTGCCCACCACAGTTTGACGAACCAGGTCAGAAGGTACGGCGGTTCGGCGGCATAGCGCGAAATCTGAACAAGGATCAAGGCAGCGTAAAATAAACAGAAAGCTATCAAGACGGGGTAAATATAAGTTCGGATTTGTGCCATATTATATTTTCCACCTGCTGGTTTTAAAATAAGTAACTTTTAAACTTTCTGTCAAGCAAGGAAAAATGAAGGTACGGTTATGTTATGTGGGTGGCAGATGTCCACCTGCCTCCCACGAAAACCTGTCGGATTTTTTTGACTTTGAAATCTATCGCTGGAGGAAATCTATTGTATCTTATTTGATTTTTCTAAATTATGACGAGCGCATAATATTCTGACATTATCTGATGTTATACTTGATCCACCCTTTGAATAGGGTACGTCATGATCAAAGTGAAGCTCGTCTGTAGCACCACAGATAACACATCTTCCCTTATCTCTAATCCACACTTGTTTTTTTACATCACTAGGTATTATTCTTGTACGTGGACGTAATTTATTTTCAATTATTTTATTTTCTTTTATATCGATTTCTATTTCGTGCAATTTGAAAATGAAAACATACCGCCCCAAATTATCTTTTTTTATAAAATGATAATCAACAAGTTTAAAAAAACCTTTTTCAGACCAAACCCTGTTAAACAGTTTCTCGTATACTCTAACAAGCTCTGGTTCTCTTTTCCCTTTCTTATAATCTTCAACTGCTTTTGCAAATAAACCGTTTTGTGTTAGTTTTCCACTTTTTGTAACTCTTGGTTGGTCATACATTTTTGGATTCATTAAGTTTTCACTTTTTGATAAATCGTGTCCTTCATATTCAATACTCAAGCCATCATCACAAATTTTTTCATTATATGGTGCATTTTTTCTTTGGGACATTAAAATTACAGAATAATTTGCATTTAATCTATAATTCCTACCTCGCTGTAAAGTTTGAATATTTTCATTATCACACATATCTCTATAAGATATAATATTATCTTTCATAAAGTGATTTGGTAAATAATTTTTATTATATTAATTCTATCCGGTACCCTTTTTTTACCAGATTATAACCTAGATATAAGATACCTTACTCTTTAATGGCTATCAAGGGATGGGAGGTCAATAAAAAATACCCCCGGCAGGACTCGAACCTGCTACCCTCTGCTTAGAAGGCAGATGCTCTGTCCAGTTGAGCTACGGGGGCATCATGCATCAATCTGATATATTTATCGTAGGACAGAACCCTTTTGCGGTTCTGCCTGGTTATCCTTCAACTTTGAAGGATAATTTTTCTCTCGGTAAGAAATTATACTTTCTCCACCCAATGTCAAGTAAGAATATGTGACCTGAAACCTATTTTCCGTCAGTTCACACTATGCCTTCGGCATAGCAAGAACTGAGGGAACAGAAAGACTTATTTTCCGTCAGTTCACACCCGCCCAGGCGGGCAGGAACCGACAGAACATTATATTTCGGTGGGGATTATAAAGACAACCAATAAAAAAATCGGGGTGAGAGGATTTGAACCTCCGACATCTTGCTCCCAAAGCAAGCGCGCTACCGGGCTGCGCCACACCCCGTTTCAAACTAACACCCGAATGATACCGGTCTTTTGACATTTGTCAAGATGTTAATAAACAGCTCGCTTTTTCTTCATAATCGGTTATATCGTTCACTAAGTATAATGGGCAATGGTTAAAAAATCCCATTAGCCCGGACGAACCTTCCCCGATATTTTGGCTCTTGCGTAATTTTATATTTTGCTTAAATTTATAAACT
This sequence comes from uncultured Ignavibacteriales bacterium, assembly GCA_964618515.1. GTDB lineage: Bacteria > Zixibacteria > MSB-5A5 > GN15 > FEB-12 > JAFGNW01. The sequence goes on along the minus strand of CAZUAS010000010.1, from coordinate 41,535 downwards.
ATGTCTAAAGAAAATCTGTTAGGCCGGACCCTGCCCGAACTTCAAAAACTTCTGGTCGGGCTCGGTGAAAAACCGTATCGCGGCCGCCAGCTGTTCAAATGGCTTTACGGCACCCGGCAGTATGATTTTAACCTGATGACCGATTTTTCCAGAAAACTTCGGGAAGAACTGACCCTGAAATATACGTTTGAAGGTCTGCGGTTGCAGGAAAAAGTGAAGTCCGCCGACGAGACCGAGAAATTTCTCTTTCGCCTCGAAGACGAGCAGCGAATCGAATCGGTACTTATTCCCAATGATGAAAAGGGTCGAAATACGGTCTGTGTTTCCACGCAGGCAGGCTGTGCCATGGCTTGCCGGTTCTGCGCCACTGGGAAAAACGGGCTGGCGCGCAACCTGACAGTAGGGGAGATCCTGGGCCAGCTTATTTTTATCCGCGAGCTTCACGGCAACGCGGCGTTCACCAATATTGTGTTCATGGGCATGGGTGAACCGCTGAACAATTTCGATAACCTTGTCAAGGCGATAGAAATCATCACCGATTCGGCCGGGCTGGGTCTGGCGGCTAAGAAAATAACCGTATCCACCGTCGGTATTGTACCGCGTATTTATAAACTGGCAGACCTTGGTCTTAAAGTTCGTCTGGCCCTTTCTCTTAACGCGGCGATACAGGCCAAGCGCCTTGAAATTATGCCCATAGCCGAGACTTACCCGCTGGATGAACTGGCTAAAGCCGCCTGCTACTATACTCAAAAAACGGGTTTCCGGGTGACTTTTGAATATGTTCTGTTCGACGGTTTCAATGACCAGCCCGAAGATATTAAAGCTCTAGCCGAACTTATCAAGGGGATTCCTTGTAAAATAAATATATTTGCCTATAACCCGGTTCCGGGAATAAATTTTACCCGGCCGTCCGATGAGAAAGTTGACTGGTTTGCCCGTGAGCTTTACCCGAGGGCGCCGGCGGTAACGGTCCGGAGGAGCCGGGGCCGCGATATCGCCGCCGCCTGCGGCCAACTGGCCGGGAAAATAAACCAAGGAGGAAGTTTTCATGTCGCGTAGAGTGCTGCTGTCAGCGTTGATGTTGGGCTGGTTTATTCTGGTTCATAGCGGTTCCGCCCGGGAGCCGGAGGTGACCATTGGTGAAGTTTCCCTTCAGAAATTGCGCTGGGGAGACCAGCGGGCTACCTTTGAAATCGTCAATAATACCGAATATTTGAAATTCATCACCGTCATCACCAATATTAGTTTCGAGGGTACTTATCTTAGTCCCGCCCGGAATAAGACCACTCATTATATTCTGGAGCCTTTTCAGACTCGTCTTATCGATGCCTCTTTTGTTATCCCGCCCAATTTCGGCAAAGCGACTATGAATTTGAAAGTATATGATGTGGTCGATACGCTCGACGACCTTTTACCCTCCCAGCTGGTACTGGAACAGCCTTTTTTTGTAAATTTCCGGATCCCGGAACAGATGTCGGTTTACCTTCAGAATAAAATCTGTCTGCCGGCGATGGTCGGCAACAGCCCCAGTTTTGATAATGAATTTTCGCGGATAATTCTTTTACTTCTGGACGAAGGTAAGTCCATTCCGGAAATCGCCGCCATGGCCAACACTGATACCGCGGTCGTGTCGAATCTGATTAACCGCTTTGTCCAGGAAGGTTTTTTTTCAAGGGAAGGCGACCAGGTTAAGTTTCTGTTTCCGATGATTAGGACACCCGAAGCCGAGGAAGTAAAAAAGCTGGCGGAGAAAATTTCCGATGACATGGTGGCACTGATAAAGAAAAATCTGCCGGCTTATCAAAAAGCCCTTGACAGCATGGTGGCGGCTAAAATCCTGACCACGGATACCAATTATTTCATGCACGGAGGTTCGCTGCTTTATCGGCGGTACCCAGTTATTGCTGGTCTTTTTCTCTGGTACGACCTGGGGCAGGAATTCATCAATCGTCTGCGGCCGCTGGAAATCTTTGCCAACACCAACCCCTGTCACGCCCGCATAATTAATTACATGTATGCCATTGACGGCGGGGATTACTTCAACGGTACCAACTTCTACTACCTGTCCATGAGCCGTCGCCACCTGGTGGTTACTTATGGTGATTCCAACCCCAAAATTGAATGCAAAGAAGGTTTCGATAATTTACGTCAGTTGATGGAAAACAGCGGCTGGTGGTACAGTACCGACATGATTCCCGAAACCTTCATGATGGATACTTCGATGGTGCATGCCGCCCTGAGAGGTCTGCGGAGCGGGGCGCCCAAAATTCTGGAAAAAGCCCAGAACGAACTTCAAAAAATCGTCACCAAATACGGACAGGAAAATATGGTCACCAACACCCGTTACTGGTTCTGGAACCTGACCACCACCCGTATATTGGATAAGCTGGTCAAGGAAAATATTATTCAACGCCGTGGTAACGGCTTATATCGTTTTGAAATGTTAAGGAGCTGATGAACAAGCCATTTATTACCCGTTTTTTGCTGGGTGCTGTACTACTGGCCGGTTGCGGTGAAAAGAACCCCTCCCGTGAATATATTCCGGTCATAAGGGAATGTTTCTACAATTTACAGGAAGCTGTCAAGGCTCGCAATACGTCCGCCTTGGACTCGCTTATGTCAGTTAAAATGCTTTCGGACCGGATGGATACCGACTCCCTTTTGAGATTTATTTACGGTTCCGAAGGGGAATATAATTTTGACCATTTCGGCGAATACGAGATATTTTATACTCGGGATAAAGCCCGGGTGGATTGTTACCTGATGGACAGCACGGCCGCCAGAGACCGTCCGGCGGCATTCACGTTCATACGCGATGGTGACCGCTGGCTGCTGAAACGTTTCGAAGCCGGGCACCCGCGAAAGGATCTTGATATTGACACGAACGAGTCGGAGTAGCGTTGAAGTTTGCCTGTTGGGTCAGGTCCTTTTTCACCGGTGGTAACTGAAAGAATTCTAGATTTATTCAATGATAATTAAAAAGCCCGCAAAAAGCGGGCTTTTTATTAAAGCGTATATAAACTTCGTTATGATTCAGTTTTATTCTGACCTTTGGTCATCAACCTGGTATAAGTGTCAGGGGTCATCAGTATTTCCATGGCTTTCTTGACGGCGTTATCGGATTTGAGAACAATCTCTTCATAGACGCCGCGCTCGCCGGCTATCGAGGAAACGATTTCACGTTTGATGGCTCTTTTGATATAGTCCAAAGATTCGTTAAAGTCGGATTCCTTTTCCTTTTCGACCATCTGTTTCATCTGGTTGATTGCCTCGGCAAACAGGGTGTCCTGCTTTTCGTCCTTCATCGTTTCTTCCAGTTCCTCCAGGGCTACCTGAATGGAGGTTTTGTAAGTGAAATCTTTTTCCCTGATGAATTTTTTGAAGTCGCTGATGATGTTGTCCGTTACTTCGAAATCAGGTTTGACATCGGGGTTTTCTGAAACATATTTGACGGCGAAATCGAAAAACATGGATTTTCTTTCCAGGTTTATTTCAATCGGTTTCCACAATTCACGTTCCACCTCGACGTCGGGAACAATCCCGCCGCCGCCGTAAACGATGCGGCCGCCGTTAGTGTAATAAATCTCATCGTGGGAAACCGCCAGTGAATCCATCGCTTCTTCTTCTTCACCCTCGACGGAAGCCGTGCCGGGGTGTTTCATCTGTTTTTCGGGTTTCTGGATGCACCGCCCGGAGGGAACATAATATTTGGCGGTGGTCAGCTTAAGGGCCAGGTCGCCGTCGTTGGAAATCGGAAAGACCTGCTGGACGAGCCCTTTACCGTAGGTGGTGTTGCCGACAATAAGGCCCCGGTCCCAGTCCTGAATGGCGCCGGATACAATCTCCGATGCCGAGGCAGTGCCTTCGTCAACCAGAATAACCAGCGGTTTGTCGGGGAAGAGGGGCGGACGTTCCGAAACAAAATGCCGCTCACTGTTGTCATAGCGCCCCTTGGTATAGACAATCTCCCGGCCTTCCTTTAAGAAAAGCTCCGCGGTTTCCTTAGCCTGGTCCAGAAGACCGCCGCCATTGGACCGCAGGTCGAATATCAGGCCGGAAATATTTTTTTCATTAAGCTCGCTGATAGCGGTACGAAGTTCGTGGCTGGTTTCCTCGGCAAAACGCGACAGTCTTACATAACCGATATTGGTGCCGGGAATGACCCCGGCATAGTTGACCGATTTCAACTGAATAACCGCCCGTTCGACCTCGTATTCCAAAAGTTCCGCAATACCGGCGCGTTTAATCAAAAGTTTCACCGTTGTACCGGCCGTGCCGCGCATCAGTTTGGAAGCGTCCGAGGTTTTCATATTCAGGGTGGGCTGACCGTTGATTTCCCAGATAATGTCCCCGGCGCGAAGACCTTTACGATAAGCCGGCGTTCCCTCGATGGGCGATATTATTACAACCCGGTCGTCGCGGGAGTCAATCTGCATTCCCAAACCTTCGTACTTGCCATGTGTACTCTCCATCAGATTGTCATAAGCCGTCTTTTCCATCAGGACCGAGAAACGGTCCAGGTCGGACAACATGCCGTTTATACCAGCTTTAATCATCTTGTCGACATCGACATCTTCCATATACTGATTGCGGATGTTGAAAGCCGTCTGGGTCAGTTTTTTCACGTTTTGCATGAAAGTATCCCGTTTATCCAGAGCCGGCATCCCTTCATCGGTTTTTACCTCCGGTACGCCCTGGTTACTCGGATATATTTCGGAAGTATCCGCCCAGAGGTTACGGTCGAAATCACGAGTATTCTGAACGGCTTCACCTGGTCCGGCGAACCAGATTAATGCCATGGCAAAGATAGTCAGACCAAAAAGCTGCACGCCATAACGAAACATATATGTTCTCCAAGCTCTAATTTTTACCAAAATTTAACGATATTTACGTGATTGTCAAGTTTGAGGGCAGTCACGTTATGTATGTATCTTATTGTAATTATAACGCTTATGTAGCCATTTAGTTTCAAGCGAAAATAATCGAAAAGAATAAAATCTTATAACCTCTTTATTGATTTATCATTAACTGTGCGAACAGGTTTTTTTTGTAACTTTTATCGGTTCCCTTTCGTCTTTAAATCAGGTTGAGAATATTTAACCTGTTTACTTTTATCGGATTATGAGGTTATATATGCAACCGGAGTTATATTAAATGTTCATTTTTTAAACTGTGCTGGTAAATGAAAAACAATTATAATCATTCACTCCTTCTGGGAACTATCCTGAATCTTCTTTTACCCGGCCTTGGACATGTCTTCTGGAAAGAATATCTTTTCGGGTTATTTGTCTTTCTGATTATGCTTATAGCCTCGGTTCTGGTCTTTGTTTCTTTCCTGGTTAAATTACCTTTAATGGTAAAAGTGGTTTTGTTTGGTTTACCGGTTATCTTTTACTTTTTTTCTTTTTTTGACCTTGCCCGGATAATTCGCAATAATGCCAACCGGTGTCATAAAACCTTTCGAACGGTGCTGGTTTTTATTCTGCTGGGTGTGCTTTATCAGATTTTGGCCCCCAATGCCGCGGGAAATTTTATCTTTAAAAACTTTCCCGTTATTTTTTCTTTGCCGGATAACCGTTACAGTCCGGTTTATTCCGGAGGGGAGATATTGAAAGTCAGCCGCCTGGCTTATTCGATTGATATCGTGGGCTTCGATAGTCGTGTTATTCATACCGTGCCGCAACGTTATGATTTTATCCGTTATCATGACAGTAACTCGGAACAGGTGGGCTTGGTGGTCGGTTTGCCCGGAGAAGAAATTCAGATAATTTCAGGTGAAGTGCTTTCTACCGAGTATGCTCTTTTTGACGAAAAACCGGCCGGTCTTTCTCTTTCCGGCGATTGGCCGTTGACATCGGTCGGACCATATTCTATTTTAGTGGCGACGCTGAAGTTCGGTACGGTACAGAAGGTACAGGAAATTAACCTGTCCGAAGTGATTGGGAAAGTTGAACGACTGTTTTGATGACTGTTAATAATCTGATTTTTGACCTCGACGGTACCCTTATTGATTCCTCCCGGGGGGTGGTGGAAGCGGTTAATTACTCTTTAAGACAAATGGGACAATCTGAACAACCTCCTGAAGTAATAAAACCTTTTATCGGTTATTCCCTGGAGGTGATGTATCCACAGTTTACGAATGCCCCGATAAAGGAATTATACCGGCACTTCCAGGTCAAGGCCGCCGAAACCATCGTGGCTTCGACCTTTCCTCTCGATGGCACCGAGGAAATACTTCGTACTCTGGCCGCACAAAAATACCAGATGGCCATCGCCACCACTAAAATAAAAAAACATGTTGACCGGATAATTGACAAGTTCGGCTGGCAGGAGTTTTTTGCCGCCTGGGTCGGCGGTGACGAAGTAAAGAAAGTCAAGCCGGACCCTGAGATTTTCCACCTGGTCCTAGAGAGAATCAAGGCCGACCCGCGTGAGACCCTGGTGGTCGGCGATACTCTCAATGATATTCTCGCCGCCCGGGCGGTGCCGCTTCGTTCTGCAGCTATCGCCTCACCCTACGGCGGGCGGGAAAAATTACTGGCATCAAGTCCGGATTACTTTCTCGAATCAATCTCGGAACTGCCGGAATTATTGGCACGTATCAATCAAGGAAGATAAATCATGAAGAAACTCTATGTCCACTCGTTTGCAACTTCCTGGGGGAATATCCATACCGCCGCCACCGATAACGGTTTGGCGATAGTATCCCTGCCGGGTAAATCCCGCCAGGCTTTTGAGGCCCGGATTAGAAAATATTTCAGCGGTTATGAAATTATATCCGGCGGTGATATCAACCGGCTCGCTCAGGAACAGATTACCTTATATCTCGAGGGTAAACTCAAAAAATTCAGCCTTAAACTTGATTTGCAGGGAACCCCCTTTCAGAAAAAAGTTATGAGAGAAGTAGCCAGAATTCCTTACGGCACGACGGTGACATATAAGGACATCGCTGTTAAAACCGGCAAGCCTTCAGCCTTCAGGGCGGTCGGTAGTGCCAATGCCCGCAATTGCCTGCCTTTGGTGATACCCTGTCACCGGGTCGTCGCGGCCGGAAATCTGGGGGGGTACGACGGCGGTTTGAAATTGAAAATCAAGCTTCTAAAAATGGAAGGTGCTTTGTAAACCTATAAAGAATGGAGCCATTATGGACCCGCGCATAAAAAAACTGGCGAAAGTGTTATTACACTATTCCTTAAAACTGAAAAAGGGGCAGTTGCTCAGAATCCAGGGTGAACTGGTGGCGTTACCCTTAATTAATGCCGTATTCGAAGAAGCCATTGACATGGGCGCCAACCCTTTCATCAAGCTGCGCATCCCCGAACAGGAGGAATATTTTCTCAAGCACGCCGATGATGCCCAGTTAAAATATATCAGTCCTGTATTGAGATATGAAACAGAAAAAATCGACGCCATGCTGCACGTCTGGGCTAATCTCAACACCCGGTACCTGTCGGGTGTAAATCCCCAGCGGCAGGCGCTGGCTATCAGAGCCGCCCGCCCGATACGTGACCGCTTTTACAAGCGTGTCGGCCAGAAAAAACTGTCCTGGGTGGGAACCCAGTTGCCCACCCAGGCCGATGCTCAGGAAGCCGATATGTCTTTGGCGGACTACACCGAGTTTGTCTTTGGCGCTGGTCATCTTAATGCCGCTGACCCGGTCAAACACTGGCAGAAAGTTGCCAGAGAACAGGACCGCCTGGTCAAAATCCTTAACCGCTTCGATAAAATCCATGTTCAGTCAAAAGACGCCGACCTGAAACTTCGTGTCAGGGGTCGCAAGTGGGTCAACTGTTGCGGTCAGAATAATTTCCCCGACGGGGAAATTTTCACCGGGCCGATTGAAGACAGCGCTGAAGGCTTTATCCGCTATTCCTTCCCGGCGGTTTACTTGGGCCGAGAGGTGGAAGATGTCCGGCTGGAATTCAAAAAAGGCGTGGTGGTTAAAGAATCTGCCGGGAAGAATGTCGAATACCTGCGGAAAATGCTTGGCACCGACAAGGGGGCACGCCGTATCGGTGAGTTTGCCATCGGCACCAATTACGAAATAAAGCGGTTTTCGAAAAATATCCTTTTCGATGAAAAAATCGGCGGCACCTGCCACCTGGCACTGGGCGCTTCCATTCATGAATCAGGGGGCAAAAATAACAGCTCCATCCACTGGGATATGATCTGTGATTTGAAAAAAGACAGCCAGATTACCGCCGATGGCAAGGTTATCTACCGCAACGGTAAATTTACGATATGATAATATTTTTAATAAAAAAGCCCGCGCCTGGCGGGCTTTTTTATTATCAAAACTTATTAGTATCCCCAGGGATAATAAAGTCTTTCCACACAGTAGTCCCCGGTTACCCCCGGTTGCAGGTCAATCGTGAATTTGATTTTTTCCCTGTCTTCATAGGTGTAAATATAGGGTTCGTTTACGATGATTATATATTCACCCGGTGACAGATTGAAAAGCGAATAGTATAAATCATACAGGCAAAGACAGTGGCAGTTGGGATTTATTTCGTACTCGTCCAGGGTGATAATATTATCCTGGATGGTGATATGCGCTCCCAGCATATCGACGCAGCAGTTGAAACCGGCGTTGAGATGTTTCAACGAGAGCGTCTGACCATCGTAGGTATACATAATACAATCATAAGCCGAGGTCACCGTGTCCACTGATTTTTCAAACGATTTGCATCCCCCATAAGAATCCAGGGAACCGTATGGTAACTCATAACCGGGACAGGGTTGAATACACGGATTCATCTTGGGTATATACAGATCCGAAATAATACAGGAGATATCGGTTATATCCAGTAATCCATCGGCGTTGACATCAGCCTCCTCGAAACACGGGAGGGGTTTTTGACTCAGATAAAGATGGTCAATCAAACATACAATATCGGTGATATCAACATTCCCGTTGCCATTAATATCACCTCGCATACCCTCGCAGCAGGTAGGATCCGACTGTCCGTATAAACTAGTGCAGGAGAAAATAATGACTGTTAAAATGAAGAGAATCCTTTTCATTTTAAACCTCCTTGCATATAATAAAAACGGAGAGTAACCGTTTTATTCTTTATTCGGGGCAATTCAGAGATGTCCATCCTTACGTTTAATATAAAATAAATATTATTTTTCAGCTACTAAAAAACGGTGTTAAAAGCCGCCCCCGACAAGCAGGAACGGCTGAAGTATCTATCCTGTCAATCACGGGCAATCCGGTAAAGGCTCATGGCTGATATAGAGAAAATCAATCAGCCGGGTGATATCGGATATGTCCGGTAAACCGCCGCTTACGTCGACATCGGCTTCCTCCATACAGCATAAGGGGTTGTGGGAGATATAGAGAAAATCTATCAGGCGCGTGATGTCGGAAATGTCCGGCGCTTCCTCGAGGGAGCAGTCCACGTTACCGGTATAATCGATACAACAACCGCTGTAAGTAACGCTGCCGGAAACCAGCTGCGGCTGGTAGTTGCCGAGGTTGTAATAAAAGATGGGGGTAAAAGTATCATAACCGTCGGAAACAATCAGATTGCTGTCTCCGGGGGTGGTGGCTGTTTCAATCTTGAAATTCAAAACGATAACCGTACCGGTTCCGGCCGGAATTGGTTCCGCCGAACCTGCCTCTAAGTCGATGACAAAACGTTTAAGGGTGGCATTAAAATTGGGAAAACTGATACTGCCGAACCCGCCCGCGCGATAGCCCACCGTATCGTAACCGGTATATTTCAAACCCAGTGTTCCGCTATATTCAACCGGGATTACCAGCCTGTTAAGGGGAACAATATTGGTCACCTCCAGAGCCACTTCGACCGTGGAGTCAATCCTGCCTTCAACATGACCGCCCTTCAAAGTATCAGCCAAAACCACTATATAGTTGCGTTTTTCGTTGGTGATTTCACCGTAGGAGGACTGGATAGTCAGAGAGATGTTATAGACTCCGGGATTAAGGAATTCATGGGTAGGATTTTGAACTTCGGAGGTCTCGCCGTCACCGAAATTCCAGTACCAGGTCGGAGTGGTCAGGGTGGACAGGTCGGTGAAATTGACGGTCAGAGGAGCCTCGCCGATGAGGGTGTCGGCCTCGAAATTAGCACCCCAGTCCAGGGCGGCATTAACGTCGATAATTCCCCAGCCGTAGGTGTTGTCGGGAGTGGAAGCCCTGGAAGCGGTTTCCATGAGGGCGGTGCGAATCATCTCCGGAGTGAAATTGGGCCGGGCTTCGAGCAGCAGGCAGGCCGCCCCGGCCACCAGCGGGCAGGACAGCGAGGTGCCGTTTGCCGTACCGTAACTGTAATCGGTGCTGGCGCTGACCCAATAGGTATTAACTCCCTGGGCGCAAACTTCGGGTTTGATGCGGTCATCGGAAGTCGGTCCCCTTGAAGAAAAGGTGGCGATCGTACCCATAGAAGTTACGGCGCCGACCGAGAGAATATCAAAAGCGTCTGCCGGAGCTCCCAGCGTACCGCTTGAGGGACCATTGTTGCCAATGGAATTACAGACTACAATACCCAGGCTGTCGGCGGTATTGGCTGCCAGAGTGATAATCGCTGTCTGGCCGTCCATCTGTTCATAGGTGTACCATTCAAGCCCTTCCTCGCGGCCATAACTGAGGGAGGAAGTTACCACGTCGGCGCCGAGTGAATCCGCCCATTCCAGCGCCGCCACCCAGTTGTCTTCTTCGCCCTGATATTCCGCGCGGGTGTCCTCGGTTTTAGCCAGCAAGAAATAAGCCTTGTAAGCCGGGCCGTAGATTTTACCGTCTTTATATCCGCCCGCCACGCCCCAGGTACCGGTGCCGTGATTCCACTGTCCCGCGGCGTCAACAGCTTCATTGGCGGTGTTGCCGTCGTTAAAGATAAAATCCCATTCTCCCAGAACCCGATTTTTGTTGAAATGAGCGGCGAAGGCTTCATGGCTTTTGCGATAGCCGGTATCAAATACCGCCAGGATAACACCCTGGCCGCTGTAGCCCTTATTGTGTACTTCCGGAACATTTATCTGGTCAAGCTGGCCGAAGGAACTACCGTAATTCAAAGCGTCAGCTCCAAGGGTACCTTCGTAAGGCGAAGGCGTAGCTTTCTGCTCAGCCTCATACTCCCGCTTAAAACCGACCATCGGTTTAATGGCCGCTACGAACGGCAGGTCTTTTACGGCGTTTATATTATTTAAAGGAATTTCGAAACTGGCGGCATTCAGCCACCGGGAGGTACGCCGATGTTCCCCCCCCAGTTGCACCACGGCTTCAATATACTCAACCGGAACCGGTAAATCGGCAAAAACGACTTTGTCCAGGCCCATTTTAACACGGCGTTTCAAAGCCCGTTCAATTATGACCACGTTTTTGGCCCGTTCGGTATATTCCGCCTGTGTGAAAACTTTTTTGTCCGTGAAAAAAACCCATATTTTAACCAGATCTTTATTTTGATTGGTCAAATATTGATAGGCGGCGTCGGATATGACTTCTGGAGTTTTTTCAAGAACAACCGGTTGTGCCATGAGAGACGAGATTTGCTCCGCCCCGGATGATGAAGATAAAAAAAAGAAGAAAATTATCGGTAGTGAAAGGAACAGTTTAATTTTATTCATACCTGGAGCCATTGATGGTTTCCTTTCAATGAAAGTCTAAAAGGGTGTATAATCAGCAAGACCATATTGCGGTCCGTACTATCAAGTTATAAGGAATTTTATTTTTGTCAACCTTTTCTTATATCTGCAAATTTTGCGTTTAAAAACATTATCGGAACAATTTTACTTTTGGCAATAAAAAAAACCGTCTTTTAATAAAGACGGTTTCTTCAACAACTTGTTTTATTTTTACTGACACGGAACCAGGGGGGTATGGCTGATATAGAGGTAATCGATAATCCGGGTAATATCTGAAATATCCGGCTCGCCACCGCTGCCGTTGCAATCGGCTTCTTCGGGACAGCACAGGTCAAGACGATTAAGGTATAAATGGTCAATGAGGGTGGTAATATCGGTAATGTCCGGTTCCTCGGAGGTGGAACAATCGATATTGCCGGTCAGACCAACGCAACACCCGCCATAGCTGATACTGCCGGTAACGAGCTCAGGGGGATAATCAATTATCTCACTGTAAAACCGTGGTTCGTATGTGCCGTAACCGTCCATAATCAGGTAATTGGTTGGGTCTCCAGCACCGATTGACTGAATCTTGAATTTTAATTTCACGACCGGGCCATTGCCGGGTTCAAGTTCCGGACCGCTGCCGGCTTCCATATTAAGGGTCAGTCGTTTGTTGGTACCGTCGTAATTTATGTAATCGACAGTGCTGAAAGCAGCGGTACGGCATCCGGCAATGACATAACCTTCGAATTTTAAACTTAAGGGGCCATCGTATTCAACCGGTATCTGCAGGCGGTTCAGGGCAATATTATTGACGGCGTTGATAGTTACTTCCAGTGTCGTGTTCAGCGGTCCCTCGACATTGTCGATTTTCATGGTATCCGCCAAGGCAACGATATAGCTTGGTTTGGTATTGGTAAGCGAACCGTAAGAAGTTTCAATCGTCAGAGAAACATCATAGGCTCCGGGATTGACATACTCATGAACGGGGTTTTGTAGAGTGGAACTGTCGCCGTCGCCGAAGTACCATAACCAGGTAGGGGTACTGAGAGTGGAACTGTCGGTGAAATTGACCGTAAGAGGGGCTTCACCGATTCTAACATCACCGGCAAAATTAACCCCCCAGTTTATTGCTTTGAGGAGATTGATAATTCCCCAGCCATAGGTATTGTCTGGCGCCGTAGCTTTCGAAGCGGTTTCCATCAGCGCGGTACGAATCATGGCCGGCGTGTATTCCGGGTGAGCCTCGATAAGAACGCAGACCGCTCCGGCTACCAGGGGACAGGACAGGGAAGTACCATCGGCATAACCGTAGCTGGCATCCCCACCGGCGTCAGCCCAGTAGGTATTTACTCCCTGGGCGCAAACTTCGGGTTTAGTACGGCCGTCATAGGTCGGGCCGCGCGAAGAAAACCCGGCAATCGTACCGTAGGAATTAACCGCTCCCACTGCCAGAATATTAAAGGCATCAGCCGGAGCGCTTAATGTTCCCGTACCGGGACCGGAATTCCCCATCGAATTACAAACGACAATCCCCAGGCCATCGGCCAGATTGGCCGCCACGGTAATGGTGGCGGTCAGTCCGTTCATATCGGCGTAGGTGTACCAGTCGGAATAACCCAGGGAAGAGGTGATGACATCAGCCCCGAGTGAATCCGCCCATTCCAATGCCGCTACCCAGTTATCTTCCTCGACCGGAGTCTCGGAACGAACATCCTCGGTCTTGGCCAAAAGAAAATTAGCTTCGTAAGCCGGACCGTATATTTTACCGTCTTTGTTACCCCCGGCGACAGCCCAGGTCCCGGTACCATGTTCCCACTGACTGGTCCAGTCACCGGTCTGGTTGGCGGTGTTATTATCGTTGAAAATGAAATCCCATTCCGCAAGCACCCGGCCATGGGCATAATGACTGGCAAAGGCTTCGTGACTCTTGCGAAAACCGGTATCAAAAACCGCCAGCGTAACGCCTTTACCGGTAAACCCGAGCTCATGAGCTTCGGGCACTTTTATCTGGGTGAGCTGACCTGACGAATTGCCGTAATTAAGAGCGGTGGTGGATTCGACACCTTGCGATTCCGGGGGATGAGACTTGGCGCTGGAAGGATAGTCTTTTTTAAAACCCGCCATCGGTCTTATCTGGGCAACAAAGGGAAGAGCCTCAATTTCCGCCAGCAGGTTAGCCGGTATCTCGAAACTGGCGGCGTTAAGCCACCTGGAAATCCGTCGCAGTCGGGCTCCTTTTGAAACGACGCTATTTATATATTCACCGGCAACCGGTAAATCGAGGAATAAAATTTCATCTCGTCCGACTTTCGTTCGCCGCGCCATGGTTTTTTCATCGATTTTTATATCAGTAGCTTTCCGGTCGAAGTCAGCGCTGGTGAAAACTTGTTTGTCGGTGAAAAAGACCCAGATTTTTAAATTTTCACTGTTTTCCCGGGTTAAATATGCCCGAGAAGCTTCATCGATAACCGGTTCGGAGCGGGGTATGACAATCGGTCTGTCCGACAGGGCTTTGGTTTCCCAACCGGCTTCAATTCCATAGCTTGCGGGATTGAATGTCAGAATAAGGATTAAAGTAAAAGCTGCGGTGGTCAAGGGAGTCTTCATCAATATTGTCCTTTCCGTTATGACTGTCATTTATTAGACTTGTCGTACCTTGCGGGTAATATTATAACCCTAATATAGTTATTGAGCTTAAAATATCCAAATATATTGGTTGAAACCAATACTTATATAATTCCTGCCAATTATATAATGTTCCAGAGGACTTTACGGATTTTGCTTTTTAAGGACAATCCTTTGAGATCGGAAGAGCACACGTCTGAACTCCA
>CAZUAS010000010.1:0-27102 GCA_964618515.1 uncultured Ignavibacteriales bacterium | reverse complement strand
GGATAGATTATCTTGAGGGGGGTGCCTATTTCTTGTTTTTTAAGGCATAGGTTATGCTGATAAAAAAGAAGAAATAATATAGCAGCTCAAATAACACAAGCTCTAAAGGTGCAGCAATGAAAAGAAAATTTTTATCAAATAGCGGTGTGACATTACTCGAACTTTTAATTACGGCCGTAATAGTAGGTATTGTAGCTACCATGGCGGTGCCGCGTTTTCAGATTGCTTATGAGAGACATCGTTTTAACGCGGCAAACCGTGATGTCAACTCCACTCTGAGGCTGGCGCGTTCTGAAGCTATAACGGACAAGGAACAGTATGGTGTGCATTTTAATCCGGGGGATATGACCTATACTTTGTTTAAAGACATGGTTAATTTGACGGGTTATGATTTTGTGACGGGGGATTCGGTTATTCGGGTGGATACTTTACCGGCGGAATTCAGTTACTTAAGTACGGATGTCGAAAACAACGTATTTCTATTCCGTCCAAATGGTTCCTGCCGTTTTAATGGTGGCGGTAAGTTAATAATGTTGGCTGCAACGGAAGGCGTGGTGGCGATTTTTGACAATAATGTGCTTTCCTCGACCGGCCGGGTTCACTGTAACTCATATTTCTATTGATAGTTACGAAAAAAATCAATACCCCCTGTGGCCAGGGGGTATTTTTTTGTCCCCGAAAGACTTACCTGAAATTACTTAAAAATGTAAAGCTTCCCGGTTTAAACACCGATAGCTAACATAGTAATCGTTTGTACCGGCGAAAAAAATCGAAAGGTGAAAAAACTTAAGGATAAAGATATTTTTTCAAAACGTTCGTTAATTGAAAGTCTTTTTTGTCGATAACCTTAGAAGTATTAGAGATATAGAAACGATAAAAATTTTATTAAAGAAATAGAGTGATTTATGATTTTTCCACGCAGGAATAAGTCAACAGTTGGTCTGGATATCGGGGCTAATTCCCTGAAATTAGTTAAACTGGATCACAATAAAGGCGGGTATTCGGTTTCAGCTATCGGGATTCGTGAATTGCCTCCCGAAGCCATCGTTGCGGATGAAATCCGCGACCGTGAAGCCGTTATTTTCAACATCCAGTCCTTAATCGACCAGACCGACCCCAAAATCAAGGATGTGGTCGTATCCATTTCCGGGCATGGTGTCATTACCGATAAGTTTACCATCGATAAAAAAACCGGGCCGGAAGCGGAGCAAGCCATCCTTTTTGAAACGGAACAGCGGGCTCCTTTTGACGTCGATGATGTTACCCTGGACTACCATATCATCAAAACCGATGATGAAGTAAATAAGATGGAAGTTCTGCTGGTAGCCGCCCGGAAAGAGTATCTTCAGATGTATCTGGAGTTAATCGAAGATTGCGGGTTGCGCCCGGTGGTGGTTGATGATGATGCTTTTGCCATCCTTAATGCTTACGAAAACAACTACGAACTGGACCCTGCCCGGGTGACCGCCCTGGTGAATATCGGTTTTGACGTAACCAACATCACCTACCTGTCCGAGGGTCTGTTCAAGTCCACGCGCGATGTCTCCGCTGGGACCAGGGAAATTTATAACGCTATTCAACGGGAATTTCGTCTCAATCCCGAATTAACGGCCAAAGCCCTCAAAGGTGAAATGGCGGATTCCATCGACCAGGATATGCTTAAAGCCACCATCATTTCGGCCACCGACGAATTGATTTCCGGTGTTGAAATGGCGTTTTCGTATTTTAAATCGCAGAATAAAATAGACAATATTGATTGGTTGGTTCTTTCCGGCGGCGGCGCCTTACTGCCATACCTTCCAGATTTCCTCCAGTCCAAGCTCGGTATCCCCCTGGAGATTGCTAACCCCCTGCGTAATATCGATTATGACCCGGAATTATTCCAGTATCTTCAGCCGGAGAAAATCGCCCCCTTGTTATCGGTGGCCATCGGTCTGGCAATGCGGAAAGCGAGGTAATGTAATATGATAGAAATAAATCTACTTCCTAAGAATTACCTCAAAGGTTCAAAAATAAGTCTGGGTAAAACAGGCGTCTATGCCATTGCGGCTTCAGTAGGCGTGGTGGTTATGCTGGTCGGGATAACCTTTTATCAAATGTATCAGCTCGGAAACCTGGAACAAAATATTAAAAAAGCCCAGCAACGTGCTTCTGTCCTGCAACAGGATATCCGTCTGGTTGATGCCCTGATTGAAGTAAAGGGGAAAATTACCCAGCGAATGCAGGCAGTGGAAAACCTTGACCGGCACCGGACCGTCTGGGTACGCATTCTCGAAGACCTGGCGATGAATATTCCTGAATTTGTATGGATTGGCAATTTTAAGGAAAAGGTTGATGTTCCGGCTGGCCCCGATCAGAAGGGTAACGTGGCCAGTACGCCGCAGCCGGTTGTTAATGAGGGCGGTAACCCTATGGTGAGAAAAGTAGAGCTTGAAGGGTACGCCTTTACATTGAATGCCCTGGCGGCTTTTATGATTAAAATGATGCGCTCTGATTATTTTGATGAGGTAGAGTTGCTTTCCAGCAATGAAACTAAATTCGGGGAAAAAGAGAAAGCCTATAATTTCATTCTGTCGTGCAACCTGCATTACCTCTCCGACGATGAGTTGCAGAATTTGATTGCCGATACGGAAGAAGAGACTGCACCCTCAGACTCTAAAACCAGTCACAAGACTTTAAATTAGGAGTAAGGGTAAATGGACTTCAAAGATGCGAAAAATCAGAAAATAATAATTGCCGTCGTGGCCTTCTTAATTGTGGTCTATTTCTGGTATTCACGGGTTTATTCCCGATATGACAGTCAGATATCTCTGAAAAGCCAGGAATTTGAAACCATTACCACTAATTTAAAGAACGTCGAGATGAAAGCCAAGTCGCTCGATGCCCTGAAGCTCGAATATACGGAGCTGGTGGAACGGTATCATGAAATCGAAGCCCTGCTTCCCGAAGTAAAGCAGATCCCTTCCTTCCTGGTTCAATTGCATACGGCTTCTTCCCTGACCGGCTCGAAAATCACCCGAATTCAACCGCTCCCCATTACTCCCCAGGAATTCTATAACATGGCGTCGTTCGAGATTGTGATGACCGGCACTTATCACGGGTTCGGCAATTTCGTCAGTTATGTGGCCAACTTTCCTTTTATCGCCAATATTTCCAAAATGGAAATTAAAGCCAACGACATTGCCATATCGAAGACAGAAGCGGAGCATGACAAAAACGTCAAGGAAGTCGGGAAAAAGCGGGAAACCATAACCGCCTCCTTCATCCTGTCAACATATTTTGTCAAAGAAGAAGAACGCCTTAAAGAGATTGTGCTATAGGAGATGGGTGGAAAAATGAAAAAAATAATATATATATTGATATTCGTTCTCCTCGGTGTCTCGTCGGTTTTTGCCGCCCGGGTTACGAACGTTGAGCTGAGTTATCTCGACGGGAATACGGTGGCCAGGATCTATGTCGATGGCAAGATTCGTTTTGTCCATCAGACGGAGGAACCCAAGGATGGTAAACCTTTCCGGGTTATTGTTGATATTCTGGCGGCTACCCATGCCCTGGGTCAGAAAAACTTCATGGATCTGCCCGAATGCCTGGTGGAAAGCATTCGTTCAAGCCAGTACAGCGTTACCCCGGAAGAGATCGTCCGGGTGGTGTTCGACCTGAAAGAAAGTTCTATTTACAGGATTGAAGCCGATAACAGTGCGGTTACGGTTTATTTCCAGGATAAAAAGACCACTTCTTTTATGACCTGGTCAACGGTTAAATATCTGATGAGTATTCAGCAGGATAAACCGAATCCGGCTCCGGTCACGGTAGCTCAGAATATGCCGTCGGACGAAAAAACGGCTGAAGTAAAGGCGGTCTCCAAAGAGCCGGTAGTATCAAAACCGGTGGTAGCCCCGAACCCGGTTCAGGCGGTTTTACCTGGTCCGACCGTGCAGCCGGAAACCGGGAAACAAAAAGACGTTGCAACCAGTCCGACTCCACCGGCACCGGTGGTAAAACCCCTTCGGGCGGAGAAAGAAAAAACAATCCCGCCGTCGAAGGATATCAAGCTGGCAGCTAGTGATACACCAAATGTGGAGTCGACGGTTTCCCAGGTCGGTAAATCTGAGCAGAAACTCAATGCCAAGCCGGAAACTACTGAAACTTTAGCACCGGTAAAATCTTCTCCCGGTGCGACTTCCTCGGACAAAAAGGCGCCTTTGAAAAAGGAAGATAAGGTAGAGAAAAAAGAAGTTCCTCAATCGGAGGAAAAGCTCCAGCTGAAGGAAAACAAAAGTCAATCCACCTCGACTTCGCGGTTCCGCCGCAGCCCGACCCGTCCCACCAAAATCAAAGGGACTCTGGTGGCGGAGTTCCCGCAACGGCTGGTGGTGAAATATAAGGCCAATGCCTATCGCGACCCCTTTGAGACGCTTATAAATGAAAGCCGTACTTACGACAGCCCTATCCAACAGCGCCTAGCCAACGTGGAAGGTTTGAAGCTGGTGGGGGTCATCGAGTCCGGCGCCGGAAACCGCGCTCTTTTTGAAGATAACGAAGGTTACAGCTATATTCTCCAATCCGGGGATAAGGTCAAGAAAGGATATGTCCTGAGAGTTGAAAACGATCGCGTCTACTTCCAGATATTCGAATATGGCTGGAGTCGGACGGTGGCTTTAGAAATAGAAGAATATTAAAGAAAACGAAAGGCTGGTGTTGATATGTTTCGGAGCAAATTAAGAAAATTTACAATGGCGCTGGGTATCATGACGCTCGTGATTACCTTCCTCAATCTGACGCTGGCTGAGGAAGTTCAGGACCCATCACAACCGATTAAGAACCTTCAGTTTCAGGCGGCTGAAATAAGATCGGTCCTTAATTTTCTGGCTGATTACGGCGGTGTTAACGTGGTTGTCGCCCCCGATGTCACCGGAACGGTAACCATTAAACTACAGAATGTCATGTGGCGAACCGCGATGGATATTATCGGTCGTACCTATGACCTGGCGGTGGTCGATGAAAGCGATGGCTACATCCGCGTGCTGAAATCCGAAACCTACCGTAAGGAATTGACCGAAGAACGCAAACATGCCCAGGACCAGATGCAACTGGTCGGCCTGGATACCAAGATTATTAAAATCTCCAATTCGACCTCGGATGATATCGTCAATGCCGTTAAATCATTGATGACGGACCGGGGAAAAGCTTTCAGCGACGCCCGCTCCAATTCCATTATAATTCAAGAAGTACCGGATAATATGCAACGCCTGCTCAACTATATCGCGGAACTTGATAAACCGGCCAAGCAGATAAAAATCTCCGCCCAGCTATTGGAAATTTCTTCACAGGGTCTTCAGGAACTGGGTCTGGACTGGGTCATTCAGGGTTCTTATACCACCGAATCCGGTCGCAGTTATGACCAGCGTGCCGAGATTCTGGGTAAAGACCGGGTAACCGACCCCTTTGCCCGCTATACCGTGACCGCTCTGCAAAAGGGCTGGACGGCTGAAGCCATTGTCAATGCCGCGGTTTCCAGCGGCAAGGGTAAAATTGTCGCCCACCCGGAAATTACGACCATCGACAACAAGGAAGCCAAAATTCAAATGGGTCAGAAAGTACCTATCAAGCAATTTGACGAATCCGGCAATGTGGTGACCACTTTTGAGGAAGTTGGTACGATTTTATCAGTAACACCTCATATTACGGCGGAGAATCAGATTTTAATGCATCTTATTCCCGAACGGTCAACCTATGAATTTAACCCTAACGGAGTTTTGATTAACACCAGCAATGCCGAAACCAATGTTATTGTCGGCAACGGACAAACCGCGGTTATCGGCGGTCTAACGACCCAGGATGAAGTGGAGTCCGAGGTTGGTGTACCCATCCTGAAAGATATCCCGCTTCTGGGCATTATCTTTAAATATACCAATAAGCGAACGGAAAACCGGGATCTGGTTATTTTTGTCACACCTACCATAGTTGATGAAGATCTAGCTTTCGGCGGGTGATTTTAATTGATTTGAGGACATAAAAACCCCCGAATTTTTAGGGTTCGGGGGTTTTTAGTATCTAAAAGATTTTCCTGAAGTTCCGATAAACATTATAAGTAAACATTTTATCCCTGCTTCGAAGAAAATGAACTTAAAAAATACAGGAGAGGTCATGTTTAAACAAAAATCCTCTTTATATCTGTCAGTGGCGGCAGCCTTTGTCGCTGTATTGATTTTGACTTTGTCCGGGTGCGATTCGAAGAGTACCTCGGATTCGATTCCTTCCGGGACCACGGTTTCCATTACCTCCAGCCGTACCACTCTTAACCTTGGAAGTGAGAAAACCGCATTTATTATCGTCACGGTTCTTAATGGAGGCGTTGGTGTTGATGACCAGGAGGTAAGTTTTTCAGTGTCACCGTCTGGTGCCGGTTCCTTTTCTCCGGCTGATACCGTAACCGATGCCAGCGGTGAAGCGGTTACGATGTTTACCGCTCTGACGACCGGTACCGCTATAGTTACCGCCAGTATCAACAATGGCGCCTTAACCCGTACTCTTAATCTGACCATCTCCACCAGTTCGCAGTCATCGGGCGGAGGTAGCCTGGAAATATCGCTGACCCCCAGCCTCTTGATGGCCACCGGCGTAGATACGTCATGCGTGAATATTGCGGTGCTGGATAATGCCGGTAACCCCGCCCCTGATTCCACTCTTGTGAAAATCACCGCCGGAGAAAAATTTGTCGACCTGGACAGTAACGGCTACTGGTCCACCGGTATAGATTCGCTCGTTTATGATGCCAACGGAAACGGCACCTGGGATGGTTTCGGAATTATTCCCTCGGTGGCTTATGTTTCCGGTGGCAGCGGAACCCTCAGTGTCAATTATATCTCCGGTTATGAAGCCAGAACGGTTTATATCAAGGTGACGGTTGATGATAACGGCATTTTTGTCACCGGTGAAGCCACTTTGCAGGTAACTCCGGATGCTATGCTCTACTCAATTTTCCTGGCCTCGGATTCGCTCCGGCTTTCGGTCAAACATACCGGTGGGATTGAAAGCGGGATGATTCGCGCCACGGCTTATGATATCAACGGTAATCCTATGCCCGAGGGCGTACCGATTACTTTCTTCATTACCGATGGTCCGGGCGGCGGTGAACATCTGGCTGCGGTCGAACCCGACAGTTCCTATACGACCATTACTAACAGCCAGGGAATTGCCTCCTGTCCAATTCATTCCGGCACCATCTCCGGGACCATCAGGATCCGGGCTTATTGTGATACCGTAATGTCCAACGCCACTCAGGTTCTGGTTACGGCCGGTCCGCCCGCTTATATAGTTGTGGGTTCGGAAATCTGTAATGTTGATTATTGGGATAACGTGGGTGACTGGGTTCGTATAACCGCGGTTGTCTCGGATGTCTATCTTAATCCCGTCAATGACTCCACGGTGGTTTATTTCTCCTGCGATGAAGGAACCATGAAATCGACGGAAGAAAGAACCAATGACCATGAAGGTATTGCCAGTACGCTGTGGTTTTCCGGTAACAATGTCGATTCGGCTGATGGACGTGTTTATATTATGGCCGAAACCTCCGGCGGCACAGTGGCCGATACCAGTATGTTTTTCAATACGCATCATCCCGATACCCTGATATGTTATGGCGTGCCCTCAAGTCTCCCGGCTGACGGCGCCACTAAAGCGGTAGTCATGGTAACCGGTTATGACCTGAACGACAACCCGGTGATTAATAGCACTGCTTTTGAAGGTGATGCCAATTACCTCACCGTTTCGGGTGGTGTTCTTAGCGACGGCTGCTATAGTGCCAGCGCCCGGGTTAAAATTACTTCAACGGTGCTGAAAAGAGATAATTCGTTAACGGGAGCCAATGACGATGGTATCGGGGCAATAGATTATATCCAGTACTGGAGCGGCAGCGGCGCCTATTCCATTTACCTCTGTAGTCTGTTAACCGATTACGCTTACAGCGGTAATTCCAGTATCGATGGTCAGACTTCGGCCAGCCCCGGTGAAACCATTTATTTCACGGTAATTATTAAAGACCGGTCAGGAAATCCCCTTGGTGACCATACCATTAACGTCAGTGCCACGGTGGGGGCAGTGACTCCCAATACCGGTGAAACCAACGCCTACGGTGAAGCCGGACCGTTCGCCTGGACCGCCGGCGCGGCGGGTGATTATACCATCACCGCAAATGATGTCGACCCACGGGGCGGTATTATCAAATTATTGAATGTCAAAGTCGAAGAAGAATAACACTCTCATATTCACTTCGTTAGAACCGTCGGGGAGAGCCACCCCGGCGGTTTTTTTTTGCCTTTTTTTGTGGCGTACACGGTTGAAGTTTTTTATCCTGCTTTACCGGCAATGACCGGTAAACAGCTGGAAAAAAACCTGCCTGCGGCGGTTTGTTTATATCAGTTGATATTTTAAAATAGCAAGTTTCAGGACTATAATGCTTGTAAATCTCGAAATGAAACTGGAAACCAGGGGAGCCGGGGATATCGTTGATATCACCCCGCGTCTTCGCGAACTCATCCGGGGCTCTGAAATTATGACCGGTTCGGTGATTGTCTTTTCACCGAGTGCTACCTCAGGTTTGACCACCCTTGAGTATGAGCCGGGTTTAATAAAGGACCTGCCTCAGCTGCTGGAACGTTTAATTCCTTCCGACCGCCCCTATCATCATGACAAAACCTGGCAGGACGGCAACGGCTTCTCCCATCTCAGGGCCGCCCTGATAGGTCCGGGGATAACCATTCCCTTTGTTAACGGGGAATTGTCTCTTGGTACCTGGCAACAGGTTGTATTTCTGGAGTTCGACAATCAGGCCCGCTCACGACGATTGGTAGTGCAAATTTCGGGTGAAGGGAAAAGGGATTAGCCGATGATTATTAAAGCCATCGAACGTGTAGGTGATAAAATTCGTCTTCTGGACCAGACACGCCTGCCTTCAGAAGAGATTTATCGGGATTACGATGATTATAAAGAGGTTATTAAAGCTATAAAGCGTCTTGAAGTCCGCGGCGCTCCGGCTATCGGGATTGCCGCCGCTTATGCTCTGGCGCTGGCAGTCGGGCAAACCGGTGATATCTCACGGGCTAATATTGTTAAGCTGGCTGAGGAAATAAAAGCCGCTCGTCCGACGGCGGTAAATTTGTCTTGGGCGGTTGATAGGGTTCTGGAGAAAGTAAATAAGTCGGATTCCGGTAAGACGGAAGATATTTTGCAGCTTATCTGGTCCGAGGCGGCAGCTATCCATGAGGAAGACCGGTTGATGTGCCGTAGAATCGGCGAATTCGGAGCGGGTTTATTTAAAAGCGGAGACAGCATCTTGACCCATTGTAATACCGGGGCTCTTGCGACCGGGGGTATCGGTACCGCCCTGGGAGTGATATATACCTGCCATCAACAGGGTAAAAATATCCATGTCTATGCTGATGAAACCCGGCCTTTGTTGCAGGGTGCCCGTCTGACTGCCTGGGAGTTGAAAAAAACCGGCATTCGGGTGACTCTTCTTACGGATAACATGGTCGGGATGTTGATGCGGCAGGGAAAAATCTCACAGGTGATAGTAGGCGCTGATAGAATCACCAAAAACGGTGACACCGCCAATAAAATCGGCACCTATTCTGTTGCGGTTTTGGCCAAGGCACATGGTATTCCCTTTTATGTCGCGGCTCCCATGTCAACCTTCGACCGAAATACTGAAACCGGTGATGAAATCGTCATTGAACAACGCTCACCGACCGAAGTTACTCGGCTTTTGGGAACCCCTATCGCCCCCGAAGGAATCGAGGTTTTTTCACCGGCGTTTGATGTTACTCCTGGCGAATTGATTACCGCTTTTATAACCGACGAGGGTATAAAGCCCGGCGGACGAAAGGAATAACCGGATAAAGGGACGGTTTAAATTAACCGATATTTAGCTTATCAGGTAAAGTGATGTAATTATGTCAAAAAAAGGTTCCCTGGAAAGAAAAGCACTTAAAGCCCTTAATTATGACCTATTCGAGGCTCCCTCGTTAACGAGCCCGGCACCGGCGACGCTATATACCAAAATAAGGGAAAGCGCTCTCAGGCAGGCTCTGGTAACCCCGGAGGAATTATATTCGGAGAGGAATGAATTGCCGGACCAGGCGGAACTTGCCCGACGCTTTGATATGTATAACTTGGTTTATTTTAAAGGTAAACTGCCCCGGGTGAGAGTTGTTTATTCCCACCGCATGACCTCGGCCGGTTCCTATACTCCCGGAAACAGAGTAATTAAGATTGGTCGAAAATATCATGAAATTTTTCCGGAAGAAATAAACGATACCCTCAAACATGAGATGATTCATATCCTTCATTTGAAACATGACCGAGATTTTAAAAAGGAAGCCAAGAGGATAGGTGCATCAATTAAAGCGCAATCTCATCCGGCCTTGAACAAACCGCCGAAATATATATATGTGTGCTCTCATTGCGGACGTGAATATCCCCGCCAGAAGAGGTTGCGCATGGCTTCCTGCGGAGTTTGTTCTCGCGGTGGGATTTTCGATGAGAAATATAAGTTAAAATTAATTAAATCAAGACGGTTAACATCTCAGGATACTTCTTCCAGTTCTTCCTGAAGTTTCTCCAGTTCATTAATTAAAGGGGTACAACAGCTTAAGGCGGCCAGGTTGTTGTCTTCCGTAAAATATCTTATCAAGCGAAGCAGTACTAATTGAGGATTGCCGACACAACTGACAATATGACCTTCCGGAGAAATACTTAATCCGGCTTTTTTAGCCTGCATCAAGGCCTTCTCTCGACCAATCTGCTCTATCTGTTTCATTATCACATCTTCAAATAATTTTAAATATTTCTCTTTGGCCATTTTTCAAAACCTCATTTTTTATACGTTCTAAGATATTTATCGGAAAAAAAAGCCGGTACTGAAGACCAGTTTTTTATCTAATTTTTAATAGAAATTTGATAAAAGAAAAAATGGTAACAACTTATGGGTATTATATATGAGAATCAGATCTGGCCTCCCGGAATTCTTAATATTGATTTGCTAAGTCAATATGTATAAATAATTTGCGTTAACGGTCGATAATAATCCCAGAGATGAAAGGTAATTAAGTTTTTTTCTTTATTTTATATCTGTGGCTTGACAATTAAAAAAAACAGTTTATATTCTTTTGCTTTTTAAGAAAAGTTACCAGCAATTTGGAGACAGGTAATAGGAAGTAATGAAAACATTTATACCGAAAATAGACCCCGCCAAAAGAAAGTGGTTTATTGTTGATCTGGGCGGCGCTACCCTTGGAAGGACAGCTGTAAAAGTTGCGGATATATTAAGGGGTAAAAATAAACCTATCTTTACGCCTCATCTGGATACCGGAGACCACGTGGTGGCGGTTAATGCTTCCAACCTGAAGGTATCCGGGAATAAAATGAATAATATGTTTTATTATCATTATTCCGGGTATCCGGGTGGTTTGAAAAAAATGAGTCTGGGAGAAAAGATGCGCACCACTCCCGATGAGGTTTTTATGCTGGCGGTGAAAAGGATGTTGCCTAAGAACCGTCTGGGACGAAAAATGATTAAGAAGCTTCATGTCTATGCCGGTCCGGAACATCCGCATAAGGCTCAAAAACCTGAGAAATTAGAATTCAAGCGTTAATTTTTGAGGAATATGGAAGAAAAAAATTTATTTGCAGCAACCGGACGAAGGAAAGAATCGGTAGCCCGGGTCAGTCTTATTTCCGGCAAGGGAAATATTACTATTAACGGCAAACAGATGTCCGATTACCTGAAGCGGGAATCGCTGGTGGAACATATTAAGGAACCGCTTCTTTTGACGGATACTTATGGTCGTTTGGATCTGGAATGTAAATCCGCCGGCGGCGGCCTGACCGGTCAGGCCGGTGCCATCCGTCTGGCCATCAGCCGGGCTCTGGTAGTTTTCAATCCGGATTATCGAATAACTCTGCGTAAAAGTGGTTTCTTAACTCGGGATCCGCGGGCGGTGGAACGCAAAAAGTATGGCCGTCCCAAAGCTCGTAAGCGGTTCCAGTATTCGAAACGTTAAAAATATTTTTATCCCTGCGGGGAAATAAGCAGTCCCGACTGACTCTTTCAATGGTCCCAGTGCTTCGGGTTTGAAAGGGGCTGACGTCGGGGTCAAGTATTAACCAAATCTTTAAAGGACTCTTATGATTACTCCTGAAATCAAGGAACTTCTCGAAGCCGGGGTTCATTTCGGGCATCAGACCCGGCGGTGGAATCCCAAGATGAAACCGTTTATCTTTGCCGCTCGTAACGGTATCTATATCATTGACCTTCAGAAAACCCTGAACGCTCTTGAAAAAGCCAAAAGAAAAGTCCGGGAAGTAGTCGGTAGCGGGCGCTCAATCCTCTTTGTCGGTACTAAGAAACAGGCTCGGGAAGTCATCCACGAAGAAGCGCCGCGATGTAAAGGCTATTATGTAACCGAACGCTGGCTGGGCGGAATGCTCACCAATTTCAATACCATCAAGAAATCCATCAAGAAATTGAAAGATATTGAACGGATGAAAGAGGAAGGTGCTCTTGAAAAATTCACCAAAAAAGAAGCCGCTAAAATCGAGCATGAAGCTTCCAGATTAAGCAAGGTGCTGGGTGGTATCAAGGAGATGAATTATCTGCCCGGCCTGGTAATCGTGGTCGATGCCAAAAAAGAAAAAATTGCCATCGCGGAAGCTTCCAAGCTGAATATTCCCATTATCGGGATTATTGATACCAACGCCGACCCTGACCCGATTGATTTTCCCATCGCCGGCAACGACGATGCCATTAAATCCATCCGGGTTCTTTTGCGGCAACTGGTTAACGCGGCGGTCGAGGCCCGGACTCATCTGTCGCAGGCGGAGATTGAGGCGTCCATCGAAGCAGAAAGGACCATCCCTCTATCGACCTATACTTCCGACCATGACTTGAATGACAAGTAATAATTAAGACAGAAGGTTTATTTACAATGGAAATAACAGCTAAAATGGTAAAAGAACTTCGGGATAAAACCGGAGCCGGTATGATGGATTGCAAAAGTGCCCTGGCTGAGGCCAAAGGCGATTTTGAACGAGCCGCTACTCTTTTAAGAGAAAAAGGAATTGCCAAAGCCGGAACCAAAAGCGGCCGGGAGACCAGCGAGGGAATTATTACGTCCTATATTCATCCGGGAGATAAACTCGGTGTTTTGGTCGAAATCGCCTGTGAGACTGATTTCGTCGCCCGCACCGAGGCGTTCCGAACTTTCGCCCGCGATATCGCCATGCATGTTGCGGCTACCGCCCCCGTCTGTGTGAAACGTGAAGATATCAACCAAGAACTGGTTGCAAAAGAACGGGAAATTTATCGTAAACAGGCTGAAAATGAAGGCAAGCCCGCAAAAATCATTGATAAAATTGTTGATGGTAAAATTGAAAAATATTATGCTGAAATAGTTCTGATGGAACAACCTTTTGTAAAGGATAATGATAAGACCATCGGTGACTATGTCAAGGAGATGATTGGCTCCCTCGGTGAGAACATAGTTATCAAACGTTTTGTCCGTTTCCGACTCGGTGAATAAAATGGAAACCGACAGTAGTAAACCTGCGTTTAAAAGAATTCTGCTCAAACTGTCCGGGGAAGCCCTGATGGGACCTACGGAATACGGGATTCATTCCCGGACAGTCGAATCCATTTGTTCTCAAATCAAAAAAATTAAAGACTATGGGGTGGAAATCGGTTTGGTGGTCGGGGGCGGTAATATCTTCCGCGGAGTGCATGCCTTCGAACGGGGGATGGACCGCGTGGTGGGGGATAATATCGGCATGCTCGCCACCGTGATGAACTCCCTGGCCCTGATGGACATGCTGGAGAAAATGGGTATTTATACCCGGGTTATGTCGGCGGTGCGCATCGAAGCTTTTGCGGAAACGTATATTCGTCGCCGGGCGGTTCGCCATTTGGAAAAAGGCCGCCTGGTTATCTTTGCCGCTGGAACCGGTAATCCTTATTTCAGTACCGACACCGCCGCCTCACTGCGAGCGATGGAAATCAATGCCGAGCTGTTTATCAAAGCCACCAGCGTGGATGGTGTTTATTCGGCTGACCCCAAAAAGGACAGTTCGGCCGTTTTCTTTCCCAAATTAAGCTATATGGATATCCTCACCAGGGAGCTCAAGGTTATCGACTCCACCGCTGTTTCGCTCCTGATGGGAAGTAAAATTCCTCTGCGTATTATCAACCTGACCAGAGAAGGTAACCTGGAACGGGTGATTTTAGGTGAAAATATTGGTACCCTGGTAACCCGTAAAGGACAGGGCTGAAAATTTTTATCGGGAGAGTTTTTTTATGCTGAAAAAAATTTATACCGAGACCAAAGATAGAATGAATAAAACTATTGAAGCGATGGTTCGGGAACTGAGTACTATCAGAACCGGCAAAGCCACCCCCAGCCTATTGAATTCGGTCAAGGTGGAAGCATACGGCACGGTGATGCCTTTGAACCAGGTGGCCACGGTCAGCGCTCCGGAAGCCCGCCTTCTGGTAGTGCAGGCATTCGATAAGACCACGGTAGGTGAAATAGTGAAAGGGATTCATAAAGCCGACCTCGGCCTGAACCCTTCCGTGGATGGCCAGATTATACGTATCAATATCCCCTCGCTTAACGAGGAACGGCGCAAGGAACTGGTTAAACACTGTAAAAAAATAGCCGAAGAAAGCCGGGTTGCCGCCCGTAATATCCGTCGGGATGCCAACGAACAGATTAAAAAAGCACAAAAGGATAAAGGTATTTCCGAGGACGAGGAAAAAGAGGGTCTGGCGGAAATTCAGAAAATCACCGATGACATCATCAAGAAGATCGATGAGGTGATGACCAAAAAAGAAAAAGAGATTATGGAAGTTTAAAAATTGATTAAAGATTTGAAAAAACCGGCCTGAAAGCCGGTTTTTTATTGCCTTTGAAAGCCATATTTCAGGGGTGATAAGAGCCACTTAAGTACTGTTTAAGGTATCGGTTCTCAACTTCCATGTTTTCCATCTGGGTTTTGACAATATCCCCCACCGAAATGATTCCGATAAGTCGGTCTTTTTCCACGATGGGGATATGCCGGATGCGGTTATGAGTCATCAGACCGGCAATATATGAAAGCTCGTCTTCGGGTAAACCGATAATTAGGTCGGTAGTCATGAGCTGGCCGACCGTGAAAACGCGGTAATCGCCCCGGGTTTCATATATTTTCCTGAAAATATCTTTATCGCTGATTATACCGATGAGCTTACCGTCATCGTCTTCTACCGGTAACGAGCTGATCCTGTTTTTAATCAGCAGCTCCATCGCCTGCCGGATGGTCATGTTCGGGGTGGCGGTAACCAGCCCCTTCTGTTTGCATTTAAGTATGTCTTTTACTAACATTCATACCTCTTCTGGTCTATTTTTTTTAAAGTTTTTATTATCCTTTCTTTCCCTGATAGGTAGTCCGGAACGATGAAGAAGAAATCAAACCATATAAGGCTTTATTTAAATACGTACGTTGACTTTTGATTGATGGCATTTTTTTAAGATTCCTCCTGTTGGTTACTTACAGGAACTAAAATAAGTATTGAGATATCACTCCGGGATATATATTATATTCTTAAGATATATACTTTATTTATGGAAAGGTATAACCCTGAGTAGGAAATTTGTTTTAATCGGGTGTAAAGTGATTTTAATCACTATCTGCCAGATCCTGATTACCGATACGGTACTGCTCTTTTCGGAACAGGTCGATAATCCGGTGGCTGATTATTACTGGGACCGGGCGCGGTCGGTTCGGAAAAGCCGCGACCCCGTTGAGACCGGCACAAGCTATTCATATGTAGCAACCTCGTTCTATAAGAAAGTCGATCGGCGGGGGAAGGTGGTTGATGTTGATACGTTAAGTTCGGAATATTTTTTCAGCTGGGGGAATCTGGATTCTTCCAGAACCCTCTCTGGGGACCCGGACCGTTTTCGCAAACTTGATTTGAATGTCCCTGATATCTTCAAATTTGATTATTACCATTATTTCTTTCCCAATGATACCGGCGGGGCAGACTTGGCGATTGGCTTTGACTACCGGATGGCTTCCGACCCCGGGCCGGTAGGCCTGATTATCATCGACCGCAATCGGTTTCTGTTGCGCTGGATGTACCTTTTTTATCCGGTAAAAGAAAAATACAAGCGTTTCAGCCGTTCTTTTCGTTTTGTCGAGGTCGAAGGTTATATTTTTCCTGATTCCATCTGGGAGGTAGGTTCCAAAAGAGGTATTTTTTTCAGTGAAGACTATCGCCTGGAAACCGGAATCGATAATCTCAAAATTTACCAAAATCGATGACAAAAAAGGCTTTCGAACTTGAAATAAACGCGCTGGGAATATTAATTTAGTTTCAAAGACTAGCGCTATGGAACAGATGAAAGAAAAGATACTAAGCAACCGCGAGCGTTTGCCGGTTCATATTGCCATTATTATGGACGGCAACGGCCGATGGGCGGCGGCACGCAATAAGCCACGGACTTACGGGCATGAAGCCGGGGTCAAGGCGGTACGGGAAGTGGTTAAAGCCTGCAGTGAAATCGGGATCAAGTATCTGACCCTTTATACCTTTTCGGTTGAAAATTGGAAGCGGCCCAAAGAAGAGGTGGATGCCCTGATGTCACTTTTAACCCGCACGACTTTGAGTGAGATCGAGGATTTGATTAAAAACGATGTCAAACTGATAACCACCGGCCGTATCAACGCTTTTTCATCCGAAAGCCGTGAAATTCTCAACCAGGCGGTTCATCGTACCCGTAACAATAAAGGCCTAGTTTTGAATCTGGCTCTTAATTACGGTGGCCGCACGGAAATACTCGACGCCGTCAAGGCGATTGTTAATATCGCTAAAACCGGAAATATCGAAATCGCCGATATCGACGAAAATTTCTTCGCCGGTTTTTTATATACGGCTAATATTCCCGACCCCGATTTGCTCATCAGAACCTCGGGAGAGATGCGCATCTCCAATTTCTTACTCTGGCAGACCAGTTATACTGAACTTCATATCATAAACACCCTATGGCCCGATTTCGGTCGCCGGGAGCTTTTTGAAGCGGTTCTGGATTATCAGAAAAGAGAAAGACGCTTTGGCAAAATATCCCAAAGGGACTCCGAATGAGTAAGAACCTGGCGGCCAGGATTGCTGTAGCTATAATAGCTATTCCCATTATCCTGTGGATTTGTTACCAGGGGGGATGGTGGCTTTACGCCATGGTGCTCCTTTTTGCCCTGGTCGGTTTCGGAGAGTTTATCATTAACGAAGGTTACCGATGGTACAGCCCGGTGACCGTATTAAGTTTTATTTTTATTTTTATTCTTTTTTCCATTTCGACCCTGGCTGGTAAATATATCCAGCTGCTGGAGAGTGACTTCTGGGGTAGCGGTTCCAATCCGGCTTTTCCGCTGGTGCTTCTATTTTTTGGTGTTACCGCCATGCTTTTCAGTATTGGTGAAAAGCCACCGGCGGAACTTTTTAAAAGACATACCCGGCTCCTCTGGGGCGTTCTTTATATTGGTCTATTGTATCCCTACGTGTTTCTTCTGGGCGACCGTATTGAATATTATACTAATGGAATAGTCGATGGTGGTGACTGCCTTTTGTTATTGTTCGGTTTGTTATGGGTCGGTGATACAGCGGCAATGGCCGCAGGTTTCTGGCTGGGAAGGCATAAACTTGCCCCGGCCGTATCACCCAATAAAACCGTAGAAGGTTTTATCGGGGGAATCGCCGGCGCTCTGCTGATCGGCGTCATGATGTATTTCTGGAAATTTCAGAACCTGGCTTTATATCATCTGATTATTCTTTCCATCGGATGTTCGGTATGCGGTCAGCTGGGCGACCTGGTGGAATCGATGTGGAAACGGTCTTTGAATATAAAGGATTCTTCGGCAATAATACCCGGCCATGGCGGCGTCCTGGACCGGTTTGATTCCCTGTTGTTTGCCGCCCCCTTTATGTTTATGTATCTGGTTTTATTTATCAAATGAGAGCCCTGGACTTCATATTTGCCGCCCGCCCTTTGCTTATCATGCCGGTCTGGTCGGTGTTTCTGGTCGCCCTTCATTATCATCATCATCTGGCGGAAAAAAATTTCCAGACAGGAGATTTTTTGAACCTCGCCGGTCTGAGTCTGGTTTTTGCCGGGGCGCTGTATCTCAATCAGGTTTTTGATTACGAATCGGACCTTATCAATGAAAAAATCGGTTTCCTCCAGAAAAATGTCATTTCTTTGAAAGCAATGATGTCATCTTACCTGGTCATAACCCTGGCGGCACTTGTGATAGGCATATTTATTTCCGCGGTTACCTTTGCTGTTTACCTCCAGATTTTTGTGGCCGGGTATATTTATTCGGTCCCTCCCTGGCGGTTGAAAGACCGGGTGGTTTTAAGCCTTTTAATAAACGGATATACTTACGGTTTTTTGGTCGCTCTTTCGGTAATGCCCCATATTCATTTACATAACGCCGGCTTACTGGGTTGGGATAATCCGTTTTATTTTTTTATCACCATCATGTCCATTACCTGTATCACCACCATTCCCGATATAAAAGGCGACCGGGCGACCGGAAAAAGAACGGTGGCGGTCTGGCTGGGTCCCCGTGGTGCTCTTGGCGTGGCTTTTGTTTTGATGGTGCTTTCGGTTTATCCGGCTTACCGTACGGGATTCCTGGAACTGGTTTATCTGTCTGCGGTCAGTGCCCTTTTGATCTTGGTTACCGTTTTTGTAAATTCTGAGAAAATGATTTTGTTTACGGCTAAATTCCCTCTTTTACTGGTCACTCTGCTGGCCGGTTATTTTTATCCTCTTTACTTTTTATTTATTGTTGCTCTGTTGTTTTTTACCCGGATATATTACAAAAAGAGATTTAATCTGACCTATCCTGAGATGGCTTGATGAGATATATAGCCTTGATTATTTCTGTATATCTATTGTCTCTGGGGTGTCATACTTACCCCCGTTATAAAACTGGTCCGCCGATTACCCCCGAAGACAAAACCGTGGACAGTACCCTTTTATCCACTAATGAATTTATCCGTTTCGGTCGTATCCTCAACAAGTATCTCGGTCACCCTTATAAGGGAACTTCCGCTGTTAGCGATGGGATAGATTGTTCGATGTTCACTTTTCAGGTTTTTCGGGATTTCAATCGTTCCTATCTGCCTTTAAGCGCCGCCGAACAATATAAGCAGGGCATTGAAGTCCCCCGGACACGACTTCGCTTCGGCGACCTTGTTTTTTTCAAAACCGACCGGACCGGCACGATTTCTCATGTAGGTATTTATGTGGGGGCTAACGATTTTATTCATTCTTCATCGTCTTACGGAGTTATCATCAGCGACCTGAGCGAGAAATACTGGGCTCGTTGTTATTTCGGGGCAAGACGTATTTTAAAATAATTCCGCCGAGAACTCCGAAGGAGCTATTCGGGTTTAAGAGTATATGACCAAGGCATTAAAAAATCTGGCGTTGAAACTTCAAAACCTGCCCGCATCCCCCGGTGTTTATATGTTCAAGAATACCCAGGGGAAGATAATTTATATCGGGAAGGCCAAGAATCTCCGCAATCGCGTCCGTTCATATTTTCAGGACGGGAATCGTCACGATCTGAAAACATTTCGGCTGGTCTCTAAAATAGCCGACCTTGAGCTGCTGGTTACCGAAAATGAGGTAGAGTCATTAATCCTCGAAGCGAATCTGGTGCGGGAGCACAAGCCCCGCTATAACATCATGCTAAAGGATGATAAACACTTCCCTTATATCAAAATAACCACCGGGGAATCCTTTCCCAGAGTGTTGATTGTACGTCGGCTGGAGAAGGATAAAGCCGTATATTTTGGTCCTTATACCAGTTCTCTGAATATGAGAAAGACCGTCACTTTTTTGACCCGGCTGTTCAGGATTCGGACGTGCAATTATGTAATACCACCGCCGGAGGGGAAAAAATACCAGGTCTGCCTCGATTATCATATCGACCGCTGCAAAGGTCCCTGCGAGGGTTTGCAGTCTGAAGAGGATTACCGGGAACAGGTTAACGCGGTGATGATGATATTATCCGGCAAATCGAAAAAACTGCTTGACCGACTTTCGAAAAAAATGTTCGCCGCTTCCGAAGCCATGCGGTTTGAAGAAGCCCGGCTTTATCGTGACCAGATTGAAGCCATCAAAGCGGTGATTGTCAAGCAGAGTGCCGATGTTGGGGAGGTTATCGACCGGGATATCGTTTCTATCGTCAGGGAGGCCCGGGATGCGGTGGCGGTAATTATGCAGATTCGTGAAGGGGTTTTGATTGGCCGACAGGATTTTCAACTCCTGGCGGATGAAAATGACTCTGAGGAAGCGGTGCTGGAAGCTTTTCTGACTCAGTATTACAACCATCAACCCAACCTTCCCGAAGAAATTTTCATTCCGATGGAGTTGGCGGAAGTTGCGGTTATGGAAAAGTGGCTCAAAGCAGTCAAAGGTTCCGCCATAAAAATCGTAACGCCGCGGATTGGCAGTAAAGTCAAGCTGGTTGACCTTGCGGCAAAAAACGCCCGCCTTTTACTGGACGAACTCTTGATACAGAAGCGGGGGCACCAAGAACGCATCAGCAAAATGGTTACGGCCTTGAAAGATGAATTGAAGCTGGCGGTGTCACCGAAGACGATGGTCTGTTTTGATATTTCCAACACCGGTGAGACCGATGCCGTCGGAGCCTGTGTTTATTTCGAAAACGGAAAGCCCCGGAAGAACGAATACCGGCATTTTAAAATTAAAGGTGTTGCGGGACAGGATGATTTTACCATGATACGGGAGGTGGTCGGCCGTTATTTTTACAGGCTACAGTCCGAGAAGCTCACTCCCCCTGACCTGGTGGTGGTGGACGGCGGCAAAGGTCAGTTATCCTCGACTCTGGCTGAACTCAAGTCCCTGGGATTTGACAACCAGCCGGTTATCGCCCTGGCTAAACGTCTTGAAGAGGTATATCTGCCGTTCCGGAGTGACCCGATTACTATCGGTAAAAGCTCACCGGCCCTGATACTTCTCAAACGTATCCGCGATGAGGCTCACCGGTTCGCCATCAATTACAATCGTAAGGTGCGTTCCCGGAGGACCATCCAATCCGCCTTGGATAGTGTTCCCGGTATCGGTCCGGCAAAGCGAGCGTTACTTTTACAAACTTTCGGGTCGGTGGTCCGGATTCAAAAAGCCACTCTCGAAGAGCTTACTGCAGTAAAAGGAATAAACGAAAAATTAGCCCGCACCATACTTGAAAATTTGAATAAATTGTAGGTCCGGCATAAGCCGGTTTAATTATTGCATATTGTTGCTTGGGTCATTATATAATCATCATGCCTGAGAAAATAAAACCTTTTTCGGTGACGGCCATTACTCGAATGATCAAGACCGCTTTGGAGGAAAACTTTTTTGACCTCTGGGTTGAGGGGGAGATATCCAATTATATTCATCATTCGTCGGGCCACCGTTATATGTATCTTAAAGACGAAAATGCGGTTATAAAGGTGACAATCTGGCGTTCAGCCGGAGCATATCTTAAATTCGAACCGGAAAACGGCCAGAAAGTAATAGCTTACGGCGATATTACCGTCTATGAAAAAGGCGGTAATTATCAGCTCAACTGTCGTAAGCTTTTACCGGTGGGAACGGGTGAACTGGAACTGGCTTTCCGGCAATTGTTTGAGAAATTAGCCGCGGAAGGTCTTTTCGATGATGCTCGTAAAAAACCACTACCCGAATATCCCTGTAAAATCGGGATTGTAACTTCGCCCACCGGAGCGGCTATCAGGGATATTATCCAGATAGCCCGACGTCGTAATCCTTCCATTGAGTTGATTATTTACCCGGCTCAGGTTCAGGGTGAGGGCGCCGAATTGACCATTAAAGCCGGCCTTGAATATTTTAACCGCCGTAGGGATATCGACGTAATAATAACTGGTCGGGGCGGCGGGTCGCTTGAGGACCTCTGGCCGTTCAATACCGAAATAACCGTCCGGGCAATAGCCGCCTCGAATATTCCGGTGGTTTCAGCTGTCGGACATGAAATCGATATAACCCTGTCTGACCTGGCCGCTGACCTTCGTGCCTCAACCCCCTCGGCAGCGGCCGAACTGGTCATATGGTCGATAAAAGATATGCAGGACCGTCTTGAGTACCAGTTATCCACTCAGGCGGGATGTCTTGGGAATCTTGTCCGGCAAGCCCGCCAGCAGCTTGGAGCTCTGCGTAACCGTCCCGTTTTTGCCCGACCCTTTGATTTCATTCGACAACACCAGCAGTACCTTGACAGTCAAATTCGCTTGTTACAGGCCGCCGGGAAAAATCGCTTTGAAGTTTTTAAAAATAATTTATCTTTAGTTCTGTCACGGCTGGACACCCTGTCGCCATTGAAAATACTATCGCGAGGTTACTCGGTGAGTCGGAAACTGCCCGAACGGTCGCTGGTGAAAAGCTGCCGAACGATTAAACCCGGCGAAAAGCTGGAAACCATCCTGGTTGACGGCCGCTTGATTTCACTGGTTGAAGAAAGTAATTTGGGAAAATAGGTGAATATGACAAGCTCTTCAAAGTATAAGGATTTTGAGACGGCCATAAATCGTCTTGAAGAAATTACCAATCTTCTGGAAACCGGTGAGGTGAAACTGGAAGAAGCCATCAAGTTATATACCGAGGGTCTGGAAATCGCCGGCTTTTGCGATAAGAAACTATCCGAGGCGGAAAAGAAAGTAAAAATCATCACTGAAAAAAATAAGACTCTTGTTGAAGAAGATTTCGCGGAAACAGAGGATAAGGAATAATGCCGGTAGATGCTATTGAAGGACAACTTTATCTTGAATATACCCGCAGGTTAACCGAGGATTTGCTGGATAGATACCTGCCTTCAGACTCCGTGCCCCCGCAGCGATTACATGCCGCCATGCGTTATTCGGTCATGGCGGGCGGTAAACGCCTTCGTCCGGCTCTGGCGTTCGCTGTTTATAAATATTGTGATGGCGATGTTGTCAACAATATCGAAATCATCCACCTGGCTATGGCGGCTCTGGAAATGGTGCATACCTACTCATTGATACACGATGACTTGCCCTGTATGGACGACGACGATCTGCGTCGCGGTCGACCGACTTGCCATAAACAGTTCAACGAGGCGGTGGCCGTGCTGGCCGGAGACGCTCTTCATGTGGTGGCTTTCGAATTAATGGCCAAAACCGGTTCGACCCGGGCCGTTATGGAGCTGGCGGAAGCTATCGGCACCTCTGGTATGCTGGGCGGACAGATGGCCGATGTCGAAGCGGAAGGTCAAGCCGTAACCAGAGAGGAAATTATTAGTATTCATAAACGGAAAACCGGTGCTCTCATAAGGGGCGCTGTAAGAATCGGGGCGATTCTTGCAGGCGCCAACGAATCCCTTTTGTCTCAATTGACTGAATACGGTGAAAAAATCGGCCTGGCTTTTCAAATCATTGATGACATTCTTGATATCGAGGGCGACCAGAAATTAATGGGAAAGAAAATCGGCTCCGATAGTAAAAATCAGAAAGCCACTTATCCTGGAACTGTCGGCCTGGAAAGGGCTCGCCGGGATGCCGCCTGGTTAATTGATGAAGCCCTGGCTATTATTAATCATAACCAGGAGGAAGATAATCTTTTGAAATATCTGGCTCGTTTTATCGGTCAAAGAGAGAAATAACCGGAAGCATAATAACTTATATATGAAACACCTGCCTAAAATAAACACCCCTTTAGATTTGAAACTTCTTACGGTCGAAGAACTTACAGAATTAGCCGAAGAAATCAGGCAACTTCTGGTGTCAACTATTGCCGAAACTGGCGGACATCTGGCTTCCAACCTCGGAGTTGTGGAACTTACTATTGCCTTGCATTATGTTTATAACCTGCCTGAAGATAAACTCGTCTGGGATGTCAGTCATCAAACCTATACGCACAAAATCTTGACCGGTCGTAAAGACCGGATATCGACAATCCGTCAATACGGCGGTCTGGCCGGTTATGCCAAACGCAGTGAATCGGAATTTGATGCTTTCGGCGCCGGGCATGCCTCAACATCTATTTCTGCCGCCCTGGGATTGGCGGTTGCCCGCGATATGGCCGGTCTAAAACACCGGGTTATTGCCGTTATTGGTGATGGGGCTATGACCGGAGGACTGGCTTTTGAGGGTTTGAATAATGCCGGTTCTCTCAAAAAAGATTTGCTGGTGGTGCTCAATGACAACACCTGGTCGATATCGAAAAATGTCGGCTCCATATCCAAGTATCTTACCAGTATTATGACCGACGAAAAACTTTATAAACTGCGTAAGGAAATCTGGGATTTGACCGGTCGTTTTAAACGCCGGGATAAAATCAGAGAAACGATAAGTCGGCTTGAAGATTCGGTCAAGGCTCTTCTGGTACCCGGGATGCTCTTTGAAAAACTGGGTTTCAGTTATTTCGGACCTATCGATGGTCATGACCTGCCGCAGATGGTTAAGATCCTGAGAGACATAAAGAAAATCGAAGGTCCGGTACTGCTCCATGTTGCCTCGAAAAAAGGCAAAGGTTTTGTGCCGGCCGAGAAGGATGTGGTTTCTTATCATGGTATTGGTAAATTTGATAAAGTGACCGGACAGGTTACCGTCTCGAACAGTTCCTTTCCGTCGTATACCGATGTTTTCGGAAACACCATGCTGGAACTGGCTTCTAAAAATGAGAAAGTCGTGGCTATTACCGCCGCCATGTGCAGCGGTACCGGGCTGGATAAGTATGCCGAGCAATATCCCGACCGTTTTTTTGATGTTGGGATTGCCGAAGGTCATGCGGCCTGTTTTGCCGCCGGGCTGGCCGCGGAAGGGATAAGACCTTATCTGGCGGTTTATTCCACTTTTATGCAACGGGCTTATGACCAGGTTATTCATGATATGGCTATTCAGAAATTACCAGTGGTCATCTGTATGGACCGCGGGGGGCTGGTCGGCAGTGATGGGCCGACGCATCACGGCGTTTTTGACCTGAGTTGTTTTCCTGCCGTTCCCAACCTTACGGTGGCGGCTCCCAAGGACGGTAATGAACTTCGAGCTATGATGCATCACACCCTTGATAATAACCTTGACCAGGTAGTGCTAATCCGGTACCCCCGTGATAATGTTCCTTCGGCGATGGAAGAACCTGTTCTTACTCTCGAATGGGGAAAATGGGAGTGGTTGACCAGCCCCGAAGATATCGTGGTCCTGGCGGTCGGTGCCATGGTCGCCAACACCCTTAAAGCCCGCGAGAACCTTCATGATAAAGGTGTGGATATTTCAGTTGTAAACGCCCGTTTTGTCAAGCCACTCGATATGGATATTTTAGCAAGTATCGCACGTGATGCCAAATATATCATCACAATCGAAGAAAACGCCCTGCGCGGCGGTTTCGGTCAAGCGGTAGCCGCTTATCTGGTTTCCGCCAAATACGATGGCAAGTTTAAAAATCTCGGGTTAGCCGATGATTTTATCACTCATGGTACCCGCCTGGAACTTCTGCGCGAGGTTGGCCTTGACCCGGAAGGTATTGCCCGTTCAATCCGGAGTTTCATTTACGCAGAGCACAAAACCGCTGCCGGACTATTGCAAAAGCTGGTTATGAAAAAAAACGGCAGTCTCAAAAAAAAATCAGTGTCCAGGTAGTGAGTTAAATTCCATGACGATTGTTGCCTTATTAAATATTCTGGTAATGTCGACTCGAAACTTGGTTATATCCGGTTCCAAAAGTTATGCCTGTCGACGGAAAAAGTCTTTTGATATATTTTTTATTAAAGGAAATTGATTAGCGGGGATAAATAAAATGCGGTTTGGTCTGATTGCCAATTTAAAAAGAATCGGGGCGGAAAAAGCGATTAAAGTAATCCTGGAGTGGGCAAAGAAAAACAATCAGGAATTAGTGCTCAGCCATGAACTTCAGGAAGTCGTCAGGGATTTTCCTCTTTTTTGTCCGCGTGAGGATATTGCTGCCGAGGTTGATGTTCTGGTTTCAATGGGCGGCGACGGGACGTTACTTTCGGCGGCTCGTACCGCCGGTCCTATCGGCACGCCGCTTCTGGGCATCAATCTGGGTTCGCTCGGATTTTTAACCCCCTTGAAACCGCCACAACTGGACCATGCTCTTGATGCCATCCTGGCTGGGAAATACTCCCTCGACGAACGGATGGTACTTAATACGGTCGTCATGGGTAAAAAGCAACCCCCTTCGTCCGATGCTCTCAACGATGTCGTAATTGATAACGGCGCTGTCCCGCGTCTTCTCGATATCGACCTTAAAATCAATGGTGAAGAGGTGGTGACTTATAAGGCTGATGGCCTGATAATTGCCACCGCCACCGGCTCCACGGCTTATAACCTGGCGGTCGGCGGCCCGATTATGCATCCTAAAATCGAAGCCATGATTGTTTCGCCGATTTCATCCTTTTCATTGACAACCAGACCTATGATTTTGTCCCCTGACGATGTCCTCGAGCTGATGATTCTCACTGAAAACAGGGAAGCTACGCTGGCGCTGGACGGCCAGGTAATGGTGCCCTTGTACAGCCAAGAAAAAGTCATTATTTCCCGGGCTGACTATCGGGCAAAATTAATTACTTTTCCGGAAAACTCTTATTTTCAGCTTTTAAAAAGTAAATTGCACTGGGGGGTCTCACCTTACTTTACCTGAACAGCGACGACATTATCTCATTAGTCGGTTAAAGCTGAAAAAATAAAATAACTTGCCAATTTTTCTCTTATGAAATAATTTATCTGTCAAAGCGGGAGTAACTCAGTTGGCAGAGTCACAGCCTTCCAAGCTGTTGGTCGCGAGTTCGAACCTCGTCTCCCGCTTTTTATTTAATGAAGGTGAGTCCATGGTTAATAAAAAAATATTTTTTCTCTTTCTGATAATATTATTGCCGCTGGCCGGATGTATTGAACGTCGCACTCAGGCGACTTTCGATAAAGAAACTTCCGTCTCAAGAGAATTGGCGGCGATGGTGGAAGAAGACCAGAGAATACGTTATAATGATTCTCTGGAATGAGAT
>CAZUAS010000009.1:31772-50344 GCA_964618515.1 uncultured Ignavibacteriales bacterium | reverse complement strand
TACACCCTATCCTACACTCTTTCCCTACACGACGCTCTTCCGATCTGCACGCTGGATCAATGGTCATCCCGGCATGACTTGGAAAACCAGACAGAGGGATGGTCGTGAACCTCCGCTGTAACGGAGGAATACGTGGATATCGATAGTCACCTGCCAACGGAACCCCACGAATTCGCAACGGAGGTTGCTTTGATTCTGGCCGGGGGGTGTTTCCGATATCTCAAATCAAGACCTACATCCATATCTAATGATGACTCGGAAACCACCGACTTATTACCGGTTGTTTTTTCATGTATTTTGATGCCATACATTCATTTAGAAATAATTACATAATCCGATAATATTAATTAATTGATTTATCTGAAAAAGGCTGGAAAGTTTGAAAAAATTTCGCAATATAGATATAATTACTGCTGAAAAATACCCGGAAACGGTTCTTCGATTCAGGCGTAAATCCGGCACTGAAAATTATTGCCAAGCCTCCTGCGGTGTAACGGATAATGAGACCCTTCCCGACGATTTCGCCACCGATTCCCTGTCCTGCGGCTTAATAGTTTACAATTTAAAAAAGAATATTCTGTACGCTAACCCGACCTCGGAAAATATAATGGGAATATCCTCAGAAATCATGCAGCAACAGTTAGAATCGTTTATCCAAAATGAAAAAATAACCGCCTGTCAAGATAACGAAAATCCGGGAATTTGGCCGATTTTGTCTTTAGTTAATGAAAATAGACAAAACGGAAATGCCGTTTTGAAGGTGTATAACTACAATCGGAAAAAGCACGTCCTGGTAAGCGTCAACACCACCCCGTTTTACCTTCCGGAAAGCAACGACTTTGAGTATGTCCTGATAACCATCAGAGATGTTACCGAATCGGTAAAAGCCGATGAAGCTCTGAAAAAAAGCGAGAAACGATATCGGGATGTAATCGATAACTGCGGCGAGGGAATTGCCATATTACAAAACGATTACATTATTTTCACCAATCCTAAAGCCTGTGAAATAACCGGTTACTCGGAGAAGGAACTTTTAAGTAAACCGCTTTTAGAATTTATCTATCCCGAGGACCGGGATATGCTAAACCGTATCAAGGACGAGGTTCTCCTGCATCATCAGAACCCTGCACCGGTACAGTTTCGCTTCATAAACAGGTTCAATGAGCTAAAATGGTGTGAGTGCATCACGGTCTTTATAATATGGGAAAACCAGCCTGCCACTCTAAATTTTTTCCGGGATATTACTCGTCGAAAACTGGCCGAGATGGCTCTAAAGGAAAGCGAAGAACGGTATCGAAATTTTATCGAGAATTATCACGGGATCGCCTTCATCAGTGACCTTTTTTTCAACCTCAAATCCATGCACGGTTCCATTGAAGAAATAACCGGATATAAAGCCGACGATTTCCTTTCTCACCGTCTGGAATGGCATAAGATTATTTATCCAAAAGATATGCCGACTATCGAAAAAGATAACAACCTGCTGATATCCGTACCCGGCCACGCCATCCGGAGAACCTACCGTATTGTCCGAAAGGACG
The DNA here is from genome assembly GCA_964618515.1 of uncultured Ignavibacteriales bacterium. Lineage (GTDB taxonomy): Bacteria > Zixibacteria > MSB-5A5 > GN15 > FEB-12 > JAFGNW01. The sequence goes on along the minus strand of CAZUAS010000009.1, from coordinate 48,803 downwards.
GTCAGCTAAGATGGGTAAATGAGCATATCAAGAATAAATGTCATCTTAGCGGCAAACCACAGGCAATCGAAGGTTTTATCGAGGATGTTACCGATATTAAAAAGGTCGAGGAACTCGAATACCGCAACAAGTTTGAAAGATTGATTACCCTGATATCCTCGGACTTCATAAATATCGATACCGCCGACATTGACGGGGAAATAACGAAAGCTTTAAAAGAGATAGGCCGGTTTGCCGAAGCCGACCGCAGCTATGTTTTTATTTTCAAGGATGATTTTAAACATATCGAAAATACCCATGAATGGTGCCGTGAGGGCATATCACCCCAAATAAATAACTGTAAAAACCTGAATATCGAACTCCTCCCCTGGTGGATGAATAAACTTAAAAACAGGGAAAATATTTTAATCCCCAGTGTTGCCGACCTTCCCGCGTCGGCAGCCAGCGAAAAAACAATACTTCAGTCTCAGGAAATTCAATCCCTGATTGTCGTTCCCATGTACCTGGGTAAAGTCCTGATCGGCTTCCTTGGTTTTGATGCCGTCCGCGAAACTAGAAACTGGTCCGAAGACACTATCACTCTTTTAAAGATGGTGGGGACAATTTTCACCAACGCCCTCGAACGCAAGAAATCCGACGAGGAACTGCGAAAAGCCCACGACGAATTGGAAAAACGCGTTCGCGAAAGGACCCTGGAACTATCCAAGGCAAATCGGGAACTGGAAATAGAAAGAGAAGCTCTGCAGCAAAAGAATCTCGCTCTGAAAGAAATACTCAGCCAGATTGATGATGAAAAAAAGAATATGGCAAGACAAATCCAGTCCAATATCGACCGTGTAGCCCTGCCCCTTTTCGATATTCTCGAAGAACGCGTTTCGGACAGTGAAAAACACTACTTCAAGCTTCTTAAAAACTGCGTCAGTGATTTAAGTTCCCCCTTTATAAACTACCTGGAGACGAAATACTCAAAACTGACGCCCAGAGAAACAGAAATCTGCCAGATGATAAAAAACGGTTTCAGTTCGAAACAAATCGCCCGAGCTTTTAACATCTCCCTTCTTACAATTTTAAAACAACGCAAGACCATTCGTAAAAAACTAAAAATAGCCAATAAAAAAATCAACCTGGCTTCATATCTTAAGACCCTTAAATAAAAAAACAGGGGTAATTTATCCTGTCTCTATTACCCAACGCCTAACCATCTGCAAAGTAATAGATTAAACTCCTTTTAGGGTAAAAACCGTACCCCTGTTTACCCCCAAAAAAGTCTCTCGTCAATAGAGACATTAGTTACGATTTAATTAAGGTAGATTTTTTTGTCATCGTTGAAAGGCATCTTTGAAATTTTAAAAATCGCATCCGCATATATATAAAAGGAGAGGTTATGCAAGGTACCAAACATGTCTTCAAGGTTATGCTTTTGTTCATGAGCTTTCTTTTGTCGACCGGCGTCGCCAAAGAAAACAGTTCCCTTGAAGTAGACCTGTACGGTTATGTCAAGCTGGACGGGGCTTATGAGCAAAATTCAAGCAGTCACGGCAACTTTATTATGTGGGTCAATCCTCAATTGAACAACCGTGATGATGCTCAATTTAACATGACCGCCAATGAAACCCGTTTTGGAATTAATATAACGGAGAAAAGGCATCAGCCCATCCTGGTTTCAGGTAAAATCGAATTTGACCTGTATGCCGGGGTAACCGGTGCCACGGTGGCTCAAAATAAAGCCATGCTCCAGCTGCGACACGCTTATTTTACGGTCGAAGCCGGCAAATTCAAAATGCTGGCGGGACAGAGCTGGGATATTATATCACCTTTAAACCCGTCTACTTTGAATTATCCGGTCTTGTGGAGTTGCGGTAATATCGGCTATCGTCGACCCCAGATCAGCCTCTTTTACTCCCCGACCAATAACGGAAACACCAAAATTACCCTGGGTACGGGTTTCTTCCGCACTCTTGGAAATGACTTGACCCCGACTTTTACCCTGGCTGTCGCCGATGCCGATAAGACCGACGGTGATGATGACGGTACCGATGCCGCCATACCCACCATACAGGGCATTGTCGATATCAACCACAAATTCAACGACCATTATAAAGTTCGTTTCGGTGTTTCAGGACTATGGGGGAAAATGGACGCTGAGGATAAACTCGGATTATCGGAAGAATATGAGAACCGGGCTTTGGTCGGACACGGCAGTTTCGAATCCGGCGCTACTTTTGGATTTTCAGGAGAGTATTATTCCGGTTCGAATCTGGGCAGTTATTTCGGGGGTATATCCAATTCCAGTCTTGTCGACGGCCTGGCTTCTTCCGGCGGCTGGGCGTCTTTCTGGTTTAAAACCTCCCCGAAAGTTAAATTTACCACCGGTTATGGTTTCGATGACCCGGACGACGATAACCTGAGTGACAACCAGCGTTCCAAAAACCAGTGTTTCTTCGGAAACATCGGTTATTCTATCGTGCCCCAGGTCACTCTGGGTTTTGAGATTTCTCAATGGAAAACAACTTATAAAAACGTGGAAACGGTGGATGATTTGCGTGTCCAGACTTCGCTAATTTTTAATTTCTGAAATAAATCAATATAAACGAAAGGAATATAACATGTTTACAAAATCATTCAAATTGTTGCTGACCGTCCTGGTCATGGCGCTTTTAGCCGCATCCTTCTCCTTTGCCCAAAATACGGTAAAAATAGGGCTTAACTATCCGGAAACAGGACCATACGCTGCTGAGGGACTGGACCAGTACCGGGCGGCTACTATGGCCGTGGATGAAATTAATGCCGCCGGCGGTATTTTGGGAAACAAAGTTGAACTCGTTGTCCGGGATTCAAAATCCAATGTTGATGTCACCAAGAGTAACGTTATAGATCTGATCGATCAGCAAAAAGTCAAAATGGTTTTTGGTGGTTCCTCCAGCGCGGTCGCCATTGCCGCCGGTGAAATCTGCCAGCAAAAAGGCGTACCCTTCTTTGGCACCCTGACTTACTCCACCGAGACCACCGGCACCAAAGGACACCGTTACATGTTCAGGGAGTGCTATGATTCCTGGATGGCGGCAAAAGCCATCGCCGATTACTTGAATACCAACTTTGCCGGAAAAAAATATATGTATATTACATCTGATTATACCTGGGGCTGGACCACCGAAACATCGGTGCGAAAACTCACCAATACCGAAGACAAAGAAACGCATAAGGGGCTTCTGACACCTCTGGGCACGACCGATTATAACAAGGAACTATCCCTGGCCAAGATGATTAAGCCCGACGTTTTGGTTCTGGTTCTTTTCGGCAACGATATGTCAAGCGCCATCCGTCAGGCTACTTCTCTGGGTATTAAAGCCACCACCCAGATTGTCGTGCCGAATATTACTCTGGGAATGGCTGAAGGCGGCGGTCCCAAGGTTATGGAAGGCGTGATTGGCGCCCTGCCGTGGTGCTGGAGGATTCCCTATCTATACAATTATCCGCGCGGTCAGAAATTCGTAGAAGATTTCGATAAAAGATTCAACCGGTATCCCAGCACTTCCGGTGCCTCAGCTTATACCATCCTCTATGAATACAAAGATGCTGTGGAAAGAGCGAAGAGTTTTGATGCCCCGAAAGTCGTGCAGGCCCTGGAAGGCCATACCTACCAGCTTTTGAAAGACCCTCAGACCTGGCGCGCTTTCGACCATCAGTCTATTCAGACGGTCTATGCAGTCAAATGCAAACCTCAGACGGAAGTTCTCAAGGATAAGTACAAACTCGACTACTTTGAAATTATCAATAAAATAAGCGGTGAACAGGCTGCCATCTCCAAGGAAGAATGGTTAGCCCAGAGAAAAGCCAGTAACCTGCCAGCGCAACTCGAATCACTGGAGGTTATGGCGGGAAAATAACACCCTGCCCGAATAAAATATACCCGGCTCGAACGATAAGTTTAAGCCGGGTGTTATTTTACAGGATTAGCCGTCCTGACGGGGTTTTAAATACAAGTCAATAAATAAGGGGATATAAATCTCATGTTAAAATGGAATATTCGCAATCAGATTCTCTGCTCCGGTTTTATCAGCCTTATCATGCTTGTCGGTTTAATTGTTTATTTCTATAATTTTACGAAAAGTGAGTTCACAAAAAACAACGAAAACCTTATTGAACTGACAGGTAAGCAATTCGCTGATGAAATAAACCGGGAATTTGAAAACAACGCCAAGCTGTTCGATACCTGGGTAAAAGATGATGTTTTCGGAATAGCCATCGAATTCAATACCACCGCCGAGCTGGGTATTGAACTTGACAAATGGCTTTCGAGTAATCCGGGTTTTGCCCTCCTGGCGTTAATAGATAAAAAAGGGCAGATCCTGGAAATCGCCAAGGCCCCCCGCCTTGAGGGGAATCATCACCAGCTTAAAGGACAGTTGCTGCCGGACTTTAATGAACTCAGTGGCGATAGCAGGAAGAAAGTTATCTTTACAACCAGTAAAACACTTTCTCAAATTAACCGGAAATACGATAAGGCATACATCTTCTATCAACCTGCAACCGGTACTTCCGGTGAAACCAACGGTGCCCTAGTGGCCTTTTCCGACTGGACAGTTGTCAACAACCTGATCGATGCTTGTCATGAAGTATTCCTCGGCTACGGCTTCAGCGGTGCCGCCTCCCTGTTAATTTTCCCCAAGAAAAATCTTATTACTTCGGGTACCAGTTCCACATTTGAACAGACCAATACTTTAGAGCTGACGCAGTATGCCGCCAGCGCGCAGGATAACGCTGTCGTCATAAGTGATTTCAACAACCAGTCTACTTTCGCCGGCAGTCATCTTTTAAAACCGCCCTCGTTGAATTCTCAGAATTCTACTGACCTGGAACGCCCGGTGTTGTTGAATTTGATACCGGAAGACAAGGTTATGGCCTTATTGAACAAACAACTCCTCAAGATAATTATTATCGGTATTGTCGGGTCTCTGCTGGTTTTGTTCATTAGCTATACAATCTCCATAAAAATTTCAAGACGCATATCCCAGGTTGCCCGGGTAGCTCAGGCCATGGCTACCGGCGACATTGACCAAACTTTGAATATTACCAGTAGTGATGAAACCGGGATACTGGCGAGAGCTTTCGAGAGCCTGGCAACTTATGTCAGGGATATGGCTATGGCGGCGAAAAAGATTGCCGAGGGCGATTTGACAATTGAGGTTCACCCGAGAACGGAAAAAGACCTGCTTGGTTCTTCCTTTAAAAACATGATTGAAAGGCTCTCCGATATCATCAGAAAAATAAAAGACAATGCCCGCGGACTGGCTACCGCCGGTTCTCAGATTTCTTCGACCTCGGAACATATGTCGAAAGGCGTAAAGGATCAGGTTGAGAAAATAAACCAGATTTCAACCGCTATCGAAGAGATGACATCCAACATTGTAACGTCGTCCAAAAATTCCGGTGAAGCTTCCCAGGTTTCCAAAAATGCTTCCGACTTTGCCAACACCGGAGGTGAAATCGTCAACGAAACCATCGAGGGAATGCAGAAAATAACCAGCGTAGTCGGCAAATCAGCCGAATCAATCAGCAAGCTGGCGCATTCCGCCGACCAGATAGGTGAAATCATCAGCGTTATCGATGAAATCGCCGACCAGACCAATCTTTTGGCTCTGAACGCCGCCATTGAAGCCGCCCGCGCGGGAGAACAGGGGCGCGGTTTTGCCGTAGTCGCCGACGAGGTAAGAAAACTCGCGGAACGGACCGGTAAGGCAACCGGAGAAATTACAGAAATGATAAAGGGTATCCAGAATGAAACCGAGGATGCCGTGAAATCAATGGAAGCCGGAGTTCAGGAAGTTGACAAAGGACGAGTCCTGGTTGATAAAGCCGGCAGTAACCTGAGCGAAATAGTCAATATGTCCCAGCAGGTATCTCAGATGATACAACAGATTGCCCGGGCCTCCGATGAACAATCGATTGCCGCCGAAGAAATTTCGAAAAATATCGAAAGAATTTCCGAAGTTTCAAAAGAAACCGCCTCCGGTGCGGAACAATCTTTTAAGGCGGCCGAAGAACTGAATCGTCAAGCCGAAATCCTCGAAGAAATGGTCAGTCATTTCAATATTAAGGGAGTAGATAAAATATAAAGTGACCGGATCAGCTTAAAATACTCCATAATTCAATACCGCTATATCCAAGCGTGTGTAATATTGACAATATTCACACGCTTTTTATTTTCCAATAAAAGTAATCCCGGACATTTTTTGGCAAAATCATCCGCTTAACGTTGATAAAAAAACTCATTATTAAGCACTGACTATTAGAATAAAACCACTCTTTTAATTTGTCCCTGGACTACATGCAAAGTTTTTATTCTTTTATGTATCAAGGGGCATATTAAGAATGCTCACCCGGCTGTCTGTTAAAACCTTCAATTTCATATATTCTCTTTTCATAAGTAATAAAAGTTAATGAAGTTATCTCATTCCATAAAAAAGTAAAGGTGTATGTATAACTCCGGACGGCAGGCAAATTGCTTGACTATATATGGAGAATAAACTTTATTTTTAATTGTCTTACAAAAACTTAGAGACTACTTAAAAAAAGGATTGACACGCTCGAAATGAAATCCAATAAAAATTCCAAACCCGATAATACCCTTACCCTCTTCCAGTTTTTTCTGGCATTCAGTTGCCTTTTTATTTTATCATCCGATATCCAGGCACAGGGGATAGATACCCTTTCTCGAATAAATGTTCCCGACAGGTATGATACGACCGTCGCACAAAAACAGGATTTACTCCTTTTTGGATTCGGGGAACTTTTAGTCCATGCCTGGGACATCAAGGGCGATATTCGGGCTTTTGAACTGAATAATTCTTCGTTCAAAGACAATTTTTCCACCAACTATCGTACCTCGGTATTCGCCAACGGCAACCTCAGCCGAAAATTTTTTGTCAACAGCGTCACGGTTCTGGATTCACGCCTTGATGACGAGTATCGCCATGCCGACCCCTCGATATTCCGTTTGAAAATGTCGATGACATCAACGGAACCGCTCTGGGACAACTGGCGCTTTACCGGGGAAACCGTATATGACCCCAATCGTCAATGGGAATACGGCAACCTCGATACGCGGCTGTTTTATCATCCGCAACGCCCGGCCCGTCTGGAGATGCTGGCTCGGCTGGAATCGGAAAAAAACGGTTATATCGAGGGCGGTTCACTCCGGTCAAGCTTTAAGGAAGCCAGATTCAGCTTGTACAACCGTTCGTTTTTCGGCGCTTATGCCGATTTACACAGCGGCCCGGTCGGGGTCGAAGCCGTCGGCGGTAAACTTGAGGGAAAGACATTTCGTGAAGGTGCGGTGGTGGGGATTCGCGCTGACGGGACAACCGGACCGTATGACCTCAAATACGCCCCGGTGACCAGGGGCAGTGAAGAAGTGAAAATCGAGGTCCGGGACCGCTTCAACGAATCAACCGTCCTGTCAAGCCGAACGATGATGCGTGATGTTGATTATACGGTCGACTATGAGCGCGGGCGAATAATTCTGTATCAGCCGGTTGCCAGTGAAACAATCGCTTCCGACCCGGTGTTTATTGTAATTACTTACGACTACCAGCGTTCCGAAAACGACGAAATACTCGGTTCACGGCTCAAAGTGTCGCCGGTCGAGGGTACTCAAATGAGTGCCACCTACCTGCACCGTTTTATCGATGATGAAGCGGAAGGCACCGGAGCCGAGGAACCCGAAAACCTGGTGACGGGTGATATAAATCTCAACTTGAAAAAATATGGTCAGGCTTATGTCGAAATCGGCGGGGCAGAAAATCCCGACAGGGATGAAACCAACACTGCTCTGCGTACCGGCTGGGAGGGCAAAATCACCTCGCAACTGGGTCTTAAAGCGGCTTACCAGCGGGTCGAAGACCAGTATCGGACTTTCGGCAATACCGACCTTATCCCGACCTTAAATCAGCAACGATGGCACCTTGAAGGTAATTTCGAACTATCGGAAAAACATAAAATCACTGGTTCCTTTAACCAAATCAGGGGACTGGAAGCCAACGGTCAGTATAATACTTATCCCGGGCACCGCGATGAAAAAATTTACGCCATGGGTTTTCAAAACCGGCTATCCGATAATTTTCGCTTCGGACTGAACTTGGAACGACGGGATATCGAAAATGCCGATGACCCTTCAACCGAAGACAACCGCCAGCATCGTATTATACTCGCTCTGGACGGCCGCAAAGACAGTGTCCCGGTTCTGCGTCTTTTCACCTATGGCCTGCATTATGAATTCATAACCCGGCAGAATTTTATAGCCAGCACCGGGAATACCAACACGAATCAAGTAGCCCTTACCGTGGGAAGTGAACTTTCCCGCGGTACCCGCCTTGACCTGACTCAGAAAATTCATCTGACCAAAGACCGCGAGCTGGATACCTGGTCAGCGCGTGAAGACGCTACTTTTGCATCCGCCCGGATTCAGCCATTCGCCAACTTAAGCTCCCGAGCAACCCTGGAATACAAACGCTTTACCGTTCCGGGAGATAATTTGAAATTCTGGCAGGACTATCCGACCAAAATAGAGCGCTCGGGAACATTCGCTGTAGAATACCTGCCTTTAGCCGCAGTTAAAAGTTTCGGCAAATTCGGCCGTTATGAAATCGAGCAATGGTGGCACGATTCCACCTCCCGCAACACCAATGACTTTGTCATGGGCCAGGTCACGTATTTCTACAGCCACCACCTGTCATTTAATGCTGAATCGGAATACACCCGAAAAGTTTATCTTTCACGGCAGGAAACCCTCAACAAGGTTTGGGACCTCGGTTTCCGGGTCAACTGGAATAAAAATCGTCTTAACGATTTTACCGCCGGTCTTATCCGCCGCTGGCAACTCAATGATTATCCCCAGGTTAAAGAACTGACCACGACGTCTTATATTTTTCTGATAAACGGTTCGGTGGGATTGGGACGTGGCTTTTTTGCCCGCGCCTCGATTAAGGATATCTTTCTACAGGAGATACTTGACGACGAAAAAACTCACCTGTCGGTTGAAGTGGGTTATGAAAATGTCAAGTGGTACCGGGTATCGCTTGGTTTTGAAAGAATAGAAAATCAACCTGACGAGCTCAATGCGGACGAATATTATCGCGGCCAGGGTTTGTTCTTCAGGCTGGTTGGAAAATTTTAGGAGAGTACCGATATGAACAGGCTGGTTACAAAAAAATATTCTGTTTCTTCGATATTGATGCTGCTGTTACTGGTCGGCGGTACTCTTGCGCTCTTTAGTGTTACTTCACCTGCCCAGACTCCTCCCCCGCCCCAGGCCGATTTCAGCGTTCGCCTCAGCTGGACCTGCGCCCCTTTAAAAGCGTTCTTCACCGACCTTTCAACCGGCACTATTACCGCCTGGCTGTGGGATTTTGGTGATGGTACAACCTCGACCGAGCGGAACCCCCGTCACCTGTATCGAACCGGAGGTGTTTATACCGTCAGCCTGACTGTCAGCGGCCCGGACGGCAGCGATACGGAAACGAAGGTTGACTACCTGACCATAATCGGTATCCCGACTGCATCATTTACCGCCTCGCCGACCTCCGGTGGCGCTCCCCTGACAGTCTCTTTTACCGACCGGTCATATGATGCCGCCTCCTGGCAGTGGTATTTCGGCGACGGCGGTTCATCAACCGATGAAAATCCGACTTATACTTATCATTCCGAAGGTACCTTTATTGTCACCCTGATAGCCGCTAATGAATGCGGTAGTGATACCACCACCGGCATAATCGCTGTCAGGGACCCTGAAATGCCACCCATTGCGGATTTCAGCGCCCTGCCGACTGAGGGTTGTTACCCCTTCAGAGTTTATTTCACCGACCTTTCGAGGGGCATTATTACCAGCTGGTTCTGGGATTTCGGGGATGGTTTTACTTCGACGGCACAAAATCCCGTTCACATTTTTCGTGGCCGGGGTCCTCATACTGTCACCCTGACAGTAACCGGACCGGCCGGGTCCGATATAGAAACCAAGATAAATTATATTACCGTTCACGATATACCTGTTTCAAATTTTGAAGCGACCCCGGATTCCGGAGCGGCACCTCTTACAGTCAATTTCACTGATTACGCCCTCGATGCCGACTCCATATTATGGCGTTTTGGCGACGGTTCCGTTTCCACTGGTATTAACAACCTTACGCACACCTATGACACCGCCGGAGTTTATACTGTTTACCAAGTTGCTGTCAATAACTGCGGACGCGACAGTACTTCGAAAATCATTACCGTTACGGGCTCAACCCCGCCGCCGCAAGCTGAATTCCAATATGAACCGATTCCTTACTGTGATTCCACCGTGGTTAATTTTACCGACCTTTCATCAGGTCTTATTACCACCCGTAACTGGGTTTTCGGGGATGGCACCTTTTCGAGCTCACAAAATCCGGTTCATACCTATCATATACCCGGTAATTACACTATCACCTTGATTGTAACCGGGCCGGGTGGGAGTGATACCTCTTCAAAAGATATTGATATTACATTTTTAGAATATCCCGTAGCTGATTTTACCGCCGTACCAGATTCGGGTGGTGTCCCCCTGACCGTTACTTTTACCGACCAGTCGGCTTTCGCGACATCGTGGGCCTGGGATTTCGGCGACGGTCAAACCGATAATATCCAGAACCCAACTCATACCTATACGACCGTTGGAATCTATACCGTCCAGTTGACGGTTTCCAACGAGTGCGGTACCGATACTGCTTTCGCGACCGTGAAAGTAACCGAAACCCCCGAACCACCCAAGGCTGATTTTAAAGCCGACACCACTTCCGTCTGCCAGTTGCAGCCGGTCACTTTCACCGACCTGTCCACCGGGATAATTACCATCTGGTCATGGAACTTCGGTGATGGCGGCACATCTAATATGCAGCATCCCCAGCATACCTACTCCACCCCCGGTTCTTATACCGTTACCCTGACCGTGAGCGGACCGGGCGGTTTTGATGACACCACTAAAGTCAATTTTATTACAGTGAAAAGTCTGCCCACCGCCGCTTTTAATGCTGTACCGGACTCCGGCCTGGTTCCCCTCAATGTTGCCTTCAACGACCAGTCCTCCAATGCCGAGAGCATATTCTGGCGCTTTGGTGATGGCAGTACCTCAACCATACCGAGTCCTTCCCACACTTTCAACACAGCTGGAATTTACACCGTATATCAAATAGCCATAAATGAATGCGGGCGCGATAGTACCTTTCGTATAATAAAAGTCACTGATACCATACCTGGACCAAGAGCTGATTTTTCAGCCGAACCCCTTAAGGGATGTACGCCCCTGACTGTGAATTTTAAAGACCTGTCCACAGGTAATATTAACTCCTGGCTGTGGGATCTGGGTAATGGTACGGTATCACCGTTACAAAATCCTTCCCTGATATACACCCGGGCAGGCAATTATACTATCAGCTTGACCGTAAGCGGTCCAGGTGGCATTGATAAGGAAACTAAAGATTATTATATAACTGTAAGAGATGTACCAACAGCGGCTTTTATCGCCGAACCTTCTTATGGTGAACCACCCTTACAGGTAACTTTCACCAACCTGTCGGTTGACGCTGATTCGGTTGTATGGCGTTTTGGCGATGGTACGACCAGCGAAGTTTTAAACCCGGTGCACATCTATGACAACATCGGCATTTACCAGGTCACCCTGGTCGCCATCAATGATTGCGGTCGAGACAGCCTGAGTGATTTTGTCGTTGTTGACCGCCGCACCGGTGAACTCACTCTTTCCAAGCTAGTGAACCGGGCGTATGCCGAAGTTGACGAAACCCTCACCTATTTCCTTTCGCTGACCAACACCGGCGACGAAACCGTTTATAATGTGGTGGTCGGCGACACCATCCCGGGTTATACCACTTATATATCCGACTCGGCTTCCGGAGACGGCGCCATCATTTATAACAGCCTGAGCCACAGCCTGACCTGGTCGCTCGATTCGCTTGCCGTGGGACAATCAAGAGTGATGCAGCTCCAGGTTACCGTTAACGAAAACACTCCCAACGGCCACACCATTGTCAACCGGGCGAGTATTATCGGGCCGCCGCCGTACACCGGTTGGGCCGAAGCTTCAACTACGATACTGGCGCCTGACATTACTCTTACCAAACAGGCCAACCCCAACGTTGCCAAACCGGGTGACACCGTTCTTTATACCGTTAGGGTCGTTAACAATGGTGATAGTCAGCTTCCGGGCGCCTATCTCATTGACAACCTGCCCGATGAATTCATTTATATCACCGGTACCGGCGAGGTCAATAATGCCGCGGCGGTAGTCAGCGGCATGGACCCGATCCGGGTAGAAATCGGCGATATTGGCATTCGCGATTCGGCGGTAATAACCTACCGGGTGGAGATATCCGCCTCAGCCGATACGGGCGCAACCTATCGAAATGCCGCCACGCTCTTTGAAGGAGGCGGTTCCACCCGCCTTGTACAGAACCTGGCCAGCCGAAGCTGGGGACCGGTTTATGCCGACGTCTCCCTCATTACTCCGCCGCTGCTTATCCGTAAAACCGCCGACAGAAGCAGTGCCGCCCCCGGCGATATTGTCCCCTATCTTCTGACCATACAGAATACTTCACCGGTTACGGCATACCATGTCATGGTAGTCGATACCCTGCCGTCCGGTTTTATATATATCCCCTCAACCTCAGTAATAAACAACCTGCCTGCCCCGGATCCGGTTGGAGATAACCCTTACCAGTGGTCTCTGGGTACCCTGCCCGCCGGCGCCACCGCGACCATCCGTTACACGGTCCAGCTTGGCACCCGGACATCCTCGGGTGTCAATGATAACGTGGCTTGGGCACACGCCGATTCCTTCCGTCCCTCACGAGCCACAGCCCGGATACAGGTCATGTCGGAAAAATTCGATGGTACTATTCGCGGACGTATCTTAGTTGATTGCGATGGAGATGGTATTGCCGATATCGACTCGGTGCCGGTCGGTGTGGATATTTTCCTTGACGACGGCTACCAGTCACGGTCCAACAATAAAGGGATGTTCTATTTCAGTGCCGTCCAGGCCGGAGAGCATGCCGTTAAAATAGACCGGAGGGATTTAAAAACCTGCGGTTATTACCTTCCTGAAGACGTCCCGGATGCGGTCTTTGTTCATGTTCACGAGATGGGCGAAGCTTATGTACTATTTCGCGTCTGTCCCGAACAACCGGTTCTTACGCTTGACAAGCGAGCGGCGGTAATACCAAAAGTCCGGGTGACTAAAACCGCCCGTATTGATACCACTATGCTTTCGGATACGACCGGAGTCACTGTCGATTATGCCATCGACATCGCATCCAACGGCGGTGCCGACCCGACTTTGGTCCGGGTGGTTGATTCCCTGCCCGACCATTCCCGGCTTATTATAGACAAAGGGCAGCCGTTGACGCCTGTCGCAAGGAATCAAACCCTCTGTTACGAACTTACCTTTGGCCAGGATAAGATTCGCCAGTCGGCGCGGTATTCGCTGGAAGACCTGGCTCCCGGAGTACGCCGGTTCATGTCGAATAAAATACACCTGGAAAGCGGCTGGAAACCTGTAAACGTCGAAAAATCACCATTAATCTCCAACCCCGCTGAGATAGCGGTGGGGCCGTTCAAACTATCGCCGCCGGCTGTGATACAGTTCAACCTAATCGGCGCCTACTTTGAAACCGCCCGGGCGGAACTCCTTCCGGAAGCGTTACCAACTCTTAAAGCCCTGGCCGATTCGATAAGGAAATATGATAATGTCGAGGTCAAAGCCGAGGGCCATTGTGATTACCGGCGCGTGTATATAGCCTATCCCTCCAACTGGGAGCTGTCAATAGCCCGTGCCAAGGCGGTGATTGACTGGCTCATAGCGAACGGTATTGACTCGACTATTATGTCGTACGAAGGTTTCGCCGCCACTCGACCGGTCGACACCGGGCATACGCCCGAAGCCTGGGCTAAGAATCGCCGGGTGGAAGTTTTTCTTAAAGGCAAAAAAGGACCGGTCATCGACCTAAAAAACATCCCCGTCAATGAATGGCAGGGGTCAACTCTTCTTGAACTGACACCGGTTAACTGGGATACCCTCATTATAAGTGAGAATACTCCGCTGGAGAAAAATTTCAATGATAACTGGGAAATCCGGCTGACGGTGGAAAACATCAGCCGCCGGAAAGCGGAGAAGGTCCTGCTGAATGACATCTTGCCTGCCAACACCGAATATATAGACGGAAGTGCCATGGTGGATAACCTGGCAACACCAGCTATTATCAGCCGCGATAATAAAATCCAGTTTGAATTCGGTCCGGTCGAACCCGGACATAGAATCAGGATAAGTTACCGTTTCCGGGCTGTATCAGATAAAGTACCCGATGGCAGCGGAGCAGCGGAGCTCAGAATAATCGACCCGGATTCCCCCCGGGAATACAAATCAAACCCGGTGCTGTTCCAATAACAGCACCGCGGCTTTTAAAAAAAGCCCCTATAAAAATAGTTACTATCGGCTTTAAAATATATGGTGCTAAAAGCCATTTGTTTGCCCCTTTTAAGTTGACAAAGAACAGCTGAATTAAAATATTGAACTGGCAGTTCAAAAATTTACAACCCTTTTTTTATGGCGGAAGGTTCAATATGAAAAAGCTGTTGGTGTTATTAATTCTACTTATTTTCCTGACCCCTTACATTCATGGTCAGGGGTTAAAATTAGGTGTCGGCGCCTTTGGAGGATTGAACATGCCGGTGGTGCAGGATGACCAGAAAACCGGCTCGGTTTTTGGTTTCCGAGCTCGCTTGCAGTTATTGCCTTTTCTTTCGGCGGAACCAAACCTGACATTCGGTAAATGGGGCAAACCGGACCCGGTCGATAATGTAGAACTGGGTATAGACGGTTCAAAAATAACCTCCTTTGGTGTTGATGCTCTGCTGGGCAGTATGAACAGCATCAAGGGCTTCAAACCCTTCGGTATTATCGGCGTCGGAATCTATAAAATAAAAAATGACGATACCGGTTACGACGAAAGTAAACCCGGTTTTTCCGGTGGTTTGGGCTTCGGCATTGGTCTTACACCCCTTTTGGCTTTTGATGTCTGCGGCCGTTTGGTTGTCGCTCCCCAGGAAGACGGTTCCAAGAAAGCTCTTTTTATAACCGCCGGCATTAATTATTATTTTACTATGGGACGGTAAGGAGGCAGTAAAAATGAACAAACTTAAAAATAAAATCAGCCAGAGCAGTTTGATAGTTATTGGCCTTCTACTGGCCGGTTGCCTGGTTTCAGGTACTTTTATCATCACGCATTCGTTTCAGTTTACCGCCCAGAGCGGTTTTTATTTTTATCAGGTCAACCTGACCACTGAGCAGGTGTGGAAAGACCACAGCGACAAGATTGATTTTATTGATGCCGTGGGGGTGGAATTATACATCACCAGTAATGAAGCCGGCAATGTCACTTTTGATGCTTATGTTGATAACTACAGCGGTGCGGGCTCGAATCCAAGTTCCGTTCCCGCTTCCGCCACTAAGATTATTGATAACCTGACAGTGCCCCCCGGTTCAACCAAAATAACCTATGCCCAATCACTGGGCTTAATCACTAACCTCAGTACGCTCAAAACACTGGCTAAAGTCGGGCAATTCGATTTCTACGGCACCAGTAGCGGCAATGACGGGAATACCTTCATAATTGACTCCGGAAAAGTGATTGTGACTTTTTCAGCAGGTTATTAATCATACCTCTGAGGTAACATATAATGAAGAAGCCCGTCGTCTCATGACAACGGGCTTTTTAAATTGAAAAGTCGCAACTACGGACACATCGCCAGGTCTTTATGCCTTAGATATGGATGGTCAATTAATGTTGCGATGTCCGAAATATCCGGGTTCCTACCACCATCGAACGGGTCGGATAATGATAGACCAGGTCACGAACCACGGACAAAGGCAGGTCGCTACCGAATGTCATCCAGGTGTTCCTCGTGTTATCGGTTTTGAAAACGGCGACATCAGTGACAATATTCGGATATCTTACAGCAGCATTGCAAATCAAAGTCAGGAAGGTTATCTGCGTCAGCCCTGTCCACCACATGACAGCAGCCGCAACCGGCGGAACATACCACCCGTCCGCTCACAGTCGTCAGCCGGGCAAAATGTAAAAAGGGCCACGCCAGCAGGGTCATTAATATCAAACTGGTTATCAGATTTCCGGCAATGAAGCGTACTTGGGGCATTTTTTTCATCCAGATATTCATAAAAATGAAACACTTCCGGCTCGGAATAGTTACAGGAGTTAATAAAATAGATTTAATTGCTCTACAATGATTAGTATTGAAGCGGTTATCACGGGCAGTCTGCCAGGGCGTTATGGTCAATGTAAAGATAGTTAATAATCGCCGTTATATCGGAAACATCGGGTTCGCTATCCCGGCTGCCGTTGGCGTCAGCCTCATCGGGACAGCACAGCGGTCGATGACTGACATACAGGTAATCTATCAGGCGGGTTATATCCGAAATATCGGGTGTTTCACTTTCGGAGCAATCAAGATTGCCGGTTATACCCACACAGCAACAGGCATCACCGATATTATTACTGTCGGCATCCTCCTGGCCGGGATTATAATCCAGAGGACAGTTATCACAGCCGTCAGGCAAACCATCTTCATCGGTATCGCTGCCGTCGTCATATCCGGGACAGATATCACAAACATCACCGTAACCGTCGCCGTCCCCGTCAACCTGGTCGGGATTGGGACTGTTAGGGCAGTTATCGCAGACATCACCGACGCCGTCATCGTCATTATCGCTCTGGCCGGGGTTGAATTCACCCGGGCAATTATCACAGCCGTCGGGCAAACCATCTTCATCGGTATCGATGCCGTCGTCATATCCCGGACAGATATCACAAACATCGCCCACCATGTCGTTATCACCATCAGCCTGGTCAAAATTAGCGTCCTGTGGACAATTATCGCAGGCATCGCCTACCATGTCATTATCGCCGTCAGCCTGGTCAGGAT
>CAZUAS010000009.1:0-31672 GCA_964618515.1 uncultured Ignavibacteriales bacterium | reverse complement strand
TATCGCCGTCAGCCTGGTCAGGATTAGCCAGTGTGGGGCAGTTATCACAGGCGTCACCTACCTGGTCGTTATCACTGTCGAGTTGTGACGGGTTAATTATATCAATACAGTTGTCACAGGCATCACCCACACTGTCGCTATCGGCATCCTCCTGTAAAGGATTGACGATATCCGGGCAATTATCGCAGGCATCGCCTACCATGTCATTATCGCCGTCAGCCTGGTCAGGATTAGCCAGTGTGGGGCAGTTATCACAGGCGTCGCCGACGTTATCATTATCGGCATCCGCCTGGTCCGGGTTGGGGATAATCAGGCAATTATCACAACTATCGCCGACATCGTCGGAGTCCATATCTTCCTGCAGGGGATTCATTGCCAGTTGACAATTATCACAGACATCGCCGATACCATCGCCATCGCTGTCCTGCTGGTCGGGATTGGCGAGCGCCGGACAGTTATCACAGCTGTCGCCCAGGCCATCGCTGTCAGTATCTTCCTGCAGGGGATTTACAACCTGCAGACAATTATCGCAGATATCGCCGACCCCGTCGCTGTCGCTGTCAGCCTGGTCGGGATTATCCACCTGCGGACAGTTGTCGCAGGCATCGCCAAGGTGGTCACTATCGGCATTGGTCTGTTCCGGGTTATAGGTTTGCGGGCAGTTATCGTCCCAGTCGGCATAACCGTCGTCGTCGCTATCATCCAGAATCACCCTGACGATAAAGTTGCAGGTATCGGCATTGCCCGAAGCATCGACCGCAACCACCCTGATGGGGGTATCCCCGATACCGAAAAGTTTGCCCGACGCCGGGGTCGAGACCACCGTAACACCGGGACAGTTGTCGGTAGCGGAATATTCCAGGTGAACAAAGGCTCCATAATAACCGGAATCGCTGTAAACGATGATATCTTCCGGGCAAACTGCCACCGGGTCCTCATGGTCTTCAACCGTAACATTAAAGACACAGGTATCCTTGTTACCGGAGGTATCGGTGGCGATGACCTGAACCGGGGTGGTGCCGATGGGAAACAGGCCGCCGGAATAATCGGGTGTGGAGGTTATTTTTACCCCCCGGCAATTATCCTCGACCACCGGAGTAAAAGATACCTCGGCTCCACACAGACCCGGGTCATTGGGGACGACAATATCCGCCGGACAGGTCAACTGCGGGGGCTGGTTGTCATAAACCGTGACGAAGAAGCTGCAGGTGTCGAGATTGCCATGAGTATCCTGGGCATGGCAGGTCACTTTAGTCGTACCCACTTTGAAAAGATAACCTGACGGTGGAAAACAGGCAATCGTCGCCCCGGGGCAGTTATCCACCACGGACGACTGGTACAAGATATAAGCAAAACAATTATAAGGGTCGGTGACATCGGTAGTATCATTGTGGCAGACGGCATAGACCGTATCTCTGAATCCCTGGTAAAAATTAATACGGCGTTTCGGTCCGCTGGTACCGCCGACACACGCTTCGGGCGCTCCGCTCTCTGTTGGAAAAGATAGATCCTGGGTGATATTTATCACCGTATCGTTTATATACCGGAAAACACTGTCGGAGAGAAACAGCGTATCTCCGTTTCGTGAGGAAAAGGTATTGTCGCCGCAGTCATACCAGAGCCATTCAAAAGGCACGGAATCACAGCCGTATCGGGCAATATCCATGACATTGAAATTGAGTCGGGCCAGCTCCCCTGAACCGGCGGCAAAACAGGAGGGATGGTGCGCGCCATTATTGATATCGGCAATAGCGATTATCCGGACGTTATAGGTATAACTGACCGAATGCGTAAAATATTCCCACCCGCAATCCTGAAGAAGCTGTCCCATCTGGACCGAACTCAAACTCAAAGCCGAATCATAAACCAGATAAAGTTCGAAACCGCCGATTTCCAGGCCAGGAGGGGGATTTTGTAAATTTATCACCGCTTTTACCTGACTGTCCAGGTAACCGTTTTCCATGACTGTGGTATAGACTGCAATCTCAGCCCCTGCCGAAACAGCCAGTAAAAAAACGAATAGCGTTATTAAAAGAGAGTTCTTCATCTGAGATGACATTATCTAAAACCCGGGTCTAATTATCCTCCAGGAAACAATTAACGATACACTCGCGGTGATATTCAAAGCGACTATATTATATTAATCGGTGTTAAAGCACGGTTCTTTATCGGCGAGACCGTTGAAAATGGAAATAATACCGATGTCTTTACTCGCTGACCAGCAGCCCGCAGTTGCATTAAATTATATTCCTGGCTTCTTCTGCATCTAAAATATTACCCTAATTATAATATATCCATTTTAACGACTTTGGCAAGCCATAACCGCCACGTTGTCTTCGGGAGATAAATTATGAAGATATCTTTTGACTTCGCGATAGTTCTCTATTACCATCGGGAAACGTATGGCGCATATATTGACCAAATCAAGAGTTATTCTAGCCGACGCCGGTCTTTTTTATGCCGCAGCCATCTGGGGGGCAACCTTTATTCTGGTTAAAACCGCCCTGGCTGACATAGATGCGGTCGTCATGGTCGGATATCGATTCCTTCTGGCGGGCTCGTTTTTACTGGTTTATGTCCTGATGACCGGGCGGCGGTTGTTCGAGGGACTGGGTCGGGCATTTGCCCTGGCGATCATGCTCTGGTTTCTGTATATCCCCCAGACCCTGGGCTTAAAATACACCACCGCCTCTAATTCGGGATTTATTACCGGTCTGTTCGTCATGTTCGTCCCGCTTTTTTTAAGGACCATTTTCAAACGCCGGCCGACCGTCATGGAGTTGACGGCCTCGTTTATTTCCCTTGTGGGATTGTGGATTCTAACCGGGGGGCTCAGGGATATTAATATCGGTGATATTTTGACACTCTCAGCCGCTATGACCTACGCCTTACATCTGTTATACTCTGATAAGTACATGAAAGCCGGCATTGACCCCTTTTTAATCAGCTGCCAGCAATTCCTGATAGTGGGGCTTTTAAGTCTCCTGACTGCCCTGATGCTGGACTTGCCTCTGGGTATTGCCACCGTTAAAACCGGCGGGATAGTTGTTTTCCTGGCGCTTTTCCCTACGCTGTCGGCTTTCGTTATCCAGATGGTAGCTCAGAAAATAACCTCTCCCCTACGAGTATCTCTGATATTCGCCCTGGAGCCGGTTTTCGCCGCTCTTTTTGCCTGGACCTGGGGTGGAGAAGCCTTCATCCCGCATCGGGCGCTGGGAGGGTTGTTCATTTTTATCGCTTTGATTTTATCCGGTATGCCCTCTCGGGCGAAATAAATAAGTAAGAAGACACGTTCAAACGCTCAATGGAATTCCCACTCCAGAAAACCTTCCGGAACATCGACCATCCCGTTGACAATCAGTTCCACCAGCCCGCCATAGAGAATACGGGTTCTCTCCCAGGCGTCGTAATAAGTCAATAAATCGCGAATCTGCCCTTTACAGTTGGAGCAGGGAGCACATACATATTTATTTATACCCGGGTCAAGTTCCTCGCGGCTGAAAGCGTTCAAAATCTGGGCAAACTTTTTACGACCCGGAACGGTGAAACGCCAGGCGGGGAAATTGGACGACTGCATGATGGCAAAACCACTGCCGCCTCCGCAGCAATAATTGTTCACCCCGTGCGGCGTCATCTCCCGGAACTGCGGGCATATCTTTTTGATAATTCGTCGCTGCGGCTGAATGATGCCCATCGAACGCGTGATATTGCACGGGTCATGAAGTGTCACCGGGAAATTATTCCTTTGCGGGTCAATTTTAATACGGTCGTTCATGACAAGGTCTTCCAGTGTCACCATGCAGGACTCACGGGGTATATTCACTTCGTCCAGCCAGACCCGGTCCCCGATAGCCATGATAGCTTTATGGGCGTGACCGCACTCGGCCACCACCACTTTTTTAACCCCCAGCTTTTTGGCTACTTCGGCATGCTTGAGTGTCACCCGGGCCAGCTGTACATCCTCATAAAACAAACCGTAATTAACCGAATCGTAACCCACTAATTCCCGCGACATCGTCCAGTTAAGACCGGCCAGCTCAAAGATAATAGCGAAGGCTTCGATATTCTCCGGCCAGGACAGGAATTCCCCGGCATTATGGAGCAGAAGTATATCCGCGCCGGTCTTATCGAAAGGCATCTTGATTTTCAAACCGGTGCGCTCGGTGATATCGTCTTCCATGAATTCAATCAGGTCCATCAGTGCCGCCGGGCTTATCCCCGTCGAGGAACCGGTATCAAGCTGTTTGACGGTGCCTTCCTCGTGAAGCTCCGCCGGATGGATACCGAGTTCCTGGCTGAAAAGCTTCCTGATTTCACGGGCAATAAGGCCGTTGTCCACCCCCATAGGACAGGTTTGAGCACAACGCCGACACAGGGTACAACGGTACGCCAGCTGGGCCAGCCGGGCCACCGTTTCCCAGTTCAAGTCTATATCAGCGCCGGTGAACCTGGCGGTCAGTTTCCCGCCGGGATGGATGTATTTTTTGATAATCCGCCTAAGAATTTCACTGCGAAACAGGGGACGGTATATCTCCGCCCGGCCGCTCATCTCGAACATGGGACAGGCTTCCGCACAAGTATTGCACCGGACACAGTTATCCAGTGACAATAACAGCGGTTTCAGGAAAGGCCAGTTATTCTCCACGGTCAGGAGTTTTCGGAGACCTTCAAGGAAAGCGGCAACCAGTTTCTCCTTTTCCTCCTCGGTTTGCGGAGACGGCACCGGGACATTAAGAATACCGTCAAGGGAGATATCCTTGCCCTTGCGCTTGACCTCGGCTACCTCCGGATAAGGCGGGTCTTCCCAATCTTCATAAGGGTAAGGAAGTTTCGGGAGATTCTTGGTATCCAGATGAAAAAACTGCTCGGTTTTTCTGCTGATGTCGTTAACCTTGATGCCTTTACTCATTTTTGTTCTCCTTGATAACTTCAGCCCAGGATTTGCCGGTCTGGATATGTGAGGCATTCCAGCTTACCTTCTTCTGTAACAGTTCCATGATGCGCTTTTCAATTTTACTGCCGCGTTCGTTGGGCGTATCACTCCAGCGAACCGCATGATAAAGGAAATACTTGGCGACAAAATGCGACATGCGCGTCAACGGGATATACATTATCAACATCGATATTAAAATTATTTCCAGGCTTAAAAATGCGGTCGGTGGGCGGGCTGGTGTCAGAGTAATCAATGACTGTACATAGGCACGCAAAGTGGCGAAATCCTTATCCCCCGCCAGATGAGCTATCAGACTTACCACAATCACTATGACAAAAAAAAGCAGGTTAAAATATTCGGCAAAGGAGTTATAGGCTTTTTGATTGCCGTCGGAGACACGCCAGATAAAAAGTCCCAGAGCACCATAACCGGTCAGAACCAGACCACTGTAACCGCTGACCACCGTCAGATAATAAATGATGCGAGCAATGGTTCCGGCATCTCTGGTCATTGTCACCCCTGCCGCTTGAAACGCCGCCCCTAAAAGCAACAAAAAGAGCCAGCCTATACACAGATACAAACCGAAATGAAAAGGAAAAGAAAACAACCATACCCGTTTATTGTGATGATACACTCCCTTCAAAAAGAGAATCTCCAGAAGCATTTCCTTGACTTCGTTTATCAGGTCGGAATGTCGGGGTTTGCTCCACCAGTCCAGTTCCTCGAGATAGGAACCGCCGTATTCCGCCCGACCTTTCTCATGCGGAACCGGGTAGAGTTCCCAGCGAAAATTCTGGGGTGCCCTGACATACCGAAATACCTTGGCAAGCATGGCAATTAACGCAATCAGTACCGAAATATAGCTCACCCACTGAATCCACAGCATAAAAAACACTCCTTACAAATTTTTCTTCACTGCCGGATGATAACGATCAGAATCATTGGCAGCCATAAACTTATCCGGGTCTAAAAGCGTTATACCCGGATACTTGTTACGGATTTTATTTTTATATTCCCTGTCGATCAAATCGGCCAGACTGTACTCTTCAAAAACGTCGATGATCTTCTGACTGGCCAGAACCCAGATCATGCGGGCCTCACAAAAACTGCTGTTCAGACAGATTTCCGGATTGTTGACACAATCCGACAAACTCAAAGGACCCTGAACCGCCTCCAGAATTTCTCTTATCTTAATCTCCTGCGGCGGTCGAGCCAGACGATAACCACCCTTCTTCCCCGAAATGCCTACAATCAGCCCGTTATTTTTTAAGGGTATGGCCAGCTGTACCAGGTAATTGACCGAAAGATGGGTTATTTCGGCTATCCGGTTCAGTTGTACCAGCCGGGAATGCTGTAACTCACGCGCCAGTTCCACCATCATCCTTAAGCCGTATCTGGCCCGAGTAGAAAATTTCATAAGAAAATCATTCTATTAAAGAATACCCCTTTTAATGATATTATACAGTAAAACTTAGTAAAATGATAAGTTTATTAATAGGTATTGTCAAGTGAATTCTTTCACAATAAATTAACTTTTTTCCCCTCCCTTCAACTTTTTTCTTGTACTTACGCATCTTATTACCGTATAATATAGTACACAAGAAAGGAGGTGGTCCTATTTTTAATATAGATTTTTGTGAGGTGGCTGATACTTAAGGTCGGCCCTGACTTATTGTTGGGCTACCTTGAGTAAATCCCAACAGTTTTACCGACCTGACCGCCTTTAAGACGGTCAGGTTTTTTTACTTTTCGAATTGTATTATTACCTTGTCCCGGGGAGTCATGCCGTTGTATTCTTTGTTAATAAATCATATTAGTTGTGAAAGACAGTTAAATATAAAGCAGGCTTCACATGAAAAGACTCAAGATGCTATCGTGGAATGTAAACGGTTTGAGAGCGGTTAATAATAAGGGTTTTCTTTCCTGGTTCAAGCGTGAAGCCCCCGATATTCTGTGTCTTCAGGAAACCAAAGCCCATCCGGACCAGTTGCCGCCGGAATTACTCGAAGTCCCAGGTTACCAGGCGTATTTTGTATCCGCCGAGCGCAAAGGTTACAGCGGGGTTGCCCTTTACAGTCGCATAAAACCTGATAGTATTAAAACCGGCTTAGATATTAAGCGGTTCGACCTTGAAGGCCGTACTTTAATCGCTGAATATAAGCATTTTATCTTATTCAACATTTACTATCCGAACGGGAAAGCATCCCGGGAACGTCTTAAGTACAAGATGGATTATTATGAAGCTTTCCTGGACTATCTTCTGACTGTCAAAAATAGAAAAAGTAACATCATAATTTGCGGCGACGTCAACACCGCTCATAAGGAAATTGACCTGGCTCGACCTAAGGAAAACGAAAAAGTTTCCGGATTTCTTCCCGAAGAACGAGCCTGGCTGGACCGCCTTGTTGAGCTCGGATTCGTTGATACTTTCAGACTCCACAATGACCGGCCCGGGCAATATACCTGGTGGGATATGAAAAGCCGGGCGCGGGAACGTAATGTCGGCTGGCGGATTGATTATTTCTTCGTCAGTGATAACCTAAAGAAAAAAGTTACTAAGGCTTTTATTATGTCAGAGGTAGCGGGTTCCGACCATTGCCCGGTCGGCATCGAAATAATCCTCTAAGCCTTTTCAGGCGTGAATCTTTATCTGTTTCAGATTTTTCATGGTTGCCTCTGAATACCAGATATCAATAAACTTGTCGATGGCTTTTCTTTCCAGCGGGCCGAATTCCGGGATATCAATATTACGTACCAGTTTCTTAATACTGCTGAAAGCCGGGCTGTGACGGGCGGCAAATTCGAGTGCTACCTTATGTGCGTCATGAACAATAGTTTCCTCCGATGATACCCTGTCAATCAAACCCATATTAAGAGCTTCCTCAGCGGAAAACATTGTTCCGGAAAAGAGAATTTTTTCCGCGGTTCTCTGCCCCACCAGATTTTTTAATATGGCAATACAACCTGCAAACAAAGAAGCTCCGAAAGTAACCTCGTTAAGAGCTATCTTCGCCTTCCCGGTGACCATAAGGCGGTAGTCACAAGAAGTAGCCAGGATACATCCCCCGGCTACGGCATGACCGTTGAGGGCTGCTACCGTAGCTTTAGGATATTCGTAAATATATGCATAAAGAAAAGTAAATTTGTCAAGGAATTGCCTGAAGACATCTTTTGACAGGCTGAGGAATTCCGGGATATCAAACCCGAACGAAAAAAACTTCCCCTGCCCTGTCAGAATAACCGCTTTAACCTCATCATCGTCTTTTAGAAGCTCTAAAATCCCATGCATTTCTTCCAGCATTTCAAGGTTAAGAGCGTTTACTTTCCCCCGTGACATTACCAGGGTGGCGATGCCCTCTTTTTTTTCAGATAAAATGTATTTCATAACTACCACCTGTTTTTAATATTCCTTTTAAAAATTTTTTTAAAGACAGGGTCATATTTTAATAAATTCTGTTACAAGCCGGAAGTACCTTTTTCAATCTAAAGTCTTACCGGAACTTACCGAAATATCAAATAAAAGCTTATATTATGAATAACAGTCTGTTACAGCAGGTACTGAACGACAACCGGGAACTGGCTTCCCTGCCGCAAACGATGGCGGAGATAATCCGCATTGCCCGGGATGATAATTCGTCCGCGGAACAACTGGCAAGGGTGATGAAAAGAGACCCGGCTCTGACGGCCCGGGTTCTCCGGATGGTCAACTCGCCTTTCTATGGTCGCAGTCGCCAGATCAGTTCCATGACTGAAGCGGTCGTAACAATCGGGATGAGACAAATTACCGCCCTGGCTCTTTCAACCTCGGTTTACCAGATGACCGACAACTGGCAATCGGGACTTGACCGGGTCAGATTCTGGAGACATTCACTCGAAGTAGCTATCGCTTCACAGATGATTGCCGAAAAGGCCGGCTATCGCAACACTGAAGAAGTTTTCGCCGGGGGCTTATTACACGATATTGGTCTTTTGATTTTAGAAAAATCTTTCCCCGAACAGTTTGCCGAGGTCTGGAACCAGGCCGAACGCGAAGGCCACTTACCCGACCTTGAAAACAGTTTATGGGGCACCGACCATGCTCATGTCGGCCAGTTCCTGCTGGAGCAATGGCATCTTCCCGAATCCATCTGTACGGCTGTTGGAAGACATCATCTAACTTTCGGTCCCGAAGGCAGAACACCCGAACTCCTGCCCAGCATGATTGTCAATCTGGCTCACCTGGTTTCCAAATTCTCCATTGCCTCCGAACAACATATCAGTACCACCCTGCTGGTTAACAAAGAGATTCTCCGCATCAACCTGGATATTCCCAGTTCAGGTTTACTTACAGTAGAAAAAGAGCTTTTCAGCCGTACTATGGCCGAAGCGGCGTATCTGGAAATCAATGTCGGCTCAATTGATGATATTCTCCTGGAAGCTAACCGGATGCTTTTTGACCAGTATGTAGCGGTTGAAAATCTGCTCAAGGAAGTTCGGGAACTGAAAAACCAGGTTGCTCAGTACCAGAGTGCCTGAAAAAATCAAAACAAACCTCAAAAACTCCTATTTTCTCTCACTTTAATTATCCACAATAAAACCTGACTTTTTTCCCTGATTCTTTATTGGAAAAAGCAATAAAGCTCTTGTACGTTGGGCGGGGAACATTTAATTTAAGACCTGATAAAACATTCCTATCCACAGCTAATCAAATTATGCCGCTGGAGGTCTGATGAAAGATAAACTTAAAGAATGTATCGAATGGCTACACGGTAAAGGCGTCAGTTACGCTGATTGCCGCTTTGTCCGTCGTGAAAAAGAAGCGCTCCGGGTAGCCGATGCCCATGTGGAATCATTCTCCCGGGATTTAAACGCCGGTGTCGGCATTCGGGTGCTGTTCGATGGTGCCTGGGGTTTTGCAGCCACGGCTCTTTTAACACCCGCCCAGCTGAAGAAAACCGCCGGCCAGGCTCTGCAGATAGCCCGGGCTTCCGCTCTGACCAAACATGAACCGGTAAAACTGGCCGAGCAGGAGACCTTCGTTGACCATTACCGTTCCGACTGTAAAAAGGATCCCTTCGAGGTACCTACTGAAGACAAAATTAACCTTCTGATGCAGGTAACGGAGCTTTTAAAAAAATCAAAGAAAATAAAAACGGCTGAAGCCTCGATGGATTTTTACCGCACTAATAAGTTATTTATTTCTACCGAAGGTGCCGAGATTGAACAGGACATAATCGAATCCGGCGGGGGTTTTTACGCCGTGGCTTTTCAGGCCAATGAAGCCCAGAGGCGCTCCTACCCTAATTCTTTTGGCGGTGATTTTACCACGCGGGGATACGAATTCATCGAGGAACTTCGTTTTCTTGACCATGCCGAGCGCGTTCGTGAGGAGGCTATCGCCCTGCTGAAAGCCTCCCCCTGTCCCAGCAAGGAAACGACCATTATCATCAGCGCTCCGCAGATGGCTTTACAGGTGCATGAATCCTGCGGACACCCGACCGAACTTGACCGCGTCCTGGGAACCGAAATCTCTCTGGCCGGCGGTTCCTTTTTGACTCTCGACAAACTCAACCAACTCCGTTACGGCTCGGATATTGTCAATATAACCGCGGATGCCACTGTCCCCGGCGGTCTGGGAACATTCGGTTATGACGATGAAGGTGTCAAAGCCCAGCGTACCTCGCTGGTAAGGAATGGCCTTTTCGTCGGTTACCTGACCAGCCGTGAAACCGCCCCGGTTATCAACCAGCGCTCCAACGGCACTATGCGGGCCGACGGCTGGAATCGCCTGCCCATCATCCGGATGACCAATATCAACCTCGAACCGGGCGAATGGGAAATCAAAGACCTGATAGCCGATACCAAAGAGGGGATCTATTTCGACCTGAATAAAAGCTGGTCTATCGATGACCGGCGTTTGAATTTCCAGTTCGGCGTCGAAGTCGCCTGGGAAATAAAAAACGGCATCCTGGGACGCATGTTCAAGAACGCCACCTATACCGGTATTACACCGGCGTTCTGGAACTCCTGTGACGCCATCTGTAATAAAAATCACTGGCATGTCTGGGGAGTACCCAACTGCGGCAAGGGTGAGCCGATGCAGGTAATGCACGTTGCCCACGGCGCCTCCCCGGCCCGCTTTAGAAACATCAAAGTGGGGGTGAGCAAATGATAGGCAAAGAAAAACTGTTCGCAAAGCTGGAAAAAGTTCTGGCTCAATCCAAAGCCGAACAGACGGAAATCGTCTTCATCGGCAGTGAATCAGCTCTTACCCGTTATGCCAATTCGTATATTCATCAGAACGTCGCCGAGAATAACTACCGGATATTTTTTCGAAGTATCGCCGGAAATCGGGTCGGAGTCGCCTCAACCAACTCTATGCTCCCGGACGACCTTAAAACAACTTTGGACAACTCGCTGGCTATCGCTCGAACCCAGCCGGAAAATCCGTATTTCCCCGGGCTGCCGAAACCGGCGAAGTACAAAGAATTAAACACCTTCGATGACACCACCGCCGCAACCTCACCCCGTGACCGGGCTAAAATCGTCAAACGGATTATTGCCCGGGCTGCCAAAAATAAATTCACCATGGCCGGAGCCCTTTCGACTTCCATCGATGAAATCGCCATCCTCAATTCCCGGGGTGTGCGCGCTTACCAGCCGACCACCGTTTGTTCGGTAAATATGATTGCCATGTCCGATACCTCTTCCGGTTATGCTTCCGCCACCTCCCGCAATATTGCTGAGATTGATTTTGACCGGCTGGCACTGCAGGCTGTCAATAAATGTGAACGTTCTCAAAATCCCCGCGAAATCAAACCCGGCGATTACGAGGTTCTCCTGGAACCGCCGGCTATCGCCGAGATGCTGGAATGGCTTAATTACGTCAGTTTCAACTGCAAGCCCTATCAGCAGGGAACCTCGTTTTTATCCGGTAAAATCGGCAAAAAACTGACTTCCAGCCAGATTACCCTTTACGATAACGCTCTTGATGAAAACTCCCTGGCTTTTCCTTTTGATTTCGAGGGCGTGCCTAAAAAGAAAGTGTTTTTCCTTGAAAAAGGTATTGCCCGCGGGGTGGTTTATGACAGCGTTACCGCTTACAAGGAAAAGGTTAAACCGACGGGACACACTTTAACGCCCGATAATGCCAATGAGGGCGCCCTGGGTTTCAACATCTTCATGGCTCCCGGAAAGGTGAAACGTGAAAAGATGATTTCCGGCATTAAAAAAGGCATTCTCGTTACGCGTTTTCATTATCTAAACGGTTATATCGACCCGCGCAATTCGGTGCTGACGGGAATGACGCGAGACGGTACTTTCCTGGTGAAAAACGGCGAAATCGTGTGCGGCCTGAAAAACCTGCGCTTTACCGATTCCTTCCTGAGAGCTTTTGACTCGGTTATCGCCATTTCGAAAGAAGTCGAGCGCCATGATTCATGGTGGTCAGCGGTGGGTTGTATGACCATCCCGGCGGTACATCTCGGCTCTTTCCGCTTCTCCGGCAAAACCGATTTCTAAGATTTCGGTTATTAAAAAAACCCCCGAATCACCTTCGGGGGTTTTTATTTACAAACATACCATTCCTGCCTTGACAAATCCTCTTTTTTTGATAATTTACTGAAAACACGTTAATACGGTCGCCTGAGCATAATAAATGAAAAGTTTTTTCCAAAAGTTTCATGTAATTTCCATCATCGGACTGTTTTTCTTATTTTTCTTCATATTAATCTTTGAAAGCTACGGTCAAATAATCGCAAATAACTCTTCTCCGAAAGGAGTAATACTCGGACGTATAATCAGTCTTAATACCGGTAAACCCTTATCGGACGTAACCGTTTCTTTATCCGACACGGCCAGATTGAAAAGCGACCAGGCCGGCCATTTCAGAATCGACAACCTCATCCCCGGCAGTTATGTCTTAAATTTTAGCCATGTCGGGCTGGAAACAGAACCGCTAACGGTACTTCTCAAAGCCGGCGACACCCTGAGGCTGAATATCACCATGCATGATATTCCGGTGGCGGTCGATGATATTACCGTTCTGTCGAATCGATCAAATGTTATCGGGCCATTTTCCCTTTCGCACCACAGCCTGACGCAGACCGATCTTGCCGAATCACCTAAAATAGGTGAAGATATCTTTCGCTCCGTCACGCGGGTACCCGGAGTCGCATCGAATGATTTTTCGGCGACTTTCAAGGTACGCGGCGGCGAACACGACCAGGTTTTAGTACTGCTGGACGGGCTCGAGCTTTATGACCCGTTTCATATAAAAGATGTCGACGGCGGTATATTGAGCATTATCGATATGGATATCGTGGAAAATATCGACCTGAGCACCGGCGCTTTTTCTGCGGCTTACGGAAATCATTTGAGCGGAGTTTTCAATATCAGGAGCAAACAACCCGAAGCGGATAAGAAGAGCCTTTCGACAAGTATCGATTTTTTTAACGCCCGGTGTCTTTCGGCGGGAACTTTTAACAACAACCAGGGCTCCTGGCTGGTATCCGCCCGCCGGGGGTACTTCGATTTGGTGTCAGACATAAGTGATGAATATGACGAGGCTTCACCCGCTTATTATGATTTTTTCGTTAAGGGCGGCATCGAAGCAGCTCCGAATCACTCCCTGACGGCTAATTTACTTTATGCCCATGACGATTTCGATTTTACCAATGACGATGGAAAAATAAGCGATATCTCATATACTACTTATAACAATACTTACAGCTGGCTTACCTTGAATTCAATAATTCAAGAGAAGCTTCTTGTTCGTAATATAATCTATCTTGGAAATATTAATAATAATCGAAAAGGATATGCTTTCTATAGAGATACCAAAAGTGTATATTTCAATATAACTGATTCGAGAAGTTTCGGATTTTATGGTTTCAAACAGGACCATACACTTGAGCTGTCGCCTTTATATTCCTTACACGCCGGTATAAATATTAATTTTATGGAAGCAGAGTACGATTATTTCAGTGTTCAGGAAAACCGTTATAAAATCGACCCCCATTATTACTATTATCGTCATGATACCTTGAAATATATAAACGATATGACCGGCCGGACTTTTGGTGCTTACCTTTCAAACCAGATTCACATAGCCCCTTTTATAAGAACCGTAATCGGCCTGAGATATGACCACTCATCTTATATCAATGACGATTACATCAGTCCGCGGATAAACGCTGTTTTCGATGTTGGGCATAAGACCTCCCTTCATTGCGGCTGGGGTTACTTTTATCAACCACAAGCACTTTATGAACTGGCTGTCGCCGACGACGATACGACCTTTTATCCGGCCGAAAGGGCGGAACATTATGTCATCGGCCTTGAAAAAAAATTTACTAATTTCCGGTTCTCTCTTGAAGGATATTACAAGAAAACAACCAACCTTCGGCCCGACTACAGAAACTTCTTATTTAGAACACATTTGTACCGGGAGGCAAATTTTGATAGAGTTAAACTTATTTTAGACAATTCACGTTCGAAGGGCCTGGAATTGCTTTTAAAAAACGATGACAATAAACACTTCAACTGGCAAGCGGCCTACGTTCTTTCATATGTCAGGGAAAAGCTGCTTGAATACACCTTCGACCACCTTGATATCTCCTACAACAAGGATATCCCGGGTGAATTTGACCAGCGCCATACCCTGTTTATCGACCTTTCCTATAAACCTTCCCCCACCTGGAAATTCGCTTTGTCCTGGGAGTACCATTCAGGCTGGCCCTTTACAAAACAGTCAAAAGATGATTTTTGGGATTATTTGGTAATCACAACAACCTTTGATGATATTTATGAACAACGCCTTCCGGTCTATCACCGCATGGATTTCAGAATTAATCGCCTTTTTAATACTTCCAAAGGTCGGATTAATATTTTTCTGGAAATCATCAACCTTTACAACCATGACAACATTTTTGCTTATAAATATGATATTATTTCGACAGAAAACGGCTATGACTTCCAGAAAAAACCCATCTATTACCTGCATTTCCTTCCTTCGCTGGGTTTCTCCTGGAAATGGGAATTTTAACGGGCGCTTAAAGTCAGATAAAACCCCCGAAGGTTGCTCCGGGGGTTTTGGGGCATAAACAGGTCGGGGTTCATTCAATGGCGCTGATATAACTTTCTTCATTTTTTACTTCCGGTTCAATCAGCGTTTTAAGGACGTTGCCGGATTTATAGAGAATACCGCCGCGGTCGGTAACGGCGATTACCCGACCCCGATATATTTTGACCAGTCTGATATTCATATCCTCGAGTTTCTTGACCGGTTCCATGTCGCCATTGAAACAGGATACCATCCCGCGGTCGGTAGCGGCATAAATCACCCACTCTGAGACATCGATAGAACGGACATTATTAGACGGCAGTCCATCAGCGGTGGTCAGGTTTTCCCAACGCCCGCCATCGTAAATATGCAGGCCGTTGTTCGTCCCGACATACAAATGCTGATAACGGAAAGCAAGGGTATTGACAGAATCAAACAGGGTGGTATCACGCAGCAGAAAGCGTTTCTGGAAATTCTCGCCATCCCAGCGATAGAGACCCTGACCGGAAGTACCGACCCACAGTCCGCTCTCATCAGCCGTCAGCGCCGATACCGAAACATCATCAAAAAGATGCTCCCGGCCGAAAATCCCGACGGCATAAAGACCGGTCGTAGTACCGACCATCAGGCGCAGCCCATAACTGTAAAGGGAAGTTATCGCTCCTTCGAAGGCATCATCAGTTTTAACCGATTTATTATCCTCGATGACATGGAGATTGGCACCACCGACAAAAAGCTTACCCTCATGTACCGCCAGGGTTTTAAGATTGTCTTCCACCGGGATAAATTTCTGAGAGTTGTTCGAGAAATCATAAACGACCACACCGCCATCGAATACCGCATATAGCCTGCTATCAATTATAGCCATTGCAGCCACCTGTCGAAACTGACCGGTCGTGTCTTCAATATCCGTGTCAACCACTGAAGCCTGCTGAACCAGAGTGCTCTCAAGAACATTTTTGACTAAGGCATTGCCGATACTGTCAGTAACCTCTTTAACAAAATTTGATTCAGGCTTTGTCTGGTCCGAACTGCAGCCGCCTAAAACCAAAGCCAGAATCATAATCCCAACCAACAGGCCCTTTGAAAGTGTTTTTCTTTTCATCTTTTACCTCCTTATTTAATGTTAACTTTCAATAGACCCTATATCAAAACTGATGCCGACCAATTAATCTATTGTGATACAATAAGTTAAATAGTATAAATTAAATGGCGGGGAATAACTGTTGTGTCAAATATGACACGGTTTTAAATATTATTTTATAAGTGTCGATATTATAATGAATAAGCTGTGTCAAAAATGACACGGATATTGTAAAAAAAACTTGAATGGCGCCAATCCTTCGGTTTAATTGTATAAATCCTTGGAGGTCAATATATTCTATAATATTTTAAAATATTCAACGATACTTTTAATAAGTATTCTTTCGGTAATTATCAATAGTATAGCCGGCGAATACCGTAGTAATATTCTTCAATTAAATCAGGACCGGCTTTATTTCTCAGCTGGCGAAGAAGCAAACATTTTCTTCGGCAGTAAATTTACAGTATTTTGCAGTCAGGATTCTCTTTACTCGGGAATGATAGAAAGATCTTACCTGGGTATAAGTTACAGCACCCCCACCGGTGGTTTTTTTGATTCTGTTGACATAGGCTCATGCTTAGCCGTTATAGAGACCGCGGGTATCGACAGCCAGACCATCATTACTATCGAATTCTCAACCATGGACTCGGTGGAACAAAGTTTCCTCTTCTTCCCCTCCTTAAAACCGGCCGCCTATTCGCTGACCCCTTTAAGCACCGCAGCGGGCAATCAAATCTTAATATTATCAAACGGGACTGAAAACGATATTTACGACTCATCCCAAATCTATGATATTGATATTCACATAACATACGACTCACAATACACGACACCGCCACCATCAACCACCAAATCATCAAGGGCACCTTTCCTGGCTGTTTTATTACCCAATCTCTCCAAAGCGAGTTCAGCCCAGGGAATTTTAACGACTTCTCTGTACTATCGTTTCAGCGCTTTCCTTTTGCCGTATCTGTTCGACGGCGATCTACCTTTTCCGGTTTACTCCTTTTATACCGGTGATGATTCCGGACGACGGCCTTATCCTTATGACTCGCAAAAAGGAAAAGTCCTGTTAGCCCGCCTGGCACCACGACCGGAGCAGTTAACCCTGAGCTTTGAACATCCCAGCCTTAAAAAAGTCGCCCATTATTTTGCCGATATTCTGGCCCGTGAAAAAATCAGGGTCGATATTACCGCTGACAGCCGGGAGGCCGACGTAATATTAACTTGTATTCCCGTTGGCAACTTTTCTACACCCGTGGGTTTGGAGTATCTCATAAGTATTTTAGAAAAGTTCGAACCGGCTGAGATTTCGCAGAAAGAGAACCTGAAGATAATCAGTGATTATCTTGAGGCTTCCCAAAAGACCGATAAACCGGACATAAAGCAAAAATATTACACTCTGGCCGAACAGGGTTTGATATATGACCTGGGTGTTTTTCCACTTTTTCGCCCCTCTTTGTTCGTGACCTGTAAAAAGCACATTGGCAACTGCGATTTCGATGAAAACGGCCGCTTAGATTACAAAAATTTAATAAGGTTAAAATTACCGGCACCCGAAAAAGAGAGCGTGCCATGAGCCTGACTACTCGGATCAGAATTTATTTAATTGCCGTTGCGGTCCTGCCTTCACTGGTGATAATGATGGTAATATACTTATACACCACCCGGCAAAACGAAAGTTCTTTTCACCGGCAGGCTTTCGAGGACCTGCAACGATATATGAGGTTCAATGATTCTTATAAACAGACCATGCAGGCGGCTCTCGACAGTCTGGTAATTTCACCGTTTTTTACTCAAGCGCTGCATCAGATAAAGACCGGTCACGCCGAGCGGGCACGTCTTGACCCCCGACCGTTCGGGATGGATTTTATGGAGCTCCTTGACACGAACGGCTGTGTTCTGGCGACCTATCATCGAACCGGCCTCCTGGCCAAACCTCTCAATACTTTCCCCTTCGAGCCAGCCCCGGATCATTTTTCCCCGATGGAAACAATGGAGTATGACCTTCGGGGCGGACATCCTTCTTACACTTTTCTTATTCCGGTCGAGCGTTATCTATTTCTTTATACCGGGCGCTATCTCGACCTTCACTGGCAAAAGGAGTTGACGGCGATGCTCGAAGCTCATATAACTCTGGTGGTTGATTCATTAAGCTGGACGCCTTTTGGTGAAATGGAAAAAAATACTCTTTATAAAGACAAGGACACCTTTCAGGCGGTCCTGGCCGGGGGAAAAGATAAAGGTTTTTATGCCGTGGCAGTCTTTCATAATTCAGGCGACCGTTCGCTTTTCTACTCCCTTTTAAGCAGTACTGGTCTGGTTGCTTTATTTTCCGTAATTGTTGCCGTTGCTCTCGGTATTTATGTCACCGGTCGGGCTAAACGGGAAATCAATAACCTGGTCGCCGCTACCTCCCGGGTAGCATCGGGTGATTTTAACACTCCGGTAATGGCTTATGAAGAAGGCGAATTCTCCCGGCTGGCGGATGCTTTTACTGAGATGACGGTTCGCCTGAAATCTCTTAAGAAGGAGCTGGCGACGGTTGAGAAAATCGCTGCCTGGGAAACCATTGGCCGCAAAATTGCACATGAAATAAAAAATCCCCTGACCCCGATTGCTGTCAGCACCGACGACCTTCGCCATGCCTATTTCGAAAAACTGCCCGATTTTGAAAAAACCCTGATAGAGACAACTGCTACCATTAAAAGCGAAGTTGCCCGGTTGACTGCAATCCTGGACGAATTTGTCAGCTTTGCCCGCCTGAAAGCGCCCCATATCAGCGAGGTCGACCCGGCGTCGTTTATCGCCGGTATCAAAAACCTTCACCGACCCGAAAGCCAATCGGGACGGTTAACTATCTTGGATAACAGCCGTCTGCATAAATTCAAATTCGACCCGGAAGCCATCACCCAGGTACTGATAAATCTTATCAAGAACGGTTTGGAATCATCACCCGGGGCGTGCTTGAAGGTGGTCTTTGATAAAGCGGATGAACACTTGATAATTACTGTCGAGGATAACGGTCCCGGATTCAGCGAAACCCGGCTGGCTGACAGCTTTGAGCCCTTCGTCAGCACCAAAGAAAACGGTTCGGGACTGGGACTGGTTATCTGCCATCGCCTGGTGCACGACCACGGCGGGTCAATGGAACTTTATAATATCCCGGAAGGAGGTGCGGGGGTACGTATTACCCTGCCGCTGACATAAATATGGCCCGAATATTAATAATTGATGACGAGGAAAAAATACGCTTATCCCTTAAAACCGCTCTGGTACGCCGCGGCCACGAAACTATTACCGCTGAGAACTTCCGGACCGGACAGGAACTTGCTGCTACCGATTTCGATATCATCTTTCTCGATATCTTTCTTCCCGACGGTAACGGTCTCGACCTGTTGCAAACGATTTTATCCCGTGATAACCGCCAGATTGTGGTCATGATTTCCGGACACGGCAGTATCGAAACGGCGGTTGAAGCCATCCGCCGGGGAGCTTATGATTTTATTGAAAAACCTCTCTCGCTGGACCGGGTTTTGATTACCATCGACAATGCCCTTAAAACCAGCCGCCTGGTAGTCGAGAAAAACAGACTGACCTCGCAACTTTATGGTGATTTTATCGGTGAATCAGAAATCATCCGCCGGTTGAAAAACGATGTTGTCCGGTCAGCCTCGAAAACCACCCGCTTTCTGATTCTGGGTGAGAACGGCACCGGCAAGGAATTGATAGCGCACATGATACACCGCCTGGGACAGTATCACGACGGCCCTTTCGTTACCGTTAATTGTGCCGCCCTGCCGTCCGAATTGGTCGAAGCGGAGCTTTTCGGTCATACTGCCGGTGCTTTCACTGGAGCAGGTAAAAGCCGTAAGGGTCGTTTCCTCGAAGCTCATCAGGGTTCCATCTTTCTGGATGAAATAAGCGAAATGCCCCTGGCGGCCCAAGCAAAAATTTTGCGTGTGGTCGAAACCAGAACCGTTACCCCGGTCGGTTCTGACAAACCGGTCGAGGTTACCGGCAATATTATCGCCGCTTCCAACCGCAATCTGGAAAACCGCGTCGCTGAAGGACAATTCCGCCAGGACCTCCTGTACCGTTTGAATGTGGTGACATTCCGGCTCCCACCCTTGAGTGAACGACGCGAGGATATTCCGCTTCTGGCCGAATATTTTCTGAACCGCTTTACGACGGAAACCAAAACCGGTTTTAAAAAGTTCTCCCCCGAAGCCCTTTCTTATTTACAACAGCTCGATTTCCCGGGCAATACGCGGGAGCTCAAGAATCTGGTCGAGCGTCTTAATATCTATTGTGAGAATACCGAAATAAGTCCAGCCGATATCGAACGCCAGCGACCATATCATACCAGCCGGGCTGTCGCGTCTTTAAAAGACGCCGTAGCGGAATTCGAAAGGGATTATATCAAGACAGCTATTGCCCGCCATGGCGGGAATATCACCGCCGCCGCCCGTGAACTGGGACTGGAGCGTTCTCATGTCTATAAAAAATTGAAAAAACTCGATGACCAGTTATAGAAACCGGCACAGCTCGAGTTTTTATTGCCGGACTCGCGCTTATCGATTCAATCCGTCCAGGACGGGCACAAACGGGCTCGAGGTCATTTCCTGCGGTTTCTCTATCAAGCAGGACAGTAAATAAAAAAATGAGCTTACAATAAATTAGTAAACCTCCTCACGACTGTTTTTTAGCTGCTTGATTGCTTTTTTGTTATAAAGTAAGTCTTGTAAACCGATAAATTTACCCTTTCCCAAGTCGATAATATATGATATGTTAGAGGGGTTTTGATAAATAAACGGCAGCGAAAAATATTAAGTACTATAAGACGTTATTAACTTAAAGAACTCCCCACAATTTTGAAAAAGCTGCCGTATCTATTGATTGTTAAAAGTTAAGCAAATATGTGCGGAATAGCCGGTTATTTTCAAATTAAAGGACAAGCTCAGCCCGACCGTGACCTTCTAAGGCGGATGATATCAATCATCAGGCATCGCGGCCCGGACGAATTTGGCGCTTTTTTCGACCATAAATGCGCCCTGGGACAAGCCCGCCTATCGATTATCGACCTCTCTACCGGCTCCCAGCCGCTGGCCAACGAAGACCATACCGTATGGGTGACTTTTAACGGGGAAATATACAACTACGTTGAATTAAGACCGGTTCTTGAGAAGATGGGTCACAGGTTCCGGACCCACTCGGACACCGAGGTTATTGTCCATGCATATGAACAATGGGGTACCGATTGCTTGAAACAATTTAACGGCCAGTTTTCATTCGTGATTTATGACCGGAAAAAAGAATATCTTCTGGCCGCCCGTGACCGTCTGGGTGTTCGACCGCTGTTTTACACTATACACCAGGGGCGCTTTTATTTTGCCTCGGAAATCAAAGCCCTTTTCTGCGATGAAACCATTCCGCGGATAATAGATTATCGTGGTTTGGATGAAATTTTCACCTGGTGGACAACCGCACCGCCCCGAACCGCATTTGAAAACATCAATGAACTTGAGGCCGGCAGGTACCTGGAAATAAAAAACGGCCGTTTCCATACCGACCGGTACTGGCAAATGGTTTTCCCGGAGAAATTTGACCGCCATCGCAGTCTGGCTTCTTGGGCCGAGGAACTTCACGCCCTGATGGTGGACTCGGTGCGTTTGCGACTTCGAGCCGACGTCCCGGTAGGCGCCTATTTATCGGGAGGCTTGGATTCATCGGTAACCACCGCCTTAATCAAGCATTTCACCAATAACCGTGTGGAGACATTTTCCATCGCTTTCCATGATAAAGCCTATGATGAATCCCGGTATCAGCTTCAGATGGCTTCTTATCTCGGCACCAATCACCATAAGGTGGCTTGCAGCTACCGCGATATCGCCGAGAATTTTCCCCGGGTTATCTGGCACACCGAGCGGCCAATTGTCCGCACCGCACCCACGCCCCTTCTCATGCTGTCGCAACTGGTGCGGGAAAATAATTTTAAAGTGGTGCTTACCGGTGAAGGTTCTGACGAAATTCTGGGCGGATATGATATCTTCAAGGAAACCCTGATCAGGGCTTTCTGGGCACGCAATCCCGAATCGTCATGGCGTCCGCTGTTACTGAAACGTCTCTACCCGACCCTGCCGTTGACCCCAGCCAAAGCCCGTTTCTATCTGGAAACCTTTTACAAGGCGGGTCTTTCGCAGGGTGATACATATTACTTTTCGCATATCCCCAGAATAAACACGACCTCAAAAATAAAGGTTTTTTTAACCTCTGAAATAAAAGACCAACTCAAGGATTATAACTCCCTGGAGTCATTCGGCCATGGCCTTCCGGAGTCCTTTAACCGATGGCATCATCTGGTGCGGGCACAATATCTTGAAGCCCGGTCACTATTGTCGGGTTATCTGTTGTCCTCGCAGGGCGACCGGGTCAGTGCTGCCAATTCAATCGAAGGCCGTTTCCCGTTTTTGGACCATAGGGTGGTGGAATTTGCCGCCACCATTCCGCCTCTTTACAAAATATTCGGTCTCAAGGAAAAATTTCTGCTTAAAAAAGCCATGCTACAGGAACTGCCGCCGGAAATCATCAATCGCGTCAAACAGCCTTATATGTCTCCGGATTCAAACAGCTTCATGCAACCCGACCCGCCGGAATATATTGAAGCTATGCTCAATGAAAAAGCGCTCAAAAGGGCCGGCATATTCAATCCGGGACCGGTCGCCAACCTCCGGGAAAAATGCCGACAACTATCTCATGCTCATTTATCCTTTAAAGATAATATGTCCTTCATCGGGATTCTCTCGACCCAGCTGCTGCACTATTATTACATCGACAACTTTAAACAACCTGCCGAGATTCCCCGGGAAGACTTCAAAATATGGCAGGACTATACCGATATTCAATGACAGGAGTCGGAACTTAGTTTTTTTATTTACAGAGTCTGAAAAAAGATGAAACTTGCTGATATATTGACAAGGGGAGCGGTTCTTGCTCCGGATAAATATGCCGCTGTTCACGGGGATAAAAAAATAACCTACCGGGAACTGCTTTTAAAAACCACCCGCCTGGCATATTTCCTGGAAAACCACGGTCTGCCCGCGGGCTCACGGGTGGCGATTCTTTTTGAAAATACCCTGGAATATATCATTTCATTCTTTGCCGTTACCCGCGCCGGTTATGTGGTCGTACCGCTGGATACTTCATTAAAGCCGGACAAGTTCAACTTCATAATCAAGGACTGCGAAGCCAAGGTATTATTTATTCAGGCCAGGTTCACCCGGTATCTGCCGGAAATCCTCGGCACAAATTCACCGCTACAACTTATCATCTCGGACCGTACGCTGGACTTAAGCAAAGACCGGATAAAGTCCATCCGGCTGGCGGATATACTCGACTCCGAAGACAAGCACCCTTCTTTTGAAGAAATGACTTCGGGTATCGATAGAATTGTTCCCCTGGAAAACTTGAACCATAAAACACCGCTGCAATGTCCCCATGAACTGGCGGCGATATTCTACACTTCCGGAAGCACCGGTACCTCCAAGGGCGTCATGCTGTCACATTTGAATCTGGTTTCCAATACCGTGGCGACCATCGAATATTTAAAACTGACCGGTGACGATTCGGTAATGGTTATCCTTCCCTTTTACTATATTTACGGCAATTCCCTTATGCTCACCCATCTTCTGGTCGGCGGCTGCCTGGTAATTGACAATCGTTTCGCTTTTCCCCAGGTGATACTGGAAACGATGGCCCGGGAAAAGGTAACCGGTTTTTCGGGCGTGCCCTCGAATTTCATGATTCTTCTCAACAACGCCAATTTTTGTTCGGCCAACCTGCCTTCTCTGCGTTACCTGACTCAGGCCGGCGGCGCCATGGCTCCCAAAGTTATTCAAAACCTTATCGATGTCTTTCCTGATAAGGAGATTTATATCATGTACGGACAGACGGAAGCCGCCCCGCGGATTACTTGGCTGCCACCCCACGAGCTCAAAGACCACATCGGTTCCATCGGTATTCCGGTGCCGGGTGTGACGGTACTTCTAACCGACGATGACGGCCGCGAGGTGCCGACGGGGGAAGTCGGTGAGATTACGGTGGCGGGCGACAATGTCATGCTGGGATACTGGCACCAGCCGGAGGAAGAAAACCAGGTGCTTAAAAACGGCAAATTGTTTACCGGTGACCTGGCCCGGCGCGATGAGAAAGGTTTTCTTTATGTCATCTCCCGCAAAAAAGAAATCATCAAGGTCGGCGGCAACCGGGTCAGCGCTAAGGAAATCGAGGAACGTATCCTGGAAAACGACAAAGTCCTGGAGGCGGCGGTGGTAGGCGTGAGTGACGATGTTCTCGGCGAAGCCATCAAAGCCGTGGTGGTCTTAAAAGAAGGTCAAAAAGCGACTGCCAGAGAAATCCAGGACTATATCGGTCTTCGCCTGGCCCGTCATAAAATTCCCAAATACATCATTTTTACGGATGCCCTGCCCAAGTATCCATCGGGTAAAGTAAGGAAACAGGAACTGAGCCAATCGCTTTAACCTGCTTCAGTTGACGCAGTAAGTCTGCACCAGGTTAAAACCGCCTTTTTTTACCTCAAAACCGGGCTGATTGACGGTTTTAATAACCTGCCCGTTTTGGTCAAGGTACTCCACGGTAATATCGTAGATGCCGGGAGTCATCTCAAAATCGCCGACATAGATGTTACCGGGCAGGTACTGGCTGGAACGAAGGTCGGCGTTTTCCAAAATATCCGTACCGATATCAATGGCTACCTTCTTGAGCCAACCGCCCAGACCGCCGGTATCGGCTTTCTGCTTGGCTTTATAATTCGCCAGTCCCTTGGTCAGCGCCCGTACCACGGTACGTAAATAGGTAAGCGTTTTTTTAGCGGCAAACGTTTCCCGGGCTACACGGCTGACTTTTTCCAGAAGCTGCAGTTGGCCTACTTCCTGACCGTCGGCCAGAACCCGGATGGCGGCAACCGCCGACGGCCGTTCCACCAGCTGCGGTATGGCAAATTTGAAATAAAAGTCATGGGCTACCTTAACCGGGAAATGTCCATATTCGGTGTTTTCCATGCCGGGTACATCATATAATACTTGTACCAGATTAAGGTCTTTATCGGTGCGAAGGCGCAGGTTCAGGGCGTCTTTGGTCGGTGCCAGCCCGGCCAGGCCGACGACACTCAAGAGGGCTCCCCGGGAGGAAGTATATTTGACCTCGGGCAGGTCAAAATCATAAATATGCGCCTGGGTGGCAAAAGCCTGGCGTAAAAAGTCATGGTCGATCCGGGCATCATCATATTTACCGTCGGCGGCGTACATATGCATGCTCAAATAACGGGCGAAAGCATCGTTGTGGAAACGGATACTGTCCACTTTGTATTCTATTTCCACCCGGCCGGTGTCATCGGGATTACCCCGCTGAAGTACTTCAACGGCATCGGCGTATTTCATCTGCAACCGGTCGAGCTTGAGATTGACCCGGCGAATTTCCACGAAAGCGTCATCAAATCGGTCCAGGGCAATGTAATTGAGAGCACTGATTAGATTAGCATAGAGAATCTCATAGTCTTCGCCAGCATACTCAAGAACGTTGTCATTGACCACCATCGACAACGCCGCCCGGGAAATACTTTTAGTGAACAGTTCTTCCGAGGCTGTTTCCGCCAGGTGCAGTTTAGCGTTGCTGAGTTCATACTGGCTAGCATAATGGTATAGAAGACCGGCGTCGATAAAATAAATCAGCCGGTCTTTTTGAGCGTACTTGTTCTTTTCCCGGGCGGTTTCCAGCATCCGAACGGCGCTGTCGGGTCTGTCACTGCGAAGCTCCGCGGTTATCGGGTCATAAAAACCTTTTCGGGTGGCCAGCGAACTGCAACCGACCACTATAAAAAGCGGCATCAGCCGCCATAAAATTTTGCGTACGACCGTCAAGGCCTGCCCGCCCGGCTTACCACTTGGTCTTGCTCTGGGCGATGCCCTTCTTAATCTTCTGGGTGCCGACCCAGACTTTTTCCATCGATTCGATATTGACCAGCTCAAGGTCGGTCTGGTAAAAAACCACTTGCTTGCCTTCTTCCTGGTCGGTAATAGTTTTTATGGCGCCCTGAAGTATGAAATCGGCCCCGGTCTCTTCACGCAGCCGCTTGGCCGTTTCCCGGGAAGCGAATTCCTGCTGCTCGGAACGCTCCTCGCGTACTTCGGCGCGCTGTTCCTTGCTCGCCACAAAACGAACATTGCC
Organism: uncultured Ignavibacteriales bacterium; assembly: GCA_964618515.1. Classification (GTDB taxonomy): domain Bacteria; phylum Zixibacteria; class MSB-5A5; order GN15; family FEB-12; genus JAFGNW01. Next base: position 5,368 of record CAZUAS010000009.1, on the reverse strand, counting down.
GTTATTGATCAACTCCCGTTCAAAATCGGATATGAAGGTCTCCATGGCAATATGTTCACTGGTTAGATTACGGATGGTTCCCACCGTTACCACCGGCTTGGCACCCCTGGCCGCTACGTAATCGGTCAGCCAGGGACGCGACAGGCAGTCACTGATCATCTCTTCAGCCACCAGGCGGGAATCGGTATCATTCCACTTGCCGCTCAAATCGGTCACCGACTCGGTGTCCAGGCGGGTCACCGTTTTGCCGCCGCCACCGCAACCGAGGGGAATTAACGCCAGTATCACCACGACCACCAAAAACTTTTTCATTTTTGACTCCTTTTTCATTTAATTCAATATCCTTCGTTTGCTTGTTCACATTATTATCAACTAAAAGAATCGTCGCCGGATAAAATTATCAACAATATTTTATACCTGTTTTTCCCGTATGAAAGCGAAAAAAATTCTATCCAAACTTCTTAATAACCAAAAAAACAAGCCCCGGTTCAAGATACCGGGGCTCGGTGGTTCTCAGCAGATATATGTAAACTTAACCCTTTTCTTTAGGCTCCGATTTACGAACCCACAGCGAATAAAAATACATGCCTATGGCGGCGGCGATACCGATTGCCGCAAACTGGTACCAGAGCTTGTAAGGGTCATACATCGACCAGAGCATATTGGTGGCGTCGACGTGGTTCATACCCGTAACCTCGACCAGCTTGTTCATGGCTTCGGTGCGCTCGACATCGACCAGGTTAAAATTCTTCGCCAGGTAATCCAGCGCCAGATTGGCTTTATCGCCCATATTGTCATAGACATGACCGGCGAACACCGAACCAATCGCCCAACCGATACCCTGGGGTATATTGGCATAGCCCATGTAAAGACCCTTCTTGCCCTCCGGGGCGATGACGCCGAGATATTCATTCATTTTGGGCGAGGACAGCATCTCCCCGACTGAAAAAACCAGTATCCCCATTAGGCAGAGATAACCCGAAGTCGTGAAACCGGCCAATATAAGGCCAATCGACGAAACCGTAATCCCGATCAGGATGGAATGTACCCGCCGCATGCGGGAAACCAACCAAGAAACAAAGACCACGGCGAGAATAATAAGCCCGGCATTGGCATTTATCAACCATTCCTGGGCCAGCTGGTCGCCGCGGGTGGAGTTGGCCTGAAGCATGAATTCCGGTAGATGCAAATCATGTACCAGCTGGGAACTGTCCACCCAGTCCACGATGAAATTGGGCAGCATATCGAAAAGCTGCATGAACATCAGCCAGAAACCGGACATGATAAGGATGAATACCAGGAGTTTCGGGTTGAAAATATTTTTTATGGTAATCCAAAGGACATAAAAAGGATTGCCCCTTTGCTCGCCGCCGGCGGGCGGGTCTTTATAGGTAAAGAGCATCAGGAAATTGAGCGAGACAATACCGGCACAGCCGTAGAACACCGCCGGCCAGGAAATCCCGTACAGGAAGTGCGCCAGGGGCGGACCGAGAAAACCGCCGATATTAACCAGCATATAAAAGGTTCCCCACCCAACCGAGGAATTTTTGTGCGTCAATGTCTGGCACATGGTTCCCTGAACACCGGGTTTGAAAATAGCCGTACCCAGCGCCAGGGTACAGCAGCCGATAAGGAACGGATAAAACTCCCGCTGGGTGGCCATCAGGATATAACCTAACATCTTAATCGCCACGGATACAGCGATGGTTTTTTTGTAACCGTAACGGTCGGCAAATCCGCCGGATAAAAAAGGCGTGAGCGATTGAAACAGCGCCCACCACAAAAAAATAATCCCCTTGTCGGTCTGGGAGAAATGCAGCCCGCCGATCTCGTCGGCCTGGGCAATATAAATGGGAATCACCACCCGCACACCATAGTACGCCAGACGTTCCAGCATCTCCATGATATTGACCATCCAGAACGGCCGGCTCATGGAAAAAAGCTGTTGGAAAAGTCCGCCCTTGGCATCATCGGGTAATGAATTCACGCCGGGGTTAGCAGTAGCCATACACGCCTTGAAGTTAGAGGTTAATTTTCCCGGAAATAAAAAGACCGGCGGTCATCATGTCAATGAAAATTATTACCGGGCTTTAACTGCCGTTGCCGTTTAACAAACGACCATCTCTCCCAGATAAATCCTGTTTTACCGAATCCATGATATAACTCATTCGAGAGATCTTTGTTCATATAGAACGATATTCTTCAAAGTTCCCACCCGTCCTATCTTGCACTTTTGCCTTTACTCACTGGTTTAAAGGCTCGGTGCGGGAACGCAATTCATGACGTTTCACATCGTCCTGACTTAATGCATTGAGCCCACATCGGTTTCCATCCCTACGTGAACTTCAATAAGGCGGGCAAAAAAATTCTTTGATAAACACACTCTTTTTCATTATATATCTTCCATGGAGACAAAAAAAATCAGGGAGTTCGTAATCAAAGACCGCATTGACGGTTTTTTTGCCGTCCGTAAAAAAGATGTCCGCGAATATGCCCGGGGACAATTCGTTTCACTTGAGCTGGGCGATTGCTCCGGACGGGTGGCGGCGGTCATGTGGGACCCCGACCAGTTCGCTCTGGCGGAACTTGAGGAAGGCATGGTAGTCAAAGCCCGGGGTGTCGTCAGTGAATATCAAAACAAGATTCAACTAACAGTCGAGAAAATCAGGCTGGCCACCGACAACGAGTACCACATCGAAGATATCATGCCGCACTCGGCCCAGCCCGTGGAGGAACGCAAAGCCCGCCTTCTCGCCCTCACCGACAAAATAGAAAACAGCTATATCAAAAACCTGGTGATGTCATTCTGGTCCGATGAAACTTTTATGAATGCCTTTCTCAAGGCCGCCGCCGGGAAACTCTGGCATCATGCTTATATCGGGGGACTGTCGGAGCATGCAGCCAATGTCGCCGAGCTGGCGTTGAAAGTTGCCACCGGCTATGATTTTCTCAACAAGGATTTACTTATTTTCGGGGGTCTGTTTCACGACGCCGGCAAGCTGGCATCGTATTCCTCCGACATGAATATGATTGACTACACCGACGAAGGCCGTCTGCTGGGGCATATCGCCCTGATGGACCGCTGGCTGTGCGAGCGGGCTTCGAAAATCGAAGCCTTCCCGGATAAACTTCTAACAAAACTCCGCCACCTGATTTTATCCCATCACGGGGAACTTCAGTATGCCTCGCCGGTGGTACCTATGATGCCGGAGGCGTTTGTGCTTTACTACTGCGATGAAATAGACAGCAAGATGGGCGCTATCGACCGCATCCGTCAAAAACAGGACGGTGTCGGATGGTCGGAGTATGTTAAGATACTCGACCGGTTTTTATATTTCGGCGACAGGGACACTTGATTGAACACAACATCGGCGATACTTGAGATTAAAAACCTGGTGCGCGAGGTCCCGACCAGAAACGGCCCGAAGACCATCGTCAGGAATATCAGCTATACCTTTGAAAAGGGGCGTATATACAATATCCTGGGACCTTCGGGAGCCGGGAAATCATCGTTTTTGCGTCTTCTCAACCGACTCGATGAACCAACCCGCGGACAGGTGGTTTTTATGGGAAGCAGTTACGACCAGTGCCCGGCGTGCGGACTGAGGCGGCAAATCGGCTATTTGTTCCAAACCCCGTATCTTTTTCCGGGCACGGTGCGTGATAATCTGCTGTATGCCGAAGACAAACTTACCGAAGAGGACATCCGGCACCTGGTCAAACAGTGCCGGATACCGCCGGATATTATTGATGACAGCGTCGAGAATCTTTCAATCGGCGAGAAACAGCGGATTGCCCTGGCGCGGCTTCTGGCAATGAAACCCGAAGTAATCCTTCTGGACGAACCAACTTCGGCTCTTGACCCGACCTACACCAGGGCCATTGAGAACCTGATTAAAAGCATCGCCGGGGAAACCCGTGTGACGGTCATAATGGTCACTCATAATCCCGAACAGGCGTTAAGGATGGGTGGGCTGGCGCTGCTTCTGGTTGCCGGAGAGCTGGTCGAGACCGGCACGGTGGACGAGGTCGTCAACAATCCCAGAACCGAGACGGGACGCCGCTACAAAGACAAGGAACTGCAGTGAACACCCCGGGCTTTATAGAAGTATTTCTATCGCTGGCGCTGGTAGCCCTGGCTATCGGCTTAACGGTATGGTGGAAAATTCCGGTTCAGAAAGATATGTCGCTGGGCTCGGTGCGGGCGTTTGTGCAACTGGTGGCGGTGGGCTACGTGCTCAAATACATTTTCGCACTGGAATCGATTCTGCTGGTGTTTCTGGCTATGATGGTGATGATAACGGTCGGCGCTTACACCGCCTCGGAGCGTGTAAAGAAAATTAAAGGCACCTTTGTAATAGCTTTTCTGGCGATATTTATAGGATCCGCGGCAACAATTGCCGTTCTTCTGCTTTTAAAAGTTATTACTTTCGAAGCGCGCTATGTTATTCCTCTGGCCGGCATGATCATTTCCAACAGCATGAACGCCACCACCCTGACTATTAACCGGATCAGCGCCGATATTATCGGCAACCGCCTGGCAGTGGAAACCGCTCTGTCGCTGGGCAAAAGCTGGCGGGTGGCGACAAGGATTTTTCAGCGTGAGGCGGCAATTGCCGGGATGATCTCGACGCTTAATTTCATGAAGACAGTCGGAATTGTGGCTTTACCGGGAGCGATGACCGGCATGATTCTGGCGGGGGCCGAACCCGTCAAAGCGGTGCTTTTTCAGATTATTGTCGCATATATGCTTTTAAGTGTAGTGACTATCTCTACGATTGTGGCGCTGGAACTGACCGTCAGGAGATTTTTCACCCCGTTTCATCAGCTGCGCCTGGATACTCCGTAATCCTTAAATGGCAACCGGAAAGCCGGTAGCCATATTTTTATGTATTATTTTATAAGGCCAAGATTTACTTGCCTTTTTTTATGAATAATGTAAATTTGGTCTTTAAAATATAGCCTTGTTTGCCGACAGGTTTTCTTGAGGAAAACAACTTAAGGGAAATTCTGTGAGGAACAGGTTCTGGCAGGAATCATTTCGAACGTGAATTAATGCATGATGGGATTGATTTCTGCAAGTGAAGATAAGGACCGGAGAGGTGGCCGAGATGGCTGAAGGCGCACGCCTGGAAAGTGTGTATAGGTGACCCCTATCCAGGGTTCGAATCCCTGCCTCTCCGCCATAATTTTTTAGCCAATCCTATCTTTTTCCTTCACAATAAGTTATAAAATTGTATCTTATTTTTAGAGGTCGCTGTGACCAAAATATGACCATCACAAACAGGGCATTTTATATGGGCATAATCTACAAAAAGAGGTAAAATCTGGTATCTCGATATCCGGGTCAGCGGGCGCAGAGTCCGTA
>CAZUAS010000008.1:0-50725 GCA_964618515.1 uncultured Ignavibacteriales bacterium | reverse complement strand
GCAAATAGCGGGTATCGTAGCCGTTGGAAATATCCTGGGCGATAGTTTGATTGGGGTAGAGCCAGACCGGGTCGGTGGGGAAAATACTGGCTGTATAGACTTGGTCATAGTCAAATTCCCGATTTCGGAGAAAGTCATACTTATTCCGGTCGCCTTCGGGTGTGCCCAGACCGCCGGTTCCCAGGTCCCGGAAATTCTCGATTTTTTTCCGGGGACCGAAATCCAGAGAAGGGGTACCGTTGCTGACCCACCAGTTGAAAGATACTTCCAAATCGTCCGAGGGGGTTCTGACGATACGGGTAGCGGTAACATGGGGTACGGGCGTGGAAAGAAGACCGCCGCTGAAATCACCGTCGTTGTCGGCAATCCAGGCGATGAAAACCGTGTCTTCAAAAATACAGTTGCCATAGGGATTATCGTAAGTATAAAGGAAACCACAAACATCGTCATCGAAGCCTTCATCGGCACCCTGGGTTTTCACGTCGGCATCGACATATATGCCCATATAAACCTGGCTGATTCTTTCAATACCAATATTTTTAATTGCATAATCAAACAGGACGAAATCTTCGGCATAGGGATAAGACCAGGCATAGGAACGCTGGGTGATTTCGATATGTAAAGGGCGATGAGGACGGCCGTCGATAAGATCCGGATTCAGACCCGGCACTCCGGTGGTGAAGGTGTCGGTATAAACCGAGATATAATCCTGTTCCGAAACAGCCCCCTCAAATTCCGGTTTGGCCGGGTCGATGATAGAGCGGCGCACCATATCGCCAAAGGGCGATTCGTAGGGGAACATTTCCTCCGTATGCTGCCAGCCGTCGGAACCTACCGAAACCAGGGTGTCACGCCCGACAACAGCCCCGATCCAGAAGCAACCAGCATAAAGATATTGCGAATTGGAGCCTTTGGGATATTCACAGTAAGGGGCAATCTCACCGGTAAAGCAATCCCGGGGAGTGGAATATTCGCTGTAGCCGAAATTACCGTTATTGTGTACCGCGAGCACTATTTTACCGACATTGTGAGTGCCCGGACACATCGGCGCCGGCGAGGCGCTCAAGGTCGGTGGTTTTTTTTCGTCGTCTTCGACATATTTAGCCCGGCCGAACACGGATACCGCAGTAAGGATTAGAAGAAAAAGGATAGGCATAACTTTCAAGATTCCCTTATTGCTCATAATTCCCTCACTTGAAAGTTTTATTCTTATAATAGGATGACGTACAAACCTGCTTTTTATAAATAAAAAAATAAAAATTAAGAAGCAATAGAATTTTTTTTAAATGATGTTTGAAGGGTCGGTTTTTCTGTGCCGATTAACTCGTTATACCTTAGCCGGTTAAGCTGGCCGTGGAAAGTTGGTGATAAAAGACGCTTCTAAGTTAAGGTGAAAATTAAAAAAACCCATTGTCTTTTACATGATTATAACGAGCTTGCCGACCTGAGTCCGGCCGTCTTTGGCTTTGACCACCCAGTAATATATACCGGTAACAATACGCTGGGTATTGCGGGTTATGAGGTCCCATTCATCATGGGAAGCCGTGCCGTCGCTGGGGTCTTTATGGTGTTCAAATTCACGGATTAAATCCCCGTCCAGTGAATAAATCCCGATTGTACATTCGGCCGGGAGATTGGCGAAGTGGATACGTCGCAGCCGGTCAGGGATGTAATACTCGGCGTTGCGGCCTTCATACCCGGCTTCAAGGTAGCCGCCGTCAATACGGTACGGATTAGGATAAACATAAACATCCAGGTTCTTAGCCGCCGCGGAATCGGCAGTGTGCAATGGATAAAAAAGCTTGGCATTAAGGTTACGCGATGTTTCCAGGGGACCGAGGTTAGACCGGGGCGAACCATAGTCGAAAGCAGTAACGGAGACGTAATAGGATACCGTAGGTAAAAGGTTTTCGATTGTGTATTCATACTCAAAATATTTAAAATACCCGTCAGGCGTGAGTTCGGAGGTGTCCGCCAGAGTGGGGTCGAAACTGCTCGGATAAGGCTGATCCGGATAAATTTTGCGGATGTCGGTATTGGCATGAGGGTAATTGGCTAAAATATGGCGGTTGAAATCCTGGGATTCGAAATAAAACATAGAGTCACCCTTGATATAGGGATACCCTTTGGTATAAAGATTGGGGTCAAAGAGGGAATCGTTGCAGGGAGAACCGTCGATGGAATCGCCGTAGAGACACCGCAGGTCGGCGCGGGTGAAAACCGTATCGATCAATATCCAGGAATAAGTGGAATGATTGAAGACGTATTTACGGAAGTCTTCGATATCATAGGAAGCCATCAGGGAGAAGCTGGTTTCACGGTTATCGCGCGCCAGGTAAACGCGGTAGCCTTCGAAATCAATTCGGCGGGAGAAAATATCCCGGGTGGTTTCGCTTTTAAGACCGTTCCAGCGGATTTTAATTTTGCCGACCGTCGGCTCAATCCAGAAAACCGGTGCCGGCGGCGGCGAAGCTCCGACCAAATCCGGGATGCCGTCACCCTGATACCAGAAGGTGTCGCAATAATTCCCCTCGCAGCACAGTGTAAATTCGCCGAAGTAATGGTTGGTGTCGGTATCGACCCCGGGATTATCGTAAATCCACGAAGCCCAAACGGCGTTGGCGGCAAAGTCGGCGAAATTGACATTGGCGTAATAATTGCTCGGTGCGTACATGCGGCGAAGGTTGTTTGTATAGTTCTTGTAATCCTGATGAAAATTTTCTCCGGCTATTATGGCAAAGGGTATTATCATTTCCTGCCCGGCACCGAGATTAAAGGGACCGCGGGAAATAACATACTGGACATCGCGACCCCGGCTGAATACCTGGGCGTAGGGCTGTTTGGGATAAATCCAGACCGGGTCGGTAGGGCGAATGTCATAAGTCATAATCTGATCATAGTCTATTTCCCCGTTACTCATCATAGCGTACTTGTTCACATCGCCTATCGGCGTACCCAGACCGTTGCCCATCGGGCGATAATTATCCCTATGCTGGGGGCCGAAATCATAAGTTGGACTGTAATTGAAAACCCACCAGTTGAAAGACTCTACATCCCATGGACCTTTCGATTCTAGGAAGCGCACACCGGTTATTCCCGGAACAATGAAATTGTCAATACCAAGGGGGTCGCCGTCATTGTCCACCGCCCAGGCGGCGTTTATCGTGTCAACAAATCCGCAGGCCGGATTGCTGGCTGGGTATGTTTTCAGAAAACCAGCAAAATCATCGTCGGCTCCGGGTGATGGCGGTTTCCCTTCTCCGGTCGTGGCCGAGGTGTTTCTTACATCCTCGTGCGAATCCGGGTCCATATAGATGCCTAAATAAACTTCTCTTATGGGACGGTCGCTAAGGTTTTTTACGGCGCATTCGAAGATAACGAAATCATCGGCATAATCATAAGACCAGGCATATGATTTCAATGTCACCTTTATTTGCAATGGTTCGTGAGGCCGGGATGAAATCGGGTCAAACGATGAATAACGATTGCCGTAAACCAGGGTATCATAAAAGACCAGTTCGTAATCCTGCTGGGAACGGGCTTTGAAGGTTTCTTCCGAAGGACTGTCCAGGATGGAACGCCGTTTGATTTTGCCGAACGGAGTGTAGTCGGGGTGAAATTCACGGCTTCTACCGTTAAAATCGCAACCGGTCGAAACAAGCGTGTCCCGGCCGCAAATCCCCCCAATCCAGATGCCGCCCTTATAAAGATAACGCGAACGTGTTCCCTTGGGATATTGCATATCCGGAATCTTTACACCCGTGAAACAGTCAGAGTAAGGAAGACTGATATCGCCGTTGGCGAACTGCCCGAAATTGCTGACCCCGAAAACCAGCTTGCCGACATTATGCAAAGCCATCTGATATTCCGGCGTCACACTGGTGCTAAAAGACGGTTTTTCTTTTAAATTGACATTATCTCGGGCAGGGACTAAACCAAAATTAAGAATTATCAATAATATTAATAAAAAAAAGAATCCTATGCTTCTTTTAACAAAGTTGTCACACATTTTTGCACACAAAAAAATAATAAAAAAAACATAATAATACAGACTGGTGGTCAAGTAAATAGAAATGTAAGAGAAATTTAAAAAGTAATTTCATTTTTCTGACTGTGGTTAGTTCGAAAAAAGTAAATTTCTGTCACTTGAAAGGGTATTTCTAATTATTAAAACAGCTGTTTTTAATAAAGGCTTGTTTTGACAAAAAATATATTTTATTATGACCGACCGGTCGGTATTGAAAAAAGTGTAATATGTCCGAGGACTGATGATAAGTCTCGATAATGCCGGCAGATAATTGATTCAACCACTAAATTATTTGCCAGACAAGGACTTAACGATTTCAAGATGATTGATATCGCCCGGCAGGTTGGTCTGGGCAAAGTACCATCTATGAATATTATAAAAGAAAAAATTAACTGTTCTGTAGTACTTTTAAGATGTCGATACTTAATTTTGATACTTTTGTCTCCAAGAATATTGAAAACCGGTTAAGTCCGCCGGATAAGATAGTGGCTTTGATTATAGCTTGCTTGGATTTTTTTGATCGTCATGAGCATGGGGTCAGTATTAGGTGCCTTTTTCAGGCTTCCCTACCGCTATGGGAAAAAGGTAATAACTATCCGACCGGTTTTTACGAAGGTTTAAAAAAATATCTGGTCTCCATAATCGGGGAGGGTATGAATAAAAAGGTATTTCGCCCGGTTGATATTTCTCTGGCCGCGGCTTTTATTATCGCTTTGATGGACGGTATGATATTTCAGGCGTTAACGGGCCATATAAAAAATAACCGCTGTCTGGGTGAGAATATAAGCGAACTGGTGCTCGCTTACCTGAAATATAAGTAATTTTATGGGAGAAGATAATGAGAGTGAAATGGATTCTGAGTAGGGCCGCAGTTGTAACAGTTTTTTTGATATTAATGGGGGGAGCACAGGTCGCCGGCGAAGAAATTGATGTGGAAGAACTGATCCGAGAAATCGATACTCTTTACCGCAGTGAGTCCAGTTATGCCGAACTGGAGATGGAGATAATCACCCCTAACTGGCAACGAACGCTGGTGATGAAATCATGGACCCGGGGAATGGACAAGACCTTTATCCGGATTACCTCGCCTTTAAAAGAAAAAGGGGTCGCCACCCTCAGGATTGAAAACGAGATGTGGAACTTTTTACCCAAAACGAATAAAGTGGTGAAAGTACCGCCGTCGATGATGATGAGTTCCTGGATGGGTTCGGATTTCACCAATGACGATTTGGTCAAGGAGTTTTCTCTTTTTAAAGATTATACTTACGAACTTCTGGAGCCGCCGGACGGTGAAGCCGACCTTTATTATATAAACTGTATTCCCCATGAAGGCCTGCCGATTGTATGGGGGAAAATAGTTATCGCCATTCGCCGGGAAGGACGCCTTCCGGTGTGGCAGAAATACTACGATGAAAAAGGAAACCTGATGCGGGAGATGACCTATTCGGAGGTTAAGAAATTCGGCGACCGCCTGGTCCCCTCGGTGATGGAGATGGTCCCGACCACCCGGGAGGGTCATAAAACGATTTTTCGTTATCGGGATGTTCAATTCAATGCGGTTGTCGATGATGCAGTTTTTACATTGAGGAATCTTCAGTCGCTGGAATAATCTGGTTCGGGTGATGCTTTTTAAGTTTGCTTTTCGGAATGTCTTTCGTCAAAAGAGAAGAACCCTGTTGACGATATTGACGATGTTCGGTGGCTTTACGCTGGCTTCTCTGGCGATTGGCCTGGCCGACGGTACCTATGCTTATGTCATCAATATGTTTACCCGCAACCAGCTCGGTCATATCCAGATTCATCGTGAAAATTACCTTGACCGTCCTTCTTTGTATAAAACTGTCGATCATTACAAGACCATCGGTGAAGCTGTCGGGCGTATCCGCGGCGTTGAAGCCTGGGCGCCGCGGCTTTATTCGGCGGGTCTGGTTTCGGTCGGGGATAAAAGTTCCACCGCCCGGATAATCGGTATCGACCCGGTCCGGGAAAATACGGCTACCCGATTCGATAAAAAAATTGTCGAAGGTCGCTCTTTATCAGGGACGGCGGCGCATGATGTGGTTATCGGCCGCGGCCTGGCGAAAGTATTACAGGCACGGGTTGCCGACGAAGTCGTGGTCGTTTCCCAGGCTGCGGACGGTTCCATTGCCAACGATATTTACAACATCGTTGGGATTGCCGCCGCCGGCGATGATATAAGCGACCGAACCGCGTTTTATCTGCATCTTGACGACGCCCGTGAACTGTTCGTCCTTGAGGAAAGCGTTCATGAAATAATAGTCATTATAAATAATATCGATTATGTCAATAAAATAACCGGTGATATCAGAGAAAAGCTGGCCGACAGTAATCTTACCGTACAGCCCTGGCAAGAGTTTGCTCGTTCGTTTTACCAGGCTATGCAGGTCGACCTGCAGGGCAATCTGATTATGCTGCTGATTATCAATTTAATTGTTGCCGTGGGCGTTTTAAATACGGTTCTGATGACGGTCCTGGAGCGCACGCGTGAGTATGGAGTCCTCAAGGCGATGGGCACCCGGCCGCTGATGATTTTCCGGCTGGTCGTGGTCGAGGTGGCGGTTATGATTATCATCAGCCTTATCATCGGTTTCATTTTGAGTTTGATAGTAAATTACCTTCTGTCGACAACGGGTATCCCGATGCCATTCAAGTTCAGTTACGGCGGAGTGGAGTTTACCCGCTGGTACAGCGAGGTGAATGCGCGGAGTCTGTATATTCCCGGTATCACGGTGGCGGTGGTAGCTCTGTTGGTGTCGATATTTCCGGCTTCCCGGGCCGCCCGCATTGCTCCGGCTAAGGCCATGAGAACCAACTGAGGTTTAAGTAAGATGCGGACTTTTTTAAAATTAGCCTGGCGAAACCTTTTTCGCAACAAGCGACGGACATTCATCGCCGGTACGGCAATCGGGATCGGTCTGGCGGCGCTGATTTTCGTCGACGCCCTCATAATCGGTATGGAAGAAAACATGGTCGCCGCCGCGACTTCGACTTTTCTCGGTGACGGTCAGATTCACCGTCGGGGTTTCCGGGAGACTTACGAGGTCAACCGGGTCATAAATAATCTCGATGACATGCTGGTTGGCCTGGAGCAAGATTCCCTGGTGGCGCATTTTTCGGTACGGCTTTTGTCATTCGGCATGATTACTTCTCCGGCTAACGTAAATTCGGTTTCGGTGGTGGGCGTGGAACCTTCACGGGAAAAATTCCTGTCGTCGATTGATGATAACATTATCGCCGGGTCGTATTTTGAGGAAGTTACCGAGCGGGAAATCGTCCTCGGCAGCAAGCTGGCGGAGATTCTCGAAGTGGCGCTGGGCGACCGGCTGGTCCTGACGGTTGCCCAGGCCGGCAGCGGTGACCTGGCGCAGGAGATGTTTCGGGTAGTGGGCATTTTTTATCTCAATGTCGATGAAATCGACCGCGGGCTGGCATTTATTCGCCTTCCGAAAGCCCGGCAGATGCTCGGTCTGCCCGGCGGGGCTCATGAGATCGCCCTCCGTTTTATCAACAATAAAATCGGACGGGATGAAGGGAATCCTTTCTGGTGGAAATACAGCCGGGACGATAACGAGGCGGTCGGCTGGACGGTTATCCTGCCGCAGCTCAAGGCCGCTTTGGAACTGTCGCAATTCAGTGTCCTGATAATCGGGGTGATCCTTTTCCTGGTGGTGGCCCTGGGCATCATCAATACCCTTTTTATGTCCTTTCATGAGAGAACCTTCGAGTTCGGTGTTCTGCGCGCCCTGGGCACCCGACCGCCGGCGATGGCCCGGCTGATCCTTTTTGAAGCCGGTTCCCTGGCTGTGGTCAGTATCGTCATGGGTACGCTTATAGGCTTTGTCGTCACCTATATTTTTACTATTACAGGTATTGATTATACGGGTATAGAATTTGCCGGCGTCACTTACCGGGAATTGATATATCCGATTTTGCAAATCCGGCAGTTTTTGTATTATCCGGTCTGGGTCTTTGTTTTTACGGTGGTAATCGGTTTGTACCCGGCTTGGTATGCCGCCCGCATGTCGCCGGTAAAAGCCATGAGAAGAACCTTTTAGGAGAGTATGAAATGGGGAAAATATCCGGTAAGGAAGTTATTGTCGCCCGGGGCGTCAAAAAAACCTATTATGATAACGGCGTACCGGTGGAAGCGGTCAGGGGTATCGACCTGACCATTACCGCTGGAGAATTTACGGCTATTGTTGGTCCGTCCGGTTCGGGTAAGACCACCTTTCTTAATTGCATTTCGGGCCTGGATGATGTTACGGAGGGGAAAATCTGGCTGGGTGACAAATTGCTGACCAGTATGAGCGGCCGGGAACTGTCCGATTTCCGGCGTGACCGCATCGGTTTTATTTTTCAAGCCTACAATCTTATCCCCGTTTTGACCATCGAAGAAAATGTCGAGTACGTCATGCTCCTTCAGGGCGTCCCCGCCCGGGAACGTCACCACCGGGTAAATGCCATTCTCGAGGAACTGGGGCTGGGTGGTTACGCCAACCGCCTGCCGACACAACTTTCCGGCGGTCAGCGCCAGCGAGTGGCGATTGCCCGGGCGATAGTATCGAATCCGGCTATCATCCTCGCCGACGAACCCACCGCCAACCTCGATTCCCAGACCGGTGCCGAACTACTCGATTTGATGCGTAATTTAAATGAGAAAAAAAACATGACCTTCGTTTTCTCCACCCACGATGCCATGATTATGCAGCGCGCGCGACGCCTGGTGGTTCTCAAAGACGGTCTGGTGGCCGGGGATGAAATAAGAAGCTGAGCCCATGAAACGGTTTTTTCATTTTGAAAAAAAACTTCCGGCGCTTCTTTTAGTCATCTTTATTTTACAGTCACCTCTGGCCGGAGCCGATAAATTTTCCATCGGCGGATATTACAAAGCCCAGTTCAACGCTTATGACTTCCCGGATAATAAAAGCACCCTCGACCTCCCGGTGGACTTTATCATCTGGGCGGCCAGTAACAGCATCCGGCTTGATTTAAACTACCATCCCCGGGAACGAATCTCTTTTAACCTGGCTTACAGTATTACCCCCCGCGTGTCTGACCCAATTCTGCCGTTTTTGTTCGACTACCATCCGCTGGCGGCCCGGATTGACCCCCAGGGTTACCGGGTTGACGATGTAAAAAACCGGCTCTACCCCGACAGTTGGGAGGATGACCAGGGGATAGCCTTTTTCCAGAATCTTGACCGGGCGATGGTTACTATCCGGACGAGCCGGGCTGACTTTTTTATCGGCCGCCAGGCTATCGCCTGGGGGTCGGCCAGGATTATCAATCCCACCGATATAATCGCACCCTTCACCTATGATGAACTTAATACCGAAGACCGTGTCGGGGTGGATGCCTTCAGAATGCGCTGGCCGCTGGGAGTGATGAGTGAGATTGATGCCGGGTATATTGCCGGGCGTAATTTTGAATTCGACCGCAGTGCCGCTTACCTGAGGACCAAATGGTATGCCTGCAAGACGGATGTTACTTTTATAACCGCCGGTTTTCGGGAAAACCTTATGGCGGGTATTGACCTTGCCCGAACTCTCGGCGGGGCGGGGATGTGGCTCGAGGGGGCGTATGTCTGGATTGACGCCTTGAATAATGAACGCAACCATAATGGCCGGGATTATTTCCGCGGGACAATCGGTCTGGACTATAGTTTCGGCGACCGAACCTACGGCTTTTTGGAATATCACTACAACGGAGCCGGGGCGGCTGCTACCGGGAATTATCTTGACCGGCTGAATGAGCCTGCTTATACCGAAGGCGCCGTTTACCTGATGGGCCGGCATTATTTAATTCCGGGAATTACTTACCAGTTGACACCGCTGTTTTTGCTTTCAGGACAGCTTTTGGTTAACCTGACCGAACCCTCGGGCTATCTGACACCCCAGTTCGAATACAATATCGCCCCCAATATATATATCAACGGCGGCGCTTTTATCGGTCTGGGGAAATATCCCATTTTCGAGGTTGATATTGATGAAATCACCGTCAAGGCTCAGCTCCGTTCCGAATTCGGCAGTTATACCAATATATTTTTCAGCTCCCTGAGGATGTATTTTTAATTTGCCATATGGTTGTTAAGCCTGTTCACCGGCGGTGGTTTAAACCGGGATTATTAACGCAACTTCATGGAGTTTAATGCGTATATTTGACAAGGTATGGTAACCGCAGAGAAACTTCGTAAGCAATTTAACGGCCTGGTGGCTGTTGATGAGGTCTCATTTAATATCTCCCCGGGTGAAGTCTTTGGTCTTCTGGGACCCAATGGAGCCGGTAAGACCACCATTATCAATATGCTGGTGGGAGTATTAAGGCCGGATGGGGGAGATGTGACCCTTGACGGTTCACATGACCCGACCCAGACCCAAGTCCGCAGCCGCATCGGCAATGCCCCGCAGTCCCTGGCGCTTTATGACCGGCTGACCGCTTATGAAAATCTGGCCTTTTTCGGGCGTCTCTATGGGTTATCCGGCAATCGCCTGAAAGAACAGATAGCCCGGGCGCTGGATTTTGTCGGCCTGACCGAACGCCAAAAGGGTATTGTCGGAACATTTTCGGGCGGGATGCAGCGCCGATTGAACCTTGCCTGTGCCCTGATACATGACCCGCCACTACTATTGTTGGATGAACCCACGGTGGGAGTTGACCCGCAATCGCGCTATATGATATTTGAAAGCATCGAGAAACTTAAAAAACGCGGCATCACGATTGTCTATACCACTCATTATATGGAGGAAGCCCAGCGGTTATGCGACCGGGTGGCAATTATCGACCGGGGTAAAATACTGGCGCTGGACACGGTCGATAACCTGATAGAAAATTTTGGCGGCTGGGCGGTTATTGAAGGTGAAGTAGCTGAGAAAAGTGTGAATTTTACTTGGCCGGGAAGTACTTTTAAGGGCAATCACTTTACTCTGGAAACCCAAGAACCGATGGAAGAGCTGGCGCGACTTGCCAACGCCGGATTGAATTTTACCCGTTTGAAAGTTGAAGGGGCGAACCTGGAATCGGTCTTTTTGAACCTTACCGGAAGGAGTTTAAGAGACTAATGGATAAAATAATCACCCTGGCCGGGAAAGACTTAAGACTGCTGATACGAGATAAAAGTTCCCTTTTCTGGGTTATCTTGTTTCCCTTGCTCATTGCGCTGTTTTTCGGTACGATTTTTTCCGGCAGCGGCGGTCAAATAAGCGGTATGAAAGTCGCTGTTATTGATGAGGACCAGAGCGAATTTTCCCGCGCTTATATAAGCCAGCTCGACAGTCTGGAAGCGCTGAGTATAACACCAATGGTTTATGATTCAGCTTTTCAGAAAGTCCGCACTGGCAAGCTGGCCGCTTTTATCGTTTTGAAAAAGGGTTTTGGGCAGACCGGAGGCCTGTTCAGTGATACCCCGTTGGTTGAAGTCGGGGTTGACCCGTCACGACGAACTGAAGCTGGGTATCTTCAAGGACTCCTTGCCCAGGCCTCGTTCATGCAATTGTATGGTAAATATTCTTCTCCTTCTCTGGTCCGAGAACAACTCGATAAACTGACCCATGACAGTGGTGCCTGGAAGGGACTTGACTCTCAACAACTCGTCCATGCCCGGTCCTTTTTAAGCAGTATGGCGGATTTCTTTGAATCCCTGGATGAACTATCTATCGACAGCACCACCGATAAACTTTCAAAAAGACCGGACATGTTTGCCGTTAAAGTAACCTCGGTGACCAATGATACCGCCCGGCCGCGGTCATCCTTTGAAGTAACTTTTCCCTCGGCGGTTTTATGGGGTCTGATGGGGGTGGCGGCGACTTTTGCGGTGGGCATCGTCAAGGAACGTAACGGCGGTACTTACCTCAGACTCAGGCTGGCGCCGGTTACCCGGATGCAAATTCTTGCCGGTAAAGGCTTAGCCTGTTTTACTGCATCGTTTTTTATCGGGGTCATGCTTCTGGCCCTGGGTACGATTGTTTTCGGGGTGCGAATTGTCAATCCCGGGGTTCTGGCAGTCAGCCTGGTAGCGGCATGCTTGTGTTTTGTCGGCCTGACCATGATGGTCAGTGCTATAGGGAAAAGCGAAGAAGCGGTGGCCGGCGCCGGATGGGGAATTCTGTTGGTGATGGCCATGATTGGCGGCGGTATGCTGCCTTTGATGTTCATGCCCGGCTGGCTTAAGACGCTCAGCCATTTCAGCCCGGTTAAATGGGGTATCCTGGCCATCGAGGGCGGTATCTGGCGCGATTTCACTTATGCGGAAATCTGGTTGCCGGTGGTGATTCTGCTGGGTATCGGGACTCTGTGTTTTAGTGCCGGAGTGACTTTGCTGTCACGCACCGACAGGTAAGTATAATTATACAATTAATCCGAAATATCTGAAGTTTCAATTACGAATAATCTCCTTTTTTGTTTATTAATGCCATCTAAGTTTTCATCCAACGACTTTTATTTATGGACAAAATTAGAATTTATATTATATTAAACCAACACAACGAATGTAGTACTGCAATAAGCACCAACAACTTATCTTGTTGTTAAAAAGCGATTTTAACTTGTACTTGTCCGGCTTAACATATTACAACTCTGAAAGGATAGCCTTGTGAATAAAGAATCACTCGTTTTAACCAAACTTTATTTCAGGCAGGTGCCAATCATGGTTGTGGTGTTGTTAATTCTCCTTTTGAAATCGCTGATACCAATGAGAGTTCCTGCGTTGAAGCGGCGGTGGATGCGGTCAGGGTTAATTATTATGATTGTGTAATATTCACCTGTGGTGATGTCAACCGGGACTGGATTGGTCCTGATATAGCAGATATTACTTTTTTAATCAGTTACCTCTATCTGGGGGGACCCACGCCAATCGTTATGAAAGCCGGGGATGTAAACAATTCCGGTGGTGACCTTGATATCGCTGATATTACTCATCTTATCGCTCATCTTTATATCGATTACCGGGCACTGGACTGTCCCCGTTAAAAAATATTCTCCTCGAGCAAGTGTTTCTTCGATTAATTCAAGAACAAATTTCCCCGGATTATGTTTTTATCCTTGGTGATTTTTGAAAATGCCGGGGCATAAAATGCGTTAGAATTTTTTCAAGAAGTTATGACTTCGGGACGGTTTTTTGTCGTTGCTTTTTTGGCATATTTTATTATTTTTAAAGAGGTTATAATTACCTTCCTAATGTACAGGCAGTAATTCATTTTAGAACTGCGAATATATTCACACCAATTTGGAGTAAACATATATGAGACATCTTGCTATCTTATTGTTACTGGCAATCTTCATGGTCGGGTCAATCCTGGCAGCCGAAGAAGAGAAGGTTTGGGGACCGAATCATCTTCGCAACAACCCGACTATGACGATATACCAAGAAACTGCTTCGGGATTACCCCTGTACGTTTCCGGTAAATTGTCCGCCCCGGTGGTTCGGGGGAGCGAAGTATCGGAAGCTCTCAAATTTTTTGATAATAACAAAGGGGCTTACAGAATTGCTGACCCGGTAAAAGAACTTCTGGTCAAACGTATAGACGAAGACGAGCTGGGCATGCAGCATATCCGCTTTCAGCAATATTATAAAGGTTTGAAAGTAATCGGCGGTGAAATGGTGGTCCATTATAATCGCTCCGGAGAACTGACTACGGTCAACGGTTTATACGAGCCGGGCATAGACCTTGCCACGACGCCGTCGATATCTTCCGGGCAGGCTCTGGAAACCGCCCGGACGGACCTGATGTCGTTTTTCGGCGACGGCCGTCCCGACCAGCCGGAACTGGTCGTTTTCCCCTGGGAAAATAAAAATTATCTCAGCTGGCGGTTATTCTTGTATTCCGATAATCCGCCCGGCCGCTGGGAATATTTTATTGACGCTTCCAGTGGCGAAGTCATATACAAAGCCAACCGCATTATGTTCGAGGAAACAATCGGTACCGGGGTAAGTGTTATGGGTGACCCCCGAAACCATATTGACACCTGGTATAACGGTTCCAATTACTCGATGATTGATTATACCCGGCAGTTGAACAACAACATCCACGGACATAACGGGCAAATGCCGGACGGTAATTATATCCGGGCTAATGTTGCCGGATCAACCCTGCCCGGGACACTGGCGGTTGACGATGATAATGTCTGGGATAACGCCACCACCCAGTCGCCGGCGGTGGATGGTTTTGTCTATACGGCACTCTTTTATGACTGGGTCCTCCGGGAATTCGGTCGTAACGGCTACGACAATAACGGCAGTTCCATGCTGACGATTGTCAATTACAGCGGTGAAGGCAGCAATAACGCCTACTGGGACGGCTTGCGGATTGTAGTCTGGAGCTGGACGGTCGGATGGCGGTCGCTGGCCGGTTGTCCCGACGTCATCGCGCATGAATGGGGGCACGCCGTGACGGAGTATTCTTCCAACCTTATCTATCAAAAAGAATCGGGCGCCCTTAATGAATCCTTTTCCGATATGATTGGCGCCGCATTTGAATTTGCTCATGATTCCCTGGATGTTCCCGACTGGTATATGGGGGAAAACGGGGTTATAAGCGGTAACGGTTTTCGCCTGATGGCTTACCCCTCGGTGTTCGGCGACCCGGAATTTTACGGAACCGGCGACCCGAACTGGGTCGATGTGGAAAACTGCACCCCTTCGGACGGTAATGACTATTGCGGGGTGCATACCAACTGCGGGGTCGGTAATAAATGGTTTTACCTGCTTTCCGATGGTGATGAAGCTCTGGGAATAACCGTAAACGGCATCGGCGTTGAAAACGCTATGCGGATTGCTTACCGGGCTAATGTCTATTACTGGACAGCGCAAACAGACTATCACGAGGCGGCGATCGGTACTTACCTGGCCGCGATGGACCTCGACCCGTCGGGTGTCTGGGCGCATGAAGTCATTTTGGCCTGGAATGCCGTTAACGTATCCACTCCTGAGCCCGGTGTGACTTTTACTCTTCCTGCCGGGGCACCGGCTTTCATCGAACCCGGTGATGACACGCAGATAGCGGTCAATGTAGCCGGTTACTTTGAAGGTACCCCGGCCGCCGGTACCGGTCTTTTGCATTATTCTCTTAACGGAGCCGAATATATTTCGGTTGCCATGACGGAAGTTACAACCAATCATTACACGGTGAACCTGCCCGCGGTGACTTGTGGTGATGTCCTGACGTATTATTTCAGCGCTCAGGAACAGGGCGGTCAAAGATTCTATTATCCCGATACGACAAAACCCCTTCAGCCCCGGGTAGCCACCCTGGTGGAAGTCGGTTTCTCGGATGATTTCGAGCTGGACCAGGGCTGGACGGTTTACGGTACCGCCGTTGACGGACACTGGCAGCGCGGGGTTCCCGCCGGTTACGGTTACCGCGGTGACCCGATTTCCGATTATGACGGTTCCGGCCAGTGCTTCCTGACTGATAATGTTTACGGGAATTCCGATGTCGACGATGGCACTACCAACCTGGTATCGCCGGCTTTCGACCTTACCGGCCGGGATGCGGTTATAAGTTATGCCCGCTGGTATTCCAACGATTTTGGTGATAATCCTAATACCAATGAGATGCATGTTTATATTTCCGATGATGACGGCGATAACTGGACGCTGGTTGAAACAGTCGGCCCCGTGGATCAAGCCGGCGGTGATTGGTTCGTGCATTCGTTCAGGGTCGGCGATTTTGTCACCAGCACCAGCCAGATGAAACTTCGTTTCGAAGTTTCCGACCTTACCGGGGCGGTGGTGGAAGCCGCGGTGGATGCGGTTATAGTCAATACCTATGAATGCGTTCTCTATATCTGCGGGGATGCTGATTGTTCCGGAGCGGAACCGGATATCGCCGACATCACCCGGATGATCGATTATCTGTATATCTCCAACACCCCGTTGTGTGAACCTTACGCGGCCGACGTCAACAACTCCGGCGGTGAACCGGATATCTCGGATATCACCCACCTGATCGGCCATCTGTATATCGACGGTCGTGAATTGCAGTGTCAAAACAGCCAATAAGCGGCTCTCTTCCAGGATAATCCGGGCTGTCTTCAAGGCGACTTGAAGACAGCCTTTTTTTATTATAAAATTAATTTCTGTTGCTATTTAAATGGCTGATGGATAACTTTAAGCTAGGGATTCCATGTGAAATTGCCCGGTTCTTTTAAAATTAATCTAAAAAGGTAAGGTATAATTACATATATATAAGAAAAAGGAAACAGCGCCATGACAGAAGCAGCCGCCGAGCAGGTTTTACAAGAATTACTGGAAGGTAACCGAAGGTTTGCGGAGGGTAGTCTGATTCATCCCCGCCAGACGGTGGCTCGCCGCCTGGAAATCGCTCAGGTTCAGCGGCCCAAAGCCGTGGTGGTTACCTGCAGTGACGCCCGGGTGGTGCCACTGCTCATTTTTGACCAGGGTCTGGGCGACCTGTTCGTGGTGCGGGTGGCGGGTAATATTACGGTTGATGTTGTTCATGGCAGTATCGAGTATGCCGTGGAACACCTTGGTGTCAACCTGGTTATTATCCTCGGCCACAGCAGTTGCGGGGCGGTAACAGCCACGGTCTCCGGGGATAAAACCGCCGGTCAGATAAGTTCGTTTGTAAATGCCATTCAGCCGGCAGTGGATAAAGTCCGGCACCATCCCGGTGACATCGTGGATAATGCCGCCCGGGCGAATGTCGAAATGATTGTCGAACAGTTAAAAACCTCGGAGCCTATCCTGATGAGGTATCTGGACAAAGGCTCCTTAAAAATAGTCGGAGCCTTTTATTCTCTGACCAGCGGCCTGGTGGAAGTTATCTGCTGAAAAGAGATAACGAGGAAATTATGAAAAAGTATGTAATGATTATCATCGGGTGCTTTTTCAGCTGGTAGGTGCCGACGTCGTCGAGCAATGCCGCCAATTTATAAGGATGCAATTATTCTTTTATAATTAAGAAGGAACTAATTGATGAACCCCGAAGCTCTGATTACCTGTTGTGGTCTTTACGGCGGTACCTGCGCCCGCTGGTGCGAATATCAACCTTTTCGTGAAACAGCCAGGATATTAGCCGAATGGCTCGACAGCCAGGGTTATCAGTACTGGTTCGATGATTTTGTAGAGGATGGTAACTACGGTAACTTCAGAAAAACCCTGGATTATTTTGCTCAGGATAACAGTTGGCTGGTCTGTCATAAATGCTGCCAGGGCGGTGATGGCTACCCGCAGTGTGAAATTCGCCGGTGCTGCCGGCAGCGGAATATCCGGCTGTGCTTTGAATGTGATGACTTCCCCTGCGAGAAAGTCGAGGGTAACGCCGAATTATTGTCACGTGCCGATGAATATTTTCTTCTGGGTCGAAAGGCGTGGTTGAAAAAACAGGTGGAAAAAGCCCGCCGGGGATTTGAACTTCACACTAAAAAGTATTATACTGTCAGGGCTGTTGAAAAAACTTCAAAAGATAAACCAGATAATGACTGAGTGGAATTCGAGGTTGAATATGTCGGTTGATGAGGACACTGTAATAAAATGGCAGGGCAAACACTTGGCGGTTGCGGTTCTGTTTTCCCGGGCGGGGCTGGCTCAACAAATCTGGATAGAACATGAAGACCTGGCGCTTCTTTTTGATACCGGCGATGGTACCCTGCGCGATATGCTTTTAAATAACCTCGACTGGCATAAAATAAAGGGCATTTTTTATACCCATGGTCATTTCGACCACGTGGGCGGACTTTATTCATTATTGGGTTTTATGCGGATGGTCGGCCGCACGGAACCTCTGCCGATATATGCCCCCGAGGGAAGTCACGAAGTCTTTTCTTCCATAGTCACTTTCAAACGCTGTTATCCCGATTCGATGCCTTTTGATATCCCGGGTTACGAACTGATTCCTCATGAAATAACGGACCTGGCCGGGATGACGATAGAAGCCTACCCGATGGTTCATTGCGGCAGTGTGGATGTCAATATTATTCAGAACCAGATACCGGCGTTCGGATACCGGATTGCCTGTCAGGGGGAAACGGTGGCCATCAGCGGTGATACCGGGTTGTGTGATTCTTTGAGGGAACTCGTTCGCGGGGTTGACCTGGCGATAATTGAAGCCACCGTCAGGAAAAAAACGGAAATGAGCCCCGCTATGCTCGAGCGGGTGCACCTGGCCGAGGATGTGGCGGTGGAATTGGGAAAATCAGCAAAAGAATATATTTTAGTGCACAAGGGAAAAAGATAACTGTAATTAAAAGCCCCTTAATTGTGACCGATAAAATTTTTTGAAAAAATAACTTGCCTGTCTCGAACTTTCTTTGTAGGTAATATGTTAAAGATTTGAAATTGATATATTGAAGTTTCTTATGGTCTGTAATCAGGCGGTCGGGAGCTTCGGTTCCCGACCTTTTTTGTTTATGGCAATAAAAAATCAGCTATAAAGGAGATTCTTATGACACAGGCTCAAAACGGCAAAACCGTTAAGGTTCATTATACCGGTAAACTTGATGACGGTACGGTTTTCGACAGCTCGAAAGGCCGTGACCCCTTCGAGTTTACTATCGGTAACGGCTCGGTAATTCCCGGTTTTGAGAGAGGTGTGGTCGGAATGGCGGTCGGCGACACCAAAACCATCACTATTACCCCGGGTGAAGCTTACGGCCAGGTTCGGCAGGAATTGATCGCCGATGTCAAAAAAAGTCATTTTCCTCCAGATATAATTCCTGAAGTCGGAAAGCAACTGCAGATGCAGCAACCCGACGGACGCCCCCTTAATGTGGTCATTTCCGATATCCAGGGTGAAACCGTTACCCTTGACGCCAACCATCCTCTGGCCGGCAAAACCCTGACTTTTGATATTGAGCTGGTCGAAGTTAACGGCTGAGCTGAATAAAGTTTTTCATAAATCCTCAGTCTTGAAGTTCACACAACTTCTGATAATTATTTCTAAAATCCGGAACATGGTTCCGGATTTTTTTGATTAATTTTTCCCTGAGCATCATGCCCACTTTTATTCTTTAAACAATCGGGCAAGGGTCATTTTTAAGGGTAAATGAAAGTTGATCGCCAATTAGTCGGTATTTATGAACGGACTGGTTTTATTCCCGGTCATTGTTAAGGGGACACTTGAAAATAATTCCCTCCTTCAGAAATGATTCCTTCTTGTGTAAAGGTTGGTTTGGTATGAAACTGGCATTTATTTCCGATACGCACTTTGGCGATGGTTCCGGTGTTCTGGTGGACGAGGTCGCCGGTGCTTTCCGGCGCACAAAAGAGTACGTAAAATTTCTTGAAGCCGCCGGAACCAACAACGATTACCTGGTCCTGCTGGGTGATATTCTCGATTTTTCAATCGAAGAATATGCCAAAGTTTACCATGTGGCCGGAGCCTTTTTTCGATTCCTGAAGGAAGATAACATTGCCCGAAGTATCATTTATGTACCGGGCAATCATGATTATACCATGTGGAACACGGTCGAGTATCAGACCCGAGTAATTCACCCGTTGCAAAAGGGATATCCGGCGAATCACTTTCGCTGGTCAGCCCCGGGCGTTATCGATGACCGCGGGACCGCCGGAAACGGGCGGGGTTTCTCGTTGCCGGGGATTATCGACCGGGTAATCGACCCGGATGAAAGACCGCAGGAGAGCATGTTTTTAAATTATCTCACCATTAACCGGGATGGCTCCGGCGATGAGACCCGCTTTTATTTTGCTTATCCCAATCTCTATATGGTTACGGATTCGGAATCGGTGCTTCTTACACATGGACACTATCTGGAACCATTCTGGACGCTGACGGGGGAATGGGCGATGAAAATTGCGGGAAAGGACCTGGAAATCGACCCGGCTTTTGACCTTAAGACCCTGGTGGCTCTGAACCAGCCGCTTTGCCAGCTGGCCTGCACCGGAATCGGCCAGGCCGGACCTTTAACCCGGCTGGTGCGGGATATGCAACAGGAAATTAAAAGCGGTCAAACTTTCAGAGTGAAGAAATATATCAATCGGCTGGAGAAGGAAATGGAACGGCTTCTGGCATACCGGTTTTATGACCCACGTATGTGGCTCTTCAACATCTTCACGAGCATAGTTAAAAAAAGGATTTTCAAAGCCCTTGATAATTATCGGGCGACTCGTTACAACGAAGCATTCCTTCTTGAAAAAGAGATAAGACAAAGGTTTTGTGATTTCTATTACGCTTCGCTGGAGGAACTGGATAAATTGAGAAATAGTCACGATGTCGATATTCCCCGGCCTAAAAAAGTTATTTTCGGCCACACCCACTGTGCCGTTCCGTGGAGCAGTAAGAATGCTCTAAGAATCCCGGTTGCCAAGAGTGATACGATAACCTTATACAATACCGGTGGCTGGCTCCGGCACAGGGAAAAAGGTCAGGCCGATATATTATTCACCGGGGCGGAAGTATTCACTTATGAGACCACAAGAGGCTTCAGTTCACAAAAAGTAAGCTGAGTAAGAAAAGACTTGTTGCCTGGATACAACCGGTGTAATTTATCCTCGGGAAAATGGTATGGAACGACAGCCTTCCTTAAAAACCGAGCGTCTTGTTCTGCGGCCTTTTGAACTGGGCGACGCCCCGTTGGTTTCGATACTGGCCGGAGAGCGGGAAATCGCCTGTAATACTTTGCATATCCCTCATCCTTATGAGGTCGGGATGGCCGAGGACTGGATTTGTACTCATCCGGATGCCTACACCCGCGGTGTCCAGGTGATTTTCGCAATTGTGCGTCAAAACGACAACCGCTTAATGGGCGCTATCGGATTGGACATTGAAAGACGGCACAACCGGGCGGAAATGGGGTACTGGATCGGTAAACCATACTGGTCTAAAGGCTATTGTACGGAAGCCGCCAGGGCGGTTTTAAAGTACGGTTTTGAGAAGCTGGAACTGAATCGCATCCAGGCATCGTATTTCAGCCGTAATATCGCATCGGGCAGGGTGATGGAAAAAATCGGCATGTCTTACGAAGGTTGTCTGCGAAGCTATATTTATAAATGGGGAGAATATCTGGACCAGGTCACCCGGGCAATTCTTAAAAGTGAATACGAAGCCGGTATCAGTAACTAGATTTACTTGAACGGTCTATTAACCATTATTTCCAGAACAATTTTGGGATGGGAACAATCAAATGGGGTCTCCTTCTTCCTGATAAAAAGCCGGTAAGGATAGTGATTAAATAAAAAGAGCCGATTTAAAAAATCGGCTCTTTTTTTATATAAAAGAAGAACTGAAAGAAAAGTCTATTTCAAAAGTACCATCTTGCGACAGGCGTTCAGATCATTGTACTGGATACGATAAAAATAGACTCCGCTGGCCACCGCCCGGCCGTTATCGTCTTTGCCGTCCCAGTCAATGATATGTTTTCCGGCCTCCATATCCCTTTCAACCAGAGCGCGGACATTCTGCCCCAGGACATTGTAAACCTCAAGTTGAACGAAACCCGGTTCCGGAAGCGAGAAGGAGATACTGGTGGCGGGGTTGAACGGGTTGGGGAAGTTCTGCTCGAGTGAGAATTCTTTCGGCAGAATTTCCGAGACTTCGTGATTGATATATTTCTGGGTCCCGATTATCAGGCGGGCGGTTTCGATATTGTCATGGAGCCTGACCTCGGTGCGGTCATCGAGGAGGATATGAGTACCATTGTCAAAAATAAGCCAGGCGCTCATGTCCGGGGGAAGCTGGTCGAGGTCGCTGACTTTCAATACCCGGTTGGTGGCTTTGGCGATTTTAACCTGCCACTCCGCACCGTCTTCAAATACCGGCCGGTAGTCGCAACGGAAAAGACTCCTTTGTTCCGGCAATATAAAAGCCAGGTAAGAACCCTCGGGGGGAGGCGGCGGTTCGGCAAAATCAAGGTAATCATAGCCGCTTTCAGCGCCGCGAATGACCCCGGCATAATTGTCGATGTCCCTGTTAGTTTCGGTGGTTAACTGCAGGTTAATCCGCCATTCGTTTTCACCGGCCGGTCCGGCGATTTTCCGGGGGGCGTTTTTAAGGGAACTATAGATAAGATGACGGAACAGGATTTTTACGTTCTTCTTTTTAATGTTTACGAAAAATCCTTCCCAGGCCGGTATCGAGTCAACCGTCTCATATTCCGAACCATTATACCAGTAAGCGGCGTCGTCCAGCACCTCCGCCGGGTGTCCGGAAACCACCGTTCCGTCGTCGTCAAAACGCACCAGTTCCCAATCGATGGGAAAGGCGAAGGGGTTAGCCAGCTGGTTCCAGCCGGAATCGACGGCCAGTTCCAGATAATCGCCGGTGATGAGGAAACGGTTGGGGGTGACGGTAAAACCGTCGGTGCCGTACCGCCGGCCATGGCGGACCGCTAACCAGTAACCAATACCGGGCAGATGTTCGGTAATATCAGGGTCGGCGACATTATATTCATGAAGTACCAGGCTGGTGCCTTCGTATTCATGCCGGCCGAGCCGCCACTGGGTGATATCTATCGCTCCCAGGTCATCGCCGAAGATAGTGGGTACACTGCGGCTGCCTTGATGGTTTACGGGGATGCCGACAATGCGGTATTTAGCCTCAGGCAGGGCGGTCGGACGCTGGCCCTGGGCGTTGGTTAATTCACATATAAAAGTATAAACTTCGCCGCCGTTGGTAATCAGGCGGATGACTCCCGACCCCTCGTCACGGACTATAAAATAGTAGTTTAAACCGCGGGCTGTCAGCCAGGTCGCGGGTATCGTATAGCGAAGGGTATCGCCCGGGCCGACAGTCAGGGCGACCGAATCAAAATATAAGGAGCCGCGTTGCTGGTAGTATAACTTTCCCGAGACGGCCCCCGATTGATTGCCGAAATTGATTTTCAAATTAATATTTTGAACGGTTACGGTATCCGTTCCCGGGCCGGTATAGGCGGCGAAAAAAACGTCGGATGGTTGAAAGACTGCCGCCAGGCCGCCGTTGAGAATGTAACTGGTCGAGGTGGCCACACCCATGGGGCCGAAACCAAACGTACCGGTGATGTCATTGGCGGCTGAGGCGCTTATCCCGCCACCGCCGACCAGACTCCCGCCGGTTAAATTATAATTGGCGCTGCTTGCCTGCCCTATGGCGAAGCTCGCTGTCAGGACGATACACAGCCCCGTTATGATTGGTATGATAAGAGATTTACATCGTCTCATATTTAACTCTCCCGGTCTGGGTTTAGTCCTGATTTTCATTTTCCTGTAACTGTCTTAATTTGGCTTCCAGAAGTTCCTTTTCCGCCCGCTCGGCTTCTTCCCGGGCTCTGGCGGCTTTCAGCTCCAACTCCCGAAGGTCAACTTTGTAAAAAGTTTCCGAGGTTATTATAGGTGCATTAGGGTCAGATAGGGGGTTAATAGCTTCGGCTTTATCAAAATTAGTCGCTTCTGAACCTGGGACGATAGCTGAAACAGTACCCATTGAAGCAGGTATGTAAATAAGGTCTAATTTGGGATAATATATAGAAGCTGATCCACCGGTATAGCTTCCTCTGGAGGCGATGAAGTAGAATTTATAATTACCGGCACTGGAAGCATAATATAAATATTCCGGATTTAGAGAGCCCCAGCGATTGTAGCTTGTTGCTGTTGTTTCATTACCAAATCCCCAGGCAACGTAGTTGTTGCCTAACGTAGTCCCGTTCATATTTATCTCAGCAATAACAACACCGAAAGAAGTTCCTGATAAGGATGCAAAACAACTTCCTAATGCGAGAATATAACCGGCGGCGTTGATGGTTATTGTGGCTGAATCGATTATTGTCACACCTGATGTTGCAACACTTATTATGGAACCGGCCAATGAAGAACGACAGATACCCACTTCATCCAGCAAGTCGAATTTATCGATACTGCCGTTTTCGATTTTTGTTCCTGTTAAGGTACTGTTGGCAATATCATTGCCGGTAATGGTGTAGTCGACTATTTTAGCCGAAGTAACCGCGTCATTGGCCAGGTCGGCCGTGGCCACCGCCCCGCTGGCGATCTTGGCTGAAGTAACCGCATTATCGGCAATATTGGCGGCGGCATAGGCGTACGGTACCGAAGTAATCAACTGCCGAGGCGTCATCTCGGCGTCAGCGCCCACTTTTATGGCCAGATACAATTTGTTGCCGTTTAGTATGGTCGTATTAACGGGACCAAGCTCGACAGTAAAAACACCGTTTTCATCGGGGGTGACATCCTGCGTAAAGGTTCCTCCTGTAACCGGAACCCCTGCTGAGGCAGTGGTATAAATCATGAACGTAACGCTAGTGGTCGTCGTAATCGGGTCGCCTAGGTTATCGGTTAAACGCCCCTGGTAGACAATCGTGTTAGGCGCCTGGGCCGCCACGTTGAAGGTCAGAGCCAGCAGGAAGGCCAGCGTCAATAAAATAGCGTTAACAATTTTCTTATCCATCCTTGAACTCCTTTTAATTGTATTTTTATTTATAATTTTAATCACATCCTTCAGTTATTTTTTCGAAGGCGGGTCAGGGAAATCACCGATTGGCGGGTCGGGAACTTTTTCTTCATCATCGCCGCCGCCCCCGGCCAGCAGGACAACGGCGCCTGCCACCACACCAACACCCAGGCCAATCGCCCACCATTGCTTGTACCAGGCTTTACCGCCTTTTTCAGCGGTGGTTACTTCCGCCCGGGTGACCGGTTGGGCGGCCGGTTCCGTAACGGGCTTTATTACGGGCTCTTTAGCGGTAGTCGTATCCGATGGCGGAACGACCGCGGCTTCGGGTTTCTTCTCCTCCTCGTCCACCATCTCCTGAGCCTTTTTCATCAGGTCGATAAATTCCGTGGAACTGATATCCAGTTCACCGGCCCACTCCCGGTAAGAGCGGAAAGCTTCCTTGAACTGGTCAAGAACACGGTTACGTTTCTCGTTATGGTCTTTAACCATGGCATAGTAAACCGCCGCCAGCAGGACATGGGCGCTGGCTTTGTCTTCCAGGGAAGCGTCGGTGCGTATAAGAAAATCTTCTATTTCCTTTTCAGCACATTTGTAATTAAGGGACTTGAAACTGATACGGGCGCTTTCGAGGGTGGGATTGTTTTTATCGTAGGGACATTCTTGACTCTGGGCCAGACCGGGTACGGGCAGTATTGCCATATGGCAGAATGTTGCCAGCAAAACTATCGCCGTTACCCTTATGACCTTTCTGTTTCTCTTCATAAGACCTCCTCTATTTTTATCTATTTTTGTGTCCAGAATATGACCAGCGGTACCTGTTCCTGACCGTTGGGGTTTATCTCTAATACCCCCCGTGACCCTTTGACTACATGGCGGGGACCGCCGCCGTAGGGGAAAGTCACACAGGAATCGATAACCGGGCGGAAAGTGCGCTGGTCACCCAGGGGGATAATATTGGTTGTGATTTCCCATTGTCCCGGAAGTTTACGGAAATCCAGGACGGGGAAACTCATTATTGTTTTTTTCTGTCCGTTTAATGTCAGTTCCAGGATATGCTTATCGGAGGGCGGGATAAGAGCCACCTGAATATTGACTTCGGTTGATACGGGAAATTCTTTTTCAAGGTCCACCTGCAGGTTGTCCGATTCCCCGGCGACCTGGACGGTTTTGCGATAAAGCGGGAAATTCGGGCTGTATATCGTAACCTCGTGCCGGCCCGGAGAAATATCCACCGGTTGACCGGAAGTTATGGTTTTATTATCCAGTTTGACAGTGGTGTTGACACTCGGGGTTACTCTAACCAGGAACCGGGTCACTGGTGGCGGCGTTTCCTTCTGTATTTGCGGTTCCACCGGCTTTGGAGCCGGAGTCTCTTTGGTCACGGTTTCAACCGGTGTTTTAGTCGTCGGTTTTTCGTCGGTTTTCGTAACTTCCGGAGTGGTTTTTATCTCAGGTTTTTTTTCCGGTTCAGGTTGTTTTGGGGTTTCTTTAGGGATTTGGGCAGGAGGTTTACTTTCTTTAGTCGTATCCCCAGGAGTGGTCACCGGGGC
Organism: uncultured Ignavibacteriales bacterium; assembly: GCA_964618515.1. GTDB lineage: Bacteria > Zixibacteria > MSB-5A5 > GN15 > FEB-12 > JAFGNW01. Next base: position 24,770 of record CAZUAS010000008.1, on the reverse strand, counting down.
TGGTTTTTCCGATTCTAATCGAGCCTTTTCTTCGGCGGTTTTTTCAGGAAAGAGACTTTTAAGGATGTCATTAATACCGTTCCGGTTTAAATATATGGCGCTTCCGGCTAAAATAATAAGCACGGCGGCGGCTATCCCGAGCGGGAATTTACGAGGCCGATGGAAAGCATATTCCAGGTTTTTGAATTCTTCAACCATTTCATTGGCTGTCTGGTACCGCTTCCGGGGATTGGGGTGAGTAGCCTTTTTTAGAATTCTCCGAAGTTGCGGGGATAGTTTGCGGCTTGATTTACCGCCCCATTCATCGATATTGGGATTGACCGGGTTGCGGTAGGGCATGTCGTTGGTGGCGAAATTAAAAAGCGTGATGCCGGTTTCGTAGATGTCACTTAAAAAAGGATTATAATCTTTTTCTCCGGTTTGTCGTTCCGGGGCGGCAAACATCGGCGTCAACGCCTGGTAAGCGGTCTTGGTGGCGTCGGTACCCATCTCTTTGGCGATGCCGAAATCTATCAAGTAAACATTTTCATTCTTATCAACCAGGATATTACTGGGCTTTATATCGCGGTGGGCGATTTTCTTTTCATGAGCGTAGGCGATAGCCCCGGTCATGGAGCGGGCGACTTTCATGAACAGTTCTTCCCGGAGCGGTCCCGACTCTTTTAATATGACGCCGCCGTCCCGGCCATCGATATAAGCCACCACCACCGCCCCTTCTTCGGGGAGAAAATCGATTATGCGGCTGATATTGGGGTGGTCCAGAAGGCACAGTATTTTGGCTTCCTTGGCGAATTTATCGCGCGATTGTACCCGTTTGAAAAATTTAATAACCAGCTTCTGGCCGGGCAGATTGACATTATAACCTTCGTAAACTTCCCCGAAACCACCCCCGCCTATATATGAGCGGATTTTGTATTTACCGCCGATGACCCAATCGAGAATACCAAGAGGGTCAAGAGGTTTGTCCGGTTGGGATTCTCCGGTGGGTACGGTATCGTCGTGCTTGTCAGGCATGTTTAATTCCAGCAGAGTCTAAAAGGTGACCGCTTTATGCCATCGCCTTTTGTTTGGATATTTTCCTATTTTTTTATAACCACTTTACCATGAACGTAACAATTAAATGAAACCCAAAAAGTAATCGCAAGTTTTTTTTAAGATTAAAATTACAATAAACTTATGGAAAAATGCAAAGATGAAGAGCTTAATTTTATAAGTAATTTACGAAATTTCCCGGTACGGGTCGTTAAACAGATAGAAACTGTGTGACAGAAGGTTAGAAATAGTTTGTTGACTTTATTATATAAAACGGTTTATTTTGACTAAGAAGGAAATAACCGTTAAAAATAAGCGTATAATTTTAAGTGTAACGACATTAATAGCGGATATTTCAGGACTTTTTTTGTTATAACGATATTGACAGGGGTGAGGGTTTCGTGGGAAAACCAGCTGCCAGAAGCACCGATATAGTAAAGACCTGCAACGACCCGGCCGACCTCCCGGTCAGCCAGATTATTGCCGTTGGCACCGTACTCATAAACGGCTTGCCGGCAGCTAAACAAAATGACCAGGTAGTCGGGGTGGATACCCATATCATAATGGTACCCTCGCCCGGCGGTCCGGTCCCCACTCCGATACCGCATCCCTATGCCGGGATTCTCAACAGCAATTTATCGACATCGGTTAAAATCATGGGGCAACCGGCGGCGATGCAGGGTTCCAAGTCCCAGAATATGCCGCCGCATATACCCTGCGGTCCGGGACCGTTTCAGAAACCGCCGTCCAACATGGGCGAGGTTATGATGGGCAGTCCCAATGTTATGATTGGTGACGGCGGCGGCGGCGGTGGTGGCGGTAGCGGCGGCGGCGGGTCAGCGCAGGCTGAAACCTCCGCTGGTGAGCTTGCGGAAGGACACCAGCTCAATGTCAAATTCGTGGATAAGGGTGGTAACCCGATAACCGGGATTAAATATGAAGTCAAGGCACCGGATAATAAAAAATTCGATGGCGTGCTGACGGGCGGGGTTAAAAAAACGGTGGAAAAAGAAGGTAGTTATGAAATTGCTTTGCAGGCAGTCACCTCGGCTAAATGGTCCAAAGATAAAGCCCGCACCGGTGAAAAAGTAAAAATGCTGGTGGAAACGGCCGGGATTGATGATGGTGCGAAGGCTGAAATCGATGTCTGGTTGCGCGACAGCAATCGGGCGGATAAGAAAATTTTCACCGCGGGCGATCTGGCGGTCAAGGGGGGAAAAATCGAATGCGAATGGACTTATGAATATGAAGAAGAAGACGAAAAGGAAACGGAAAAGAAGGTCAAAAAAAGTTATTCATCTCCCCAGTTCTATTTCACCGTAAAAGTCAACGACATTAACGCCCGTTCCGGTATGTTGTTCTACAAGGATTTTGTGGAAATCGAGTTGCGTCATCCCGATGGTAAGGCGGCCAAGGATGAACCATATCTTCTGTTTTTAGCCAATGGTGAAGTACGTAAAGGCAAACTCGATTCGAAAGGTTATGCCAGGGAAGAAAAAATACCGCCGGGCCGCTGCTCGATAAAATTTCCTGAAGCCGGTGAGGTGGGGGATGAATCCTGACTGCAGGTGTCGCAGTTAAGGCGGTAAAAATAACTATGGGCAACAGCAAAGTGAAAGCCAAACCATCCGGCGGCGAACAGAAACTTGACACCAAATCCGGCGGTGCGTTCAAGGGCGTCAAAATGGAACCCGGATTCGGCTACCTGCAGTTTTTGTATAATGACGCCAACGATAAGAAACAGCCCTTGCCGCCCGGACTTCCCGTCAAGATTTATTATCTTAAAAACAATGATGAGAAAATCGCCCACTCCCAGAATCCTCTGAAAATTGAAGGTAAAAATGGAAAGCTGTCTTTTCAAATCGAAAAGAACCTGCCCGTGACCTTCGAAATTGAATTCGACGACCAGAACAACGATTATTATTTTAATATCACCAAACACTGCCTGATGACTTCCAAGGAAATGGACAAGGCATTAAAAGAGGATAAACTTGATTTTACTAAAGAGCAGTTATTCCAGCTACCGCGAAAGATTGATTTACGCAATGCCTGGTGGGAAATCGTCGGGGCTAATTATGATATTCACACCCGCAGTTTCAAACCAAAAGAAAAAGAAAAGTTTGAGATAAGAGGGGAAAAAAAAGGCGAATATCTGCCGGTTACTTTAAGACCGCAATGGCAGCATCTGGCGTTCCGGTATTTCAGCCCGGAGGACAAAAAAAATATAGAGCTGCCACAATCGCTCTTTTTGATGGCTTATAATGAGAAGAAAAGCGACGTCACCCCGGTGGTATGCTCGAACCTCTATGACGCCGGGAAAAAAAGGTTCCTGATACCTTATATCGAAATCGATAGTCACATTACCTACCGCGACCCGGATAAGTTTAATATCAAGTTCTATACGACTAATCGCTTTGTTGAGTCCGGGACTAAAATCGTACCGATGAAGCTGGAAGATTACCTTAAGAAGAGCGTCAAGGACCGTCACAAGTATTTTGACCTTCCGGCAAAGTGGGAAGCGAAAAACTGGATATTGATATTCGGCTCACAGTGGAAAAGATTTAAAGACGTGGTTAAAGAGAATACCACTCTGGACAAGCCTTTGCAGTTTTACCTCGACCTGGTCATCCCCACCGATAAAAACCTGAAAAGTACCACCTGGGGCGGCACCGACCGGTTCACTGTTTTCGATGAACAGCTGGTTATCCAGAAACCGGAAACGGATAAACCTTACTGGTCACAGGGAGTAATTCAAGGGACTATAGACAGCAAATTCATTTTACCCGGTTTTTACCCGCGGGTTATCGCTCATGACGGGAAATTTTATGATGTCACTTACAAACGGAGCAAGGAGGGTGATGTTATCGGCGCCCGGGCGGCGGTTTTGGACGATGCCGAGGTACATAACGGCGAGGCAATTCAGGGTCCCATATATTCCTATGTCGGAAATTTCGATTTGCATTATTTTAATAACTGTCTTGCCCCCGACGGGAACAAGGATGCTTCTTATCTTCTTATTTACTGGTCATGTAAATTCACCAAGGAAAGCAATGTCACCGATAACGACGTCAAAAAGTTTCGTAAACTGGGCATTCTGAATTCGAAAGAACGCTGGGAAAGCAAAAAATACATCTTTCAACCCAAGGCTGATCCCGGCAATAAGCAAATCACCGTCTACCCGGTTTTCTTTTTTGAAGGCCGCGAGGACAGTACTTACAAATGCGAGGTGAAAATTCATAATCCTATGCTGCCCAACGGTCAGCCCAACCCCTCGTTTCGTTCCAATATGGGTCTGAAACAGGGTAATTTCAGCAAGGAGGTTTTTGAACCCCAGGATAAATATGGGGTCCATTATGAGAACGGCTTCAAGTATGCTTTTTTCACCATGGCCCACGAGCTCGGCCACGCTGTCGGTCTGCATGATGAGTATATGGAACCTATTTTCCCCGGGAAGTGGCCGATACTTCCCAAGTTCGATCAGTATTACGAAGGTATGCCGTATCATACCGATGAACATTCCATGATGGATTACAACCAGGCCCAGCGTCTCCGCCATTTCTGGTATTTCTGCCGCTGGCTCAATGGAAAAGCAGAGGTTAAAGGTCTAACCGCCAACACTACTTTCCATGTAGAGGCGACTAAAGGGAAGATTTACAAGTACTATCTCGATGAAAAGTACAAGAATTTTTATGAGAAAGCGTTCTATAAGGAAAATTACGCCAACGCCGACGGCATCAAATATGACCTTTTTCTTTATAAACTGGGTGATGATGAAACTACGGATGTTCTGGTGTTGAACAAGCCGTGCAATGGTATCCTGGTGGTCCGTTCCAAACTGCAATGGTTTTTCGAGGATTATTCGTCGGGAGGGGTGGAGGTTGAATGGACGGATGATTTGAAGAAAAACTATATGCTTGATTTTCATACCAAGATAGACAAGGCGTTCAATAAGAAGTGCTGCCTGGAATGTTCCGGAGATACTGATTTTAAAAGGGTCTATGTTTATTTTGCACCTCATTATTACTTTGAAGGGTCTACCACTTCGGACCATTTTGAGATAACGGTGAAAACCCATCCGGACGCGACCAAGAAATACGCCGCGGATTTCGATACGGCGGGCTTTTATGAGGATGAGTTCGAAGTGGATATCAAAGAAAGCGCCACCAGCATCATGCGCTATATGCTGGGTATGAAACCATATAACCAGGCCGCCCTGGCCGCCGCCGACCTGGCCGAGATAATCAAATGGATTAATGCCCAAAGGTCCAAGACCTTCACGGCGGTAGTGGTATGATGAAGGCTTATGTCAACGAGAATGCTAATATATATGATGGTTGCGTTCTTCCTCTCCTGTGCCGGCGATGAAGCCGCTCCGGAAAGAGGGGACGAGAAAAGAATCAGTCGAAAGGCAGAGATAATGATGGATAAAAGATATATTCAACCGTATGCCAACGCTCAGTTAAACGCCTTCTGTCCTGTGACTCTTCAGGCGGAAGGGGAACTGGCCGGAAAAATAACCTTTAACGAAACCGAAATCCCCGGCGGCACACAGTTTTTGTATCTTCTCGATAGCCGAAGGGCGGTGGTGGATTTCGGACTCGCCCTGTTTTGTGTCGATTTGGAGCGACAGAAAACCCTTAATTTTTATCGCAAATCCTCTAATGCTTTCATAAGAGCGGCCGAGGGACCATGGTTTTTTTATGTCAGCAGTTTTCGCCTGGTGCGCGCGGAATTTGACCGGGTAAATGTTAATGACGACGGTTTTTTCGTTCCCGGGCTCGGTGAATTTTCCTCCCTGGCCTGTTTTTTCCCCGAGGAAGAAACCTTCATTGCCGGAATCCATAACCTCGGAGCTCCCGACCAGCCCGTACCCTCTTTTGAAATCTATAGGAAAAAATATGACGCCCTCGATTATATCTGGCGCCTGGAAATACCCGGCGGGGTGCTCACGCCGCCGATTGACAGGACAGGCCAGGTTATCATCGCCGTTTCCGGTAACGTTTCAGTGGTGAACAATGAAGGGAAGAAAAAAAAGATAATCCAAGGTGATTTCGAGGTACTTTCGGCGTCCGTTGGACCGGATGACCAGCTGTATGTGGTAGGAATGTTTGACGATGGTAAAAAACTGGTGGCTTATGACCTTTTCGGTGAAATGAAATGGGCATGTAAAATCGACCCGGCGGAGCTCGTACAACCGCCGGTGGTGAATGACCTGGCGACAGTGTACCTGGTGGAAAAGAAAGGCCTGACGGCATATGCGGAGGCAAAAAATTTGTGGCATTACCCGCTTCTTTCCGGTCACCCGGTTGTCACGGCCGTAAGTGACGGTATGGTGGTCATTGCTGACGGGTCGCGGCTGGTCTGTCTGGATGAACTAGGCGAGGAAAGGTGGGTGTATGTCGACAAGGAAGAGGATAACTTCGTCAGTCCCCCCGTTATCGATGCCCGGGGACAGGTACTGGCGGCCTCCGATAAAAAAATCATCATTCTGAAATAGAGCCGCCTGACGGCTGAAATTAATTCATGGGCTCAAGAGGTAAAGGCATATGAGGCGTATTCAAATAACTAATATTTTTCAATTAAACCTGCCGCGCGGCTGGGAAGACCAGACGGTTTATTTCTTTCGTGGACCCGAGGAAGACGGCCGGGAACATAACCTGATGCTGATGATTGACCGGCATCTGCAATATGATGATATCACCGCTTTCGCTCATGATAAAATCCGCCCGATTATGGACGCCCTGCAGGGAGTGGAATCCATAAAGGACGAAGAAATTACTCTAAACGGCGGTAACCCGACCTATGAGTATGTTTACAAGTGGATTCCCTGTGAGGGTTATGTCGCTTTTCAGAAATATGTCTTTGTCTTCAACAACGGCATGGGTTTCACGTTTTCCATCGGTTTTTCCAAGAAATCCTTGAAACTTCTGGGCAGCCAGGTTAACGATATCATCGAATCGCTGTTACCGGGAACATTTCAACTGCCGGATGAGGAATAATGCCGGAACTCAAATATACTAAAAGTACCGACCAGGAACACGAGATAAAACTTGATTCCCAACTGATATCGGCCGTATGGCGGGCCGGTGTCGCCGTGGCCGGTCAGAAAGTCGGGCTGGAAGTTTTGACTTCTTTTGTGGGTAATGGCGCCCCCGTTAAAATTAAAGGTTCCAGTGAAAACGGCAAAAAACTCGGGAAGATAAACGGGAAAATAAATAATAATAAATTTATCGGCGAACTTACTATCCCGAAAGATGTCGAGCTCGATGATGAGGTCTATTTCGAGGTGGAACTGTCCAAAAACGGCCTTTCGGGAGAATCACCCCGCATTCCGGTTGTCTCCCCGATTAAGGTGACCAATATGAAATGGAGTGCCAAGGAAGCTCGCCGGGGGGATATCGTGACTCTGTCCGCCGATATTGAGGGGGCGCGCGAGGGCACCGAGGTGGCCATTATCGTGTATGAGTATGATGCCGACGGTGTGCATGATAAAATCGTTGAATTGACGGCTGTGGTAAAGGGCAAGAAAATCGAGTTCGACTGGGAATATGAATATTATGAAGACACGGACGAAGTCCCGACTCAGGAAGAAATGGAACGCTATGGCAAATCCTATAACCCCCCGGAATACTTTTTCGTTATCGATTATCACGGGCAGCGCTTCGGGAAAAAACAGGAGTCAGGTCTTTTACTGTTCAAAGATTATGTTGAGATAGAATTGAAAAACCAGCGGGGAGAACCGGTGCCCGATGAAGAATATATTTTGACCCTGCCGGACGGCACCACCCGCGAGGGCAAGCTGGACAAGGAAGGACGGGCGCTGGAAAAGGACGTTCCCCCCGGGAAATGTAATATCGAGTTTAAGAAGCTGTAAATATGGGTAATGGCGGCAAAGAACAGAAACCTTACCAGGTTTTCAAGCGGACTCAGAAACGGGTGGTTAAAGAGCCCCATCCCGAGGGCCGGTCGGTGGTGTTCGTTTGTAATGAGGTTCTCAAGGAGGTTTGGATTCACGCCGACGAGGTCAAGCTGATTGGGATAATTACTTTCGTCACCAAATCCGGCAAGGAAATCCGCCGCCGCCTGGTTTATACCTGGTTCCCGCCGGGGGTATGGAAGGTTAAATTTCCGGAAAATAAAAAAAACGACGCCGAGGCTTACGCCCAGATAGTCGGTTCGGAAAATGTCGATAAGACCCTGGAAAACCGCCTGATGAAAATGACCGCCGGGCAGGAATTTTATCTCTACCAGTTTATCATTAAGGGGAACCTGCCTTATGATCAGATGATAAGTTGCCTGTACTCCAGTGCCGCCGGCAGAGAGATTGTTTTCCGGGTAACCTATACCTCGTATATAGACAGCAAAAGTGACGGGAAAATTGCTGAGGCACCGCTTTCCGACGATCACCTTTCAATTCTGAAAAACGAGTTGGTCGCCCGCATTTACCTGGTTATGCTGGAGCATTTCGCCGGGATAAATATCGACGAACGCATCGCCCTGGGCGGTATCAGCCGTAAGGAGTACCAGGATATCATAAGCATAAAATCCAAAGACCCGGACCTTGACGCCCGCACTATCGCCCGCGTAACCACGCAGGCGGCTTATGAATTTTTCAAACTGAAAATTGAAACCCAGGAATTCCTCCTGTTGATGCTGGAAGCCATTCTTTATCAGCGCAAGCGGAAAAATCCCCTGGCGGTCAATAACCAGCTGGAAATCAATATGGGTCTGATGCGGGGCGAGGGAAATAAACTGGTGGAGGACCTGGGTATCAAGCGGCGGGGTGAAAGCTGTCTTTTATTATATGATAAATTCGGCGAAGCCATCCCGGCTTATGTCGGCTACATGGACCAGTACTATCGTAATCTGGACCTGGATAAGGTCCCCATGATTAAAATTGAAGCCGGTGACAGTTTCTTTGCGGATTTCATGAGAGTCCTGGAACAGACTTTCGCCTATCCCACCCGTGAAACTTATGTTTTCATGGCCAGCATGGGCGAATTTTACAAGTTTATCGTGGATGAGATTTATCGCCTTTATGGTGGTGAGATTCAGAAAAAAGTTGTCGATATGCTTCCCACCGCCATCGGTTTCTTCGTTGTCCATGCGGTTATCGGGACGATGGCGCGCCGGGGCAATCCCTATGCCGCCGCCCTGCTGGTTATTGCCAAAGCGGTCGGCTGGATTATGAATGTGGATATGTCAATCGCCACCATTGATAAAATGGCCACTGCCGGACGACATTTCGCCCAGATGGAAATGATTCATCGCCGTCAACCCAAGGAGAAAGGGAAACAGAAACTCACCCAGCTGTCGCTCTATCACCTTGAGGTCGGCACCCGCTATCTTATCGATGCCATGTCGGACCTTCTGGCCCAGGGAGTCTTTATTCTGGGAGGCAGTCTGGGGAAAAAAGTCGCCGGTAAAGCCGCCTCCAAGATCAAAGAAGTCAAGGACCGCAATAAAGCCAAGCTGGAATTGACGGTCGAGAATGGCCAGGTGACCAAGATCAGGGCTATCAAGGGTACCAATATCATCGAGGTTCAGATACAAAAGCCTTTGCCGGTGGAACCGCCCGCCCCTGCCAAAGCCGGAAAAGGCGGCGGCAAGGGAACCGGGGGAAAAGCCACCGCCCCCGCCAAGAAGGGCGGTGCCGAACGAACGACCTCAACCGGTGAAAAACTTAAAGCGGTGGACTCACCACCTCTGGAAGAAGCGGGACCGAATATGGGGCGCCGTCAGCGTTCCCAGGCGCCGGCCAAAGGACAGACGGTCAAGATAACCGAATATAAATACAAGACTAACGATGCCCAAAACCGCCCCGCGTCTTCGGAAGCTGTTTCCGGTCTCCCGGAGGCCCACCTGAAACTGGCCGTCGAACTGGCCCGGCAACAGAATGTGATGGTGATTTTCAGAACCACCAACCCCAGGGGCGTCCAGCATATAATGAACGGTCACCCTCCCAAACCAAAAGAGCTCATTGCTCTTAATACTGATAAGATAACCGGTAAAGTGACGGTTCGGACCAGTAAGCAGTGGAGTATCGCCACTAAGAAAGGGTATTATATTCTCCAGAAAGACGGTTTTGCCTATGACCGCGGAGGACAACGGCTGACCGGTGCTGACGGCAAACCGGTAAAATATGACATGTCGGTTAAAGATAATTTTGGTGAGCTCACGAATCGGCCCGGGCAGGTCATCGACCCGAAAACCCGCAAGGCGGTAGTTGGCGATTATGACCTTCAGGATGTTATCCAGCCGGATTCGGCCGGACGCAATCTGGCGCCGGTGCCGGATAAGGTCAGCGGTGATGTTCGTAATCCGATTATAAATAAATTTGCTAATGCCTTTAACGCCCGCTTACAGGCGCAGGGTGATGTCAGCCGTATTGTCCATGGCGCTGACGCTCAATTTATGCAATACCGTCATTTTCGCAAAAATGCTTTTAAAGGCGACGCGATCGGGATCCTTCCCGATGGCCGGGTGGTCTATTTTTCCGAGGCGGGTCTGGGTAATTTTTACAAAGCCATTGGTCGTTCCCGTCTGGACATCGGTCGAAAAGCCAAGATTGGCGGTTACAAGAAGGATTAACTCATGACTGATAAAAAGACCGGCAAGGTGACTTTTTCCATTAAAAGCGGAGAGCTGTCCGCTCTGACTCATATCTCCCCGATTTTGCATATCCGCCTGGGCATTGACCCCGGCCGGGCGGAAAGCCGGGATGATAAATTCCGTCTCTTTTCCTCCGACGGCACTTACGATAAGACGTTGACGGTGAAAGATGATAAAGTCCCCGGCGATGAATATGTAGATCTAATATACGACAACTTGAAGGTCGCTTTGAAATATACCCTGGAAATCAACCCCGGTGCCCAGGGGAAAAAATACAACCTCTTCGAAGAAATTCCTTACCAGGACCTGGTTGATTATTACACGATGCTTGAACCGGGCGATACGCTGGAGGAAGAGGAAGAAGAGAAAGAAGAATCCAAGGAAGCGGATTATGACTGGGAGGACGAAGAGAATGGCGGCTCGGAATTCGGCGGTGATTTCGATGAAAATGACGACAAAATGCTGAAAATTCTGGAAAGTGAAGAACCCGATGAAGGTGAAGAAATCAACTGGGATACCTTTGACCCCATCAAAGCTGCCAGGGAATTCCAGAAGGCGAGTGATAAGGATGACGATGATGATTACCGCCATATCAAAGATGACGACTGGTAAAAAGAAAGTAGAACTCTGTTGATGTATGGAAGTGATGATATATCTATAAAAGACAATAAGCTATGGATTAATTAAACTTGACAATTACAAACAGGAATTTTTAAATTAAATATTATCCTAATAAGGGTAAGTTTCTGTTTAATGGTATTCAAAACCACCAAAACAAGGGTCGTATCAAACAAGAATGGATATAGCAAATTATTCCTCTGATTCACGGGCGGTAATAAAGAATGCCAAGGAAGTTGCCGCCACTTTCAGGCATCCCGAAATCGAGGTCGAACATCTGTTGATTGCCACTGTACGCCATGAAGGTTCTCAGGTGGAATCAATCCTCAACGCTTTGAACAAGAGCCCGGTCTTTATTGAATCGGTTGTTGAAACCTATTTAAAGGACCAGTCCAGCCGGTCGGTTGCCCGTGAAAACCTGACTGTCTCGCCGGCGGTACAGCAGGTCCTTAATCAGGCAATTGAGGAAAAAGCCAAACTCTACGATGCCCTGGTTGAACCGGAGCATATTTTTATAGCGGTTTTTGACCCCAAATCCAATTTGGCGCCGTATGTCCGGGATAAACTGGACATAACCAAAGAAGCTATTTACCGGGCGATTGCCGACAGCAAGTCGGTTGAAGAAATCACTACGGCAGCCAAGGCGGCACGAGGTGAAGCCGGGGAAGGCAAAAAAGAAGTGGCCGGGACTCTACGGTATTGTATCGACCTGACCAATCAGGCCGCGGCTGGTGAATTCGACCCGGTCATCGGGCGCGATAAAGAAATTCAGCAAACCATCCAGATTTTACTGCGTCGTCGTAAAAATAGTCCCATTCTGGTCGGCGGTCCCGGAGTGGGGAAAACCGCTATTGTCGAAGGTTTTTCTCAGGCGATTATTGATAAAAAAGTGCCGAAAGTGCTCCAGGACGTTAAAGTGATGGAAGTGGATATGGGTTCGCTGGTGGCCGGGGCTAAATATAAAGGCGAGTTTGAAGAACGCTTCAAGGGCTTAATCAGCGAAGTGGTCAAGTCGGCCGGGAAAATTATTCTGTTTATCGACGAGGTGCACACTATCGTCGGTACCGCCGGTGGCGGGGGCGACGCCGCCAACCTTATCAAACCGGTTCTCGCCCGCGGCCAGATTCGCCTGATCGGCGCCACCACGGAAGAGGAATATATCAAGTACCTGGAGAAGGATAAAGCTCTCGAACGCCGTTTTGAAAAGATAAAAATCGAGGAACCCAATATCGAGGACTCGGTGCGGATTGTCCGGGGTGTCATAAGCAAATACGAACAGCATCATAAGATCGCGTATACTCCCGAAGCCCTGGTCGGGGCGGTCAAGTTTGCCAAGCGCTATCTGAGCGAACGGCATCTGCCCGATGTCGCCCTGGACGTCATCGATGAAGCCGGTTCGGAGTACGATGTCAAGGAGGAAATGGCCAAAGCCAAAATCCCGCAGCTTGAAAAAATAATTCCTGAACTTGAACAGATGATAAATGACTGTGAAGGCAAGGACCCCGAGAAGAACGCCGCCGAGTTTGAGAAACTAAAGGATGCTTTTGACAAATTTTCCCAGGATATCAAGCTGCTGGAAGATTCCTGGGGACACCGGCTTGATGCCCGGATGGGAGGTGCCAGGTGAGTTACGATAAAATCAAGTTGGACCAGTTGAAACCTGATTTCGAGCAGAAGGTGAAGAAACTTAAAGCCCTCAAGGAAGTAGTGGAGAATCTCGAACATCGGGTTGATGACGCCGATATCGCGGCGGTGATTGCCCGCCGTACGGGCATTCCGGTGACCAAGATGATGACGGCGGAGAAAGACCGCCTGATTCATATGGAAGAGTTTCTGTCCAAAAAAATAATCGGCCAGGAAAAAGCCATCCAGGCGATTGCCAACGCCATCCGCAAAGCCCGGGCCGGGTTGAAACCGGCTTACCGGCCAGTCGGTTCCTTCCTGTTTTTGGGTCCCACCGGCACCGGTAAGACGTACCTTCCGAAACTTCTTGCCGAATTCCTCTTCGACGACAAGAACGCCATGGTGCGGCTGGATATGTCGGAATTCATGGAGTCGCATTCGGTAGCCAAGATGATTGGCGCTCCCCCGGGCTATGTCGGCTATGAAGCCGGGGGGCTTTTAACCGAAGCCGTCCGCAAAAAACCGTTCTCGGTGGTTCTCCTGGACGAAGTGGAAAAGGCTCATCCCGACGTGTTCAATGTCATGCTCCAGCTTCTGGACGACGGCCGGTTGACCGACGGCCAGGGTCGGACGGTTGATTTTGCCAACTGCCTGGTGGTGCTGACCTCCAATTATGCCGCCGACCGGATTCTCGATGCCGACCGGGAAGGCCGGGAAGTGAATATGGAAGAGGTGCGGTCATTTCTTTTTTCCAAATTCCGACCGGAGTTTCTCAACCGCTTGAACGATATTATCGTGTATCATTCGTTCACCCAGGAACAGATTGAAAAAATTGTCGTGCTGGAGTTCAACTCACTTAATGTACTGCTCAAGGACCAGAATATCGAAGCCGAGCTGTCCGAGAATGCCCGGAAAAAGCTGGCCCGCGACGGCTACACCATCGAACTGGGCGCCCGGCCTATCCAGCGAACAATTGAAAGAGACATTATCAACAAACTGTCCGTGGATATTATCACGGGTAATGTCGTGCCGGGGGATAAAATAAAAATCGATGTCAAAGACGATGCCTATACATTTGAAAAAACGAAATAAACTAATTACCCTAAATTAAGGGAGGTATAGATGGCTAAATTCATCCTTGGTGCCACCGAGAAGGTGAAAAAAGATGATTCCATCCCGGTGGAATTACTGCCCTCGAATAAGTTGCTATATTGCGCGCGGCTTAATAACGACGAGGACGCTGATGTCACGCCGGTGAAATGCGCCAACCTCAAGGAAGTGTTTGAGAAATTCCGACCCTCGTTCTCAGCCGAGCTGGAATCGGTGGACGGTGAGCAGATCAACGCTGATTTTGAAATCAAAGCCATGAAGGATTTCGGCAGCAAGGAGCTGATTGAGCAGAATGACTATCTGCAGAAAATTTATTACGGGAAGGAAATGCTCAACGACCTGGAAAAACAGCTCAAGAAAAACAATGCCCTGAAGAAAGCGGTAAGCGATAAGGAAACGAAGGAAGCCTTGTTGAAATTGGCCCGCTATTATATTGACCTTCTCAGCGAAGAAGAATAGAAAAGAGGTGATGATAAATGGGCGAAGAAGAAAAAAGAGAATTGCAGCCGCAAAAGGAAGCACAGGCTGAGGTCGCGGCGAAACCGACGGTTGAAGTAGAAAAAATATCCGATGAAGAATTTGCCTCGCTTCTGGGCGAGACCTTCGGGGATTTCAAAAAACTGGCCGCTCTGTTGCCTTCGTTTAAGACCGCTGACGGCGACCTGGTGCGGGGGGTGGAATGGCTTGACCCTAAGAAATCCTTCCAGCGTAAAGAGTTTCTTACCAAACCGGATTTCGCGGGTCAGCGTAAGCTTCTGGCTCAGCGTCTGAAAACCTGGCTGGAATTTCTGGCTAAAGACGAAAAGGTTGATGATATCCGCAAGAAACTTACCGATGAAGCCACCAAACTGGAAGAGAACCTGAATAAAAACATGAAAAAGGTACACCGGGCCGCCCGGGAACTGGAAACCACTTATCGGGCGATTGATAAATTTTTTGCTAACGCTCAGCAGGAACCGGATGAAAAAGTAAATGCCTATTTTGTCAACGCCAGCGCCGAGGAACTGGCCAATCCCGATGACCGGGAGAAGTTTGAGAATATGGCCAAGGCGGTGGCCGACCTCTACCGCGAGTGGAGCATCAAGGAGTGTTTCTCAATAGCGGTCGTCCCCGGTTATCTGGGCAGTGTTGAAAATATCGATTCCTTTGCCCGGCAACTGGGTTTCCCCAATAAACTGCATATCATGACCGACCTGCCCAATTTTGAGAGCGTCGAAGAAGTCATGGAGATGCTTGATGATCCGAGTTACGCCAATCTGGCCGGAATCGATAATTACAAGCAGTATGTTTCCCTGTTCGCCAACTACATCATGGCCCGCAATGCCAATCAGTACGAGGACGAAGATATGTGGATACCGCCATCGGCGGCGGTGGCCGGGAAAATGTATCAGGGCGATACGACGGTCGGCATGCAGCAGCCAATGGCCGGTTTCAAGTACGGCAAGATTGCCGACGCCAAATACCTGCGCTTCAAAGCCAACCAGCCCGACGCCAGTAAAATCAACGAGAAGGGCGTCAATCCCATGGTCAGTTTCGAAGGCGCGGCGGTCGCTATGGGCTCTTCCACCTTGTTTACCAAGGAAACTTTCAACATTTATTCCATCCGGCGCACTTATGACTATGTTTACAAGACGCTTCGGAACTACCTCAACAAACAGACCTTCTCGGTCATTGACCAGAAATTTATCGATACCCTGCGCTCCGATATAGATAAGTTCATGAGAGCCATTTCCGGTGGCGATAATATCCTCCAGGATTACAAGGTGGAGATTTTCGCCAACGAGGAGATGCGTAAGCGCCAGGAAGTCGATATCCGGGTCAGTCTCAATCCGAAGTATCCGGCGCGGACATTCAATATCGAGTTTACGGCCTGGAATGAAGACAATAAAACCAATGTGAAGGACAAGTAACGTAACAGACAAATATCAAAATAATTAATTTTTCAAAGGAGAATGTACTATGGCAAGAAGACCCACTCTCGAAATCGACGGTGTAAAGTATGATAACGTTTATCAGGTATCGTACGAGCTTTACACCGCTAAAGATGAAACCGGCCGTCCGACCGACCGTGCTCATGCCGGTTTGATTAAAATTAAAAGGGAATCCGACGAAAAAGTGGACATTGCCCGCTGGGCGATGAAGACCGACAAAACCAACTGGAAAGCCGGTCAGATTACTTTTTACAGCATGGAAGATGCGGAAATGAAGAAAATAAAATGGGAGGATGGTTTCATCACTTTCTATGAAGAGCATGTTCCCCACATCAAGGATAATCCCAATGAACAAATCTGGGAGTATTTTGAAATATCCTGCCAGAAAATATGGGTCGGCGACGCCGAAATAGACAACCGGTGGAAAGAATAGCCGGCATGGGAATATCCGGGCGGATGTTAAAATCCGCCCGGTCCTGTTAACAGGCGGGAATAAGATATGACAGTTTTCAGGATAAATCCATTTGACAAGCCGGAGATAGTAGGCACGATCGCCGATTACGGCACCTCGGTGGTGATTAAGGTGGTGATCGACGGTCAGACTATTAAGCACGATATCATGGGTTTGGAGCTGCATCAGTTCGACGATGACCATCACACCCTCAAAATCAGACTGCGGGAAACCGGTCAGGTGGCTAAAGACAAAGATATCGAGGCTTCAATTCCATACAGTTCCTTTCTGGGCAAATCCATCGCCCTGACCATTACCCCGGAAGGCGGAGTGGTACCCAAAGAAAAAGAGCTGGGTTTTGTCGGAGTGGTAACCCATGTAAGCATTGAAAACAGTATCGATAAAATCAATGCCGGGACAATCATCGCCCATAGCCCGACCCTGTCAATGGACGGTGCGCGGCATAATGCTTTCTACCGGGACCAGAGTGCGACCGATATTATCGGTTCGATTCTTCGGAAATACCCCATTACTCTGGGCACCATAGATTCGTCATCGGGCTCTCTGAAATTCAGCGTGCAGTACCGGGAGACCGATTACGAGTATGTGATGCGCCTGGCCACCGAGAGCGGCCTGTTCGCTCTCTATGACGGTAAGGAATTCCGGGTTGTCAAGCCGGCGGCGGCCGATGTCGAGGAACTGGCCTGGCGGGAAACCCTGGGATTGTTCGTCATGGGGCTCGGTACCGAAGCGGCGGAGTTTTCTTCCGAGGTTTACAATTACGAGCAGAAGAAGATTTATACCCAGGATTCCAAATCGCTGCCGATGGAGGCCGCTCTGTCGAACCTGACCAAGGTGGCACCCGAAGCCTCCAAGAAAATTTATGCCGGTTCCGGGTTTTCCGTGGTGCCCAAGCAGGTCGGCGACGCCCAGACACTTGACAATATTCTCAAGCGAGAACGAAATCGCGCCCTGAGCCGGATGATGCATTGTTCCGGACGGTCGATTATCCCCTCTGTGGCGTCCGGCCACAGCGTCAAGATAAAGGGTATGCAGAAAATGGACGGAACCTACTGGGTAAAGGCGGTGAAACACGTTGTCGAAGAAAGCGGCCGTTATTATAATATCTTCGAATGCCTTCCCCTTGAACTGGCTTTCCCGCAACTTAAAGCCGTTCGGCCCCCCCTTTCCAATCTGCAGATGGGAGTGGTGACGGATAATCTCGACCCCGAGAAACTGGGCCGGGTCAAAGTGAAATTCCCCTGGAATGAAACCGATGATACCCCCTGGATACGGGTTATGACCACCCATGCCGGAAAAGACCGTGGCTGGTTCTGCCTGCCGGAAATTGCCGACGAAGTTCTGGTCGGTTATGAGCAGGGTTCGCCCGATTTACCGGTGGTCCTGGGTTCTCTTTTTAACAAGGAGGACGCTCCCAATGCCGCCGTTGATGACGATGCCAACAGCATCAAGGCTTTTATCACCCGTAGCGGTAATAAAATTGTTTTCAGCGACAAGGACGGCAAGGAAGAGATAAGTATCGTTTCCAAAGATGGCAGTAAAATCGTCTTGAATGCCGAGGGACCTTCGATTACTATCGAAACCAAGGGCGATATGACAATCAAGGCGAAAAATATCGCTATTGAAAGCGATGAAGAATTATCGTTGAAATCCGGAACCGAGTTTAAAATCGATGCCGGCACCGGTTTGAAAGCCAAAGCCTCCGCAGCCTGTAATATTGAAGGGGCGACGGTTACCGTTAAAGGTAACCCCATTAACTTGAATTGATGTGTAAATGGAATATTTGTCATTACCTTTTGTTCTGCGAGACGGTTACCTGAGTAAAACCGACCTTCGCCAGTCCATCGCCTATTCCATCGGTCTTTTACTTAGTACTCGGCCGGGGACCATGCCTTTTGAACCGGGTTACGGCTGCAATATCTGGGAAAAGGAATTCTCCGATATTCAAACCACCAACAAAGCCGATATCCGCGCCAGCCTGAGAAACGCTATCGATATATATGAAAAACGACTGTACAACGTTTCGGTATCATTTGTCAACGTTGAAGACAGCGCGCCGCATTCATTGGGTTTAACCGTCAGGGTGTCCGGCAATTACCGCGACGGCGACCGGGAAGAAACTTTTGACGCCAGCTACCAACTGGGGTAAAAACAACTGTGAGGCAGGAGAGGTTAAGTGGATAAAGCCAGAAGTAAAGAAGAATTTTTTGCGGGGATGCACCGCGAGCTTCGCGAATGGAACCCGGACGTTCCCGAATCACCCGACCGGCTTGACCCGATATTGAAAATATTGATGCAAATGTATTCGCATCAGCTTTCCCTGATAGACCGCCGGATGGAGATGGTCTGGCAGATGGCGTCCAATTCCCTGGTCCGGTCGCTCTGTCCGGAAAGTATGCGCTGGCCCGTACCCGCTTATACCATCATGCACTGCCGGCCCACCGACCCGGTGGTGGAGGTGGACCCGCACACCAAATTCCTGTATAAGGAAAAACGCGAGGGCGGACAGACGTTTTATTTTTCTCCCCTGGTAAAAGAAAAATTGGTTGCTGCGGACGTTAAGAAAATCATTTTACGTATCGATAACGCCCTGGTGGACCTTTCCCCCAAGACGGGCGACGAGCTGATGACCACTTCCCGCCCACGAGTAGGTTTTTCCCCCGGTAACACCTATCAGGTATATCTGGCTATCGACCATACTGGTATGCCTGCGGATTTCAACGGCACTATTTTATATCTGGCGGGTATGCCCGACGTTTTAAAACAGCTACGCTGGGCTTATTGGTACCCGGGTTCTCATTCCGGAGAGTTTTACATGGACAGCGGTTTTTGTCCGGGTCTGGGTGCAAGTCTTGAAGATATTTTATCTCCGGATGACCGGCCGCTGGAATGGGGTGGTTTGCGTACCAGTACGGATTTATTCAAACCGCTGGAGGATAACCTGGTAAAATTACCGGAAAATTTCACCGCCACTTGGCAGATGGGACCACCCGACCGTGAACTCGGCGTCCTGGCGGCTCAGAATGATATCTACCTGTCCACGGCTTCCGATAAGTATTACTGGATTCGTATCGACCTTCCCCGGGGAGGCAACAAAGCCAATTTTAACTCGCCCTTTGAGGCTTATTTTAACTGTTTTGTCGTCGTCAATAAAAATGAGTTGACGTTGTTCAAGCATACCGGCGGCAATAAACTGGTCGAGGTGGAACTTCCGGAAAATATCAATAATATTCTGGAAATTGTGAGTGTTGTCGATTCCAGCGGGCGCGAGTATCAACCGCGCCATGCCGCGGCAAGCGGCGGTTTGAAAAGATTTTATTCCCCCGAGGAACGCGACCAGCGGCTGGTGCTCTGGTTTGACTTTTCTTCGACCATCGATTTACCCCCCGATTCGATTACAATCAATTATTCGGTAACGGCCGGGACCGATGCCAACGGCATTGAAGCCGGGCGGATTACGGAGCTGTATGAAAATCATCCGGGTATCACCTCATCGGTCAATATCATCCCGACACGCGGGGCTATTCCGGCTAAAACCATCGAACAGATCCTGACCGAGGTGTCCGCCCGCCTTCGTAACCGCGACCGGTCCATCAATTTCAACGAAATCGCCCAATGGGGCATGACTTTCGACCCCCGCATAAAAAACGTCGCCTGCTCTAATGGGGTGGAACGTTCGCCTTACGGAGTCAGACGGTGTATCGTTGTCCGGGTCGGGGTGAACGACCGCGATTTCTATTCCGACGATGAAATCACACTCCTGCGTCAACGGCTGGCTCAGTTTTTGAAAGCCCGCTCGGCGGTTAACACTCATTATAGCGTGGAGATTGTCAAAGGATGATATATTATGGCGATAACCGGATGCCCGATTTCTGTCACCGCCGGTATCCTCTGCACTTCACCACGGCTTTAATTATCCTGATGAAAATGGGGGTGGATATAAACCGTCTTTATATCCTGGCGGTGGGTGAATATGAAAATTACAAAGGTGAAATAATCAGGCAATCACCGGCGCCGGGCAGTCCCCTCGACAGAAAAACCAAAATTACGCTTCATATCGGTTATCCCAGCGCCGTTGATTATATGCCTTACCAGTTCTTTTACGGTCTGGGCGGTAAATGCACCACCGGCGGGGAGTGGGAATATAACGCCCGTATCCTCATGGCGCCCTTTGATGCCGCCGTAATCCGTCATTTAGCCCGGGCTCATAACCAAGTCTTGAAATATAATCTGGGCATTCTTGACCGGGAGTATTTAAGCCGGTATATCGGGTTGTTCCAATTCGCTCTTAACGATGACCGTGTTGGTTTTGAAGAATTGATTACTTGGGCTAATATTCTTCCTGATTTTAACCACTGGTCCGGCAATCCCACCCGTGTGACCAGAATTCTGGCGGCGCTGTTTAAACATCCTTTTAAGATTATTGAAAACGTCAGCACCACTTATGAAATCCCGCCTCATTTGCAATATCATCTCGGGTCGCGGTCGGGACGTCTGGGCCGGGAAATGGTGCTGGGCAATACCTTTACGGAATGTGATTCTTCTTACCAGGTGATTATGGGTGATATGGAACCCGATGAAATTACCGAATATCTGCCCGGCAAGTTGCGTCGTAAGAAGCTAGAATGGTTTTTGCAGACCTGCATGCCCAGTCACCTGGATTACCGGATATGTTTCCGTGTAAAAACCAAGGCGGTTTGTCTGGGTTCAAAAGATAATCGAAGCCGGCTGGGGTATTCCACCGTATTGTAGTTGTGAAAGAAGTTTGTTTTTTTTAATACAGGAACCGTACGCAATAGTCTTGACAATAAAAAAGAACAGGCATAACTTACATAGATTATTTATTGAGGTAAAATAATGAGCGATTTAAGCTTATATTCGGTCAACTGGCAGGATGGCATGCTGATAACTCAGCGGCATCTAAAAGACCAGGAAAAGTATTTCGAAGATTTGATTCGCTGGTATGCATTTCATCCTGGCGACCGGTTCGGTCTGGTTCGTAAAGCCTATTCCGGTAAACCACCCCTGAGTTTGAATCTGTCGGTCAGCGGTAGTCGCCTGCGCGTGGAAGTTGTTCGGTGTCAGGCGGTGACCCCCGACGGACACTTTATAAATATCGACAATTCCGGCAGTGACGTTATCCGCGGGGAAAGCGAAATAAGCGAAGTGGTGGTTCCGGTTTATATCGGAATTGATACTCGTAATAAAAAACCGACCGGGGAACCGGACCCGGGCGAGGACGTACCCCGCATGCCTTATCTGGCCAATAACTACATCGTGTTTCCGGGGCAGATACCCAATCTTCCTGATGGTCAGTTTCTCCAGATTGCCGAACTTCTGATTAGCGGAAATGAAGTCAGTCATTCACCTCATTATTACCCGCCCTGCCTGACGCTGACAGCCGATGAACGGTTGGCGGTCAAAACCACAGAACTTCGCAATCACCTCGAAAGCCTGTTGTCGCTATCCACCCGTGCTTTCAGCGCCATTTCCGCATCCGGCGCCATGAAAGGTCAGAGCACCAGTCTTCAGATGGCCGTAAGAGAGACGGTTTTCCTGTTTATCAATCATCTGGCTTCGACTCTGGACAGTTTTGTGATTGGCGCCAACGCCGGTCATCCCCTGACGATGAATATCATCTTTAAACGCCTTTTCCGGGTTTTTTCGACCCTTTTAAATCTTCAACCCGGGTTAAAGGACTATCTCAACGAAAAACTGTTTACCCGGGAATTGAAAATCGATATCGGTCAGTTTTTGGCGGCGGTGGATGGTTTCATCATGACCGAGTACAACCATCGGGATATCGGCACCCAGATAAAAATGATTTCGGATATTCTGATGAATATCAAAAACGTGATGAGTTTCCTGGCTCAGACAAAGCGGGAGGAACTGGGTGAACAGGCCGTTGCTACGGAAACACTCACCTATTCCGGGCGGACTTATCATAATGTCGCTTATACCGGCAGTAAACTGGAGCAGGTGGGCGAGCTCAGTTATTTATTGATAAATATTGCGGCTCCACGACCGATGCAGGATAATGTCATTTTGATTTCCAAGGGTTTGTTCAGCGACGGCGAATGGCGCAGTATGCAGGTCCGGCTGGGTCTTAACGATGCCCGCGGACTGGGTGAGACGGACCCGGTCGATGTCGATACAGTGGCTTTCGGTAATAAAGTGGCCCTGCATCCGCGGGATATGTTGAAATCATCTTCGGTACGCCAGGTGACGCTTATTTTCCGGGGCGCTTCCAATCCCGGGAAGTTCGGAAACCTGGGGAAAATGGATTTATTGATTTACGCCTTATAATAAAAAAGAATCGGTCAGCGTGGATATTAAAGCTTATATAGAAGACCTCTTCAAGTACCTGGATACTTTCGAAAGCCGATACCAGGAGTTTGATACCGAAGCCTTTTTACAGACCTATAACGGTATCTACACGGTTTTTAAAACCCTGCGCCAGCAACGCGACGATGCTCTTGATGTCGACCGGTATTTTCTGGAGCGGATAAAGAAAATGCCCCTGACGTCGTCGGATCTTCGTCAGCTGGTTATCCAGGTCCTGATAACTTATTTCGAATCGGAAGCCGATACCGACGGCCAGTCCAACAAGGCTTATTTATACTGCCGGGATTTACGCCCCAGCAAGCGGGATATAACTTTCTTCGAAGAACATCTGATACCGCTGTTGTTCCGTGACGGTGCGCTTAATAATAATTACCGCCTGCATAATTTTATTTTGCGGGAGATAGCTCGCTATATCAATAAATTCTGTCGGCCGGTGGACCCCAATTTGAGTCCGGAAGCTTTTGCCGCGCTGAGCGACCCGCATAAGTTCCTGGAGTTGATGCAGCGCCGGATGGCTCTGGGGGACGGTTTGCTGGGCGACCGTGCCAGCCTTGAATTTCACCTGCAGCGGATTGATGTCTTTAATAAACTGGGGCGCAAAAACAAGCTTTTTGAAAAATACCTGACCGAGTGGAAATATCTGAGCAAAACCAGTTTCTGGACAAAAATGAAAGGCGCCCTGGCGGAAATCTGGGGTAAAATCAAAGGCACTTTTACCAGTTTCCGGTATTTCCGGCTGGTCATGACCCAGAGACGTGCCGCCTATCTGTTTTATGGTATTATTATAGTGGTGTTTATATTCCTGGCTTATTATGTGCCATCGCAATGGAGTAAATATTATAATCGACAACTGGAAGAGTTTCAGAAACATGCTGTCGAAGTACAGCAGGGAGCGGTACGCTAAGCCCGAATTTAAACCGGGCAGTGAAAAATGATATGCAGCTGTCAAATATTTTGAAGATATTCAAAAAAGGTTCCAAAGCCGCCGGCAAACATAAGGGCAAAAAGGGTCCCGCTCCGGGTAAAAGCTGGCCTTCGGGCATCCGCATCGGCGTGTTCGGCCATGCTAATTCGGGCAAGACCGTTTATTTTACGGTTTTGAACGAAGAATGCAAAATATCCAAAAACCTGCAGATTTCGGTCACCGATAATGCCACCGCCGGGGAGTTTCTGAATAATTACCGCTCCATCTGGGGCCTGGGGACTTCAAGCGATGCCGGTACGGTGGTCGATTTGAGAGGCGAGAAAAAATTTCCGGACCCAACCACCCGCGACAGGCTCCTGCTTTTTAAAGCCATTATTGACATGAATAAAAGCGTCTCGGTAGTGACTTATGATTACGAAGGCAAGGCGGTGTCTATTAATGAGACGGGGGAGCTTCCGGAGCGGGTGCTGGATTTTATGGCCGGTTGCCATGGTATCCTCTTTTTCTACGACCCCAAGCTGATGAAAGCCGAACTGGAGAGTCAGGCGCACGTCGCTTCGTTCGTCAATATGCTGGAAAGTCTTTCCTCGCTGCAGAGCCGTCTGCCGATTCCTGTGGCACTGGTAATCACCAAGTCCGATATCCTGCCAGGTTTTTCCGGCGAGCAGCAGGTTACTTTGATAAGTCCCGAAGACGAGTATCTGGTTTCAGAAGATTTCGAATTGTTTTTAGAGCGGGTCCTTTCCAGCAGCCGGATAGCGTCCAATTCCGCCTGGGCCGGTTCGGTTCGGAATGTTCTGATCCGGCTTAAGGATTTTCTGCGCGTAGTGTTGACCCGGACACTGGATTTCCAGGTATTTTTTATTTCCGCGACCGGCGAAACCCCGGAAAAAATCGGCAGCGAAGTAGGTCGGTCGGTTTACGCCCCCCCCGCCAAAATGAAACCCATCGGCGTCAAAGAACCCTTTTACTGGCTGTTAAATTCCATTCTGCGTAACCGGAGAATCTCGAAATTTCGAACCCTGGCCAAATATGTTACCCTGCTCAGCATCATCTAGATCGGAAGAGCACACGTCTGAACTCCAGTCACCGCTCATTATCT
>CAZUAS010000007.1:0-54887 GCA_964618515.1 uncultured Ignavibacteriales bacterium | reverse complement strand
AACTTGACCACAAGGACTCACTTAGAAAAAGCTTGCTAAATGGGGAGCATTACAAACTTAACCTCAATTAAGAAATCCATCAGGCAGCCGATCTGAGTTTTATCGACCTGTTTTAATCTTACACATATTTCTCTACTGCAATCCGCGTTTACATCATAAATATATGGTACCTCTTCATACCCTTTCTGCCCATCGGCAACAACGCTTTGATACATTATCAAAAATGTCAAAAGCGTAACCACCAACAGAATTTTAGTATTTTTCATTTTGTCCCTTTCATAGTTTTATACCCTCAAATTTTACTTTTTGCTAAATAAAACAAAATCTTTTTTCTCGTTTCTCTTTAAACCATGAAACACGGGTATTTCCACTGCCGGTGTGATATCCCTAATCCTGTTTTTAATATACCATTTTGGAGAAATATTTGTAAAGTGATTTATTTATACCGGGTAAAATGGGCGCTTTTATACGATATAAATTGGCTGGGTCGCCCACGGCTTGCCGTGGGAATGATTGTTTATTATATTAAATCATGCCGCGATTGAAGTCCTCGTAGGTCATGGCCGCTCCTTATGTTAAAGTCTCTAACCAGGAATATAACCTGGCCGGTGCAACCTTTCCATAGTATCAAGCCTTCTTGGGGCTTGACCTTTTTCTCTTATTAATATAAAATTTTACAATTTGGACATTTATTATAGATATAACGTACCGCTATACCTGTCAAGGTATATAAGAGGCTGTCAGGTCTCATCCCCGCCAAGGCGGAGAAAGGACCTGACAGAACTAAAATTTGTCAGGAGCACGGGGCTCCGACCTACCTTAACTGAGGAAGATATTCAGAAATTATAAACCGATATAATAAATAATTAAATCATGGAATTTGCTAAGAAAAGTAACTCAATAAAGTGCAACATGATTCTGTCGATAATTCGACTATAAACAATCTTACTGTCATAATAGGCGAATCTGAAGACCTATTAATTAATTTTCTGATTGATGAATTAACTGAGGTCATATACAATAAGCATGAATTAGCGGTTTGTGCTACATCATCGCCTGATAAGATATTTCAACGCGCCTTCGACTGCAATGTTGACTTGTTCATTTTAACTCTCAATAACCTAATATTCACTGACATCAATAAATCCAGCACAAAAAAAATAGAACGAATGCTTCAGTTCGTATCAGATGTAAAGAGCACCTTCCAAAAGCCCATTATTACTCTTGTAGGCTGGCCCGATGATCTCGGATTTACTTCTAAGGTTATTTTAGCTGGTGCTGATCGGTGTTATAAACTTCCATTAAGACCAAAAGAGCTTAAAGACGCCATCAGGGAATGTCTGACGAGAGTCACCAATATTCAATGAAAGTTAATGCTTGCCTTATACTTGAAAAATAATTTTGGACTTTTCGAGCTGCAAAAAATCGCGAAGGTCGTCTAATTGCCCCTACCATTATCACAAAATGTTATCAAGAATCCACTTTGCATTTATTTAATCATTCAATATACAGAACTTAGTTTTGGTAGGTCGGATTTTGAGTCCGCTGGGGCGGATGAAAAAACCGACATCTTGATATATATTTTTGTAGGGTTTCTCGCTACGCTCTGCTTTGCTCGGAACCCGACCAACTGTTACTCGGCAGGGTAGTAATTTATGGGCTCTGACGCCGGGAAATGAAGCGGTGGAACTTCAAGCATCATCAGAAAACGAATTTTTTCACGAGCAAGCGGACTTTAAAATTATTTTTGTTGTCAACAGCGTGGGCCGGACTACAGGTTGTCATTTACATATGGGTCCAATAAAGATATATGCTAAAAAAACTAATTAAAAAGCTATCTCGGCTGGATGATATTCGCAATTTATATGTAAATAATATCCATTGTCTATTGGGATAATTTCTATGGCTTTGATACTGGTGATTATTGCTTTAAATATAGGTTATACTGATTTCCATCAGCTGACAGAAATTGTTCAGAAAGTATCTTAATGAAAATAACATGTCCTTTGAGAATCATTCTTAGTGAAAATTAAAGGATTATATTAGAAGAAAATATCTTGACCAAGATAGAATTAAGTTTTTATTTGATAATTAAATAACACGAATTATAAATAAAAGATGCCAAGTATTTATTACTCATATTAACTTTTACAGCTAAGTAAAGTTGTATGAACTCATAGCCAAAGAGAGGTGTCGTATTAAAATAGGACAACTATGAACAATCAAAAACAATACAAAGAATGTTGCCCGGAATTTGATCCAACGATTTGGAATAATAAAATTTTTGAATGGGGTAATAAAAAATTCATAAAAGATTCTCTCCCGACTTTTTTTCATATTCCTTTTCCGCCCATGATCGGCAAGAAAATAACCAGAATGTGGAAAGCAGTGGAAGAATCGGGAGCGGCGGCGCCGAATAAAAAAGACACTTTAGTTTTATTCCACGATCCGTCGGCTTTTAAATCCGAAATTTATATATCGGTTGAGAAAAATGTGCCGAAGGAATGGAACGTTACAATTTCCGGAAATTTTGTGAGCAGGGTGTTTGACGGGGGCTATAACGCCATTCCCAAATTTATCAAAATTATGGATGAATATCTGGCGGTAACCGGAATAAAGGCAAAAGATTATTATGTCCACTATGCTTATTGTCCCGGCTGCGCCAAAAAATTCGGACATAATTATATGATCCTTTTTGCAGAAATCTAAATTTATTGTAGAGGCACCTGCAGACGTAGGCCACCCACCGTTGTCAATACGGGATAGATGAAAAAGGTCAAGTGTCGAGCGTTCTTGACCTGGTGGCGATGGTATTTTGTTGCCAGACAATAGATTGTCTTCTGTATTTAGAATTTTCCCCAAGATTTTTTTATTATTTTCCTGAGTATTGGCTATGACGAATTATTAAAAAAGTGTTTTTAATATAAAAATTCACGGTTATTGCCAATAAAAAGTAGACATATTAAAATGTCTTTTCAAAGATACTTTCGAAGACTTCAAAAGAGGAAAACTGCTTGACTTCCAGCCACCGACCATGTATGCTGACCAAAAAGAATTCTTCTCATTCGAGTAGATGAAGCGCCATATCAAGAACCCGCTCATTAGTCGTCTGGACGTTCCATGTATCAGACCCCATCTGGTGGATGTTTCGTCAGTATTTAATCCCGGTGCCGTTCGATGGAAAGAGCAAATTGTCCTTATCCTCAGGGTGCAAAATCGAGGGCGGGAAACCTTTCTGTTACCGGCTTTCAGCAGGGATGGCATCAACTTTACAATAAGCGATAAACCTATTCAGTTTCCTGGAATTGAAAAGCTGAATTATCGAGTGTATCATGTCTATGACCCCAGGATAACGTCAATCGGACAATCGTTTTATATAACATTAGCTCTTGATACCGATACCGGTTGCCGGATTGGTCTTGCCCGAACGGTGGATTTCAGCCATTATGAATTCCTGGGGGAACTTCTACAGGGAGACGCCCGGAATGCCGTTCTTTTTCCGGAGAAAATTGGCGGCAGTTATGCCTTACTATATCGTCCCAATCGCTCGAATCTCGATGGCGGTGTGGCCAGCGGCAGTGAGATCGAATTGGCCTTATCAGATAATCTGGTGGACTGGACGCCGCGGGCAATCGTGATGAAAGGAAGATATCACTACTGGGATGAATTTATCGGTTCCGGACCACCCCCGATTAAAACCGAACGGGGTTGGTTACATATCTATCACGGGGTGGCAACTCACTTTGCGGCCAGTAATATTTATCAAGCCGGGGTGGTTGTGCTTGACACGAATCATCCGGAACGGGTGCTAGCCCGAAGCCGATGCAATATTCTGGAACCACGCGAAATGTGGGAAATGACCGGACAGGTGCCCAATGTGGTTTTTCCCACGGGACTGGTGCCGGTACAAAATGACCGGGATGGAGTTGTTGCCGATGATACCGAGCTTTTGGTTTATTATGGTGCGGCTGATACCTGTGTAGGCCTTGCCACAACGACAGTTCGCAATTTGTATGAGGCGTGTGATGAAGTATAAACGGACTTTATTTATCAGACTTTTTTTTATAGGTCTTATTGTTTTTCTGCTCTGGTTTGTGATGAGTTGCGGAACAAGAAAATCGGCAGATAACCCTCCCGTTAAAACTATAGAACAACTTCCTCTTCCGGGTATTCCATATATGCCCGAACAATATGTATGTTATCGAACTGTTCAGGAACTGGTGATAGATGGTCGACTTGATGAGGTTTCGTGGCAAAAAGCAGAATGGACTAAACCGTTTACGGATATTGAAGGGAGTCTGAAACCAAAACCACGCTTCGAGACGCGCGCCAGGCTTCTGTGGGATTCTTCATTTTTATATATAGGTGCAGAATTGATGGAACCGGATGTATGGGCGACACTGACCCAGCGTGACGCTGTCATTTATCATGACAACGATTTCGAAGTATTCATTGATCCTGATATGGATACCCATGAATATTATGAACTGGAATTGAATGCTCTCAATACAGTCTGGGATCTGCTATTGTTGAAACCATATCGGGATGGTGGTCCGGCGGTCAAGGCGTGGGATATTCAGGGTATTAAGACAGCGGTGTTTATTCAGGGTACTCTGAATCGTCCGAATGATAGGGACTCGGGCTGGAGTGTTGAAATTGCCATTCCGTGGACGGTCCTGGCAGAATGTGCTCATCGACCGTGCCCGCCGGTTGACGGCGACCAATGGAAAATCAATTTCTCCCGGGTTGAGTGGCAGACCGAAGTAAAAAACGGTAAATATATTAAACTGGTTGACCCGGCGACCGGAAAATGGTTACCTGAGAACAACTGGGTCTGGTCACCGCAGGGGCTTATCGCCATGCATTATCCCGAAATGTGGGGTTTGGTACAATTCACGATGGTGGAGTGCGGAACCGAACCGGTTTCCTTTGTGTCCGATCCGGCGGATTCAGCCCGCTGGGCGCTTCGACAACTTTTCTATGCCGAAAGAAATTATTTCAATTTGAAAGGAAAATATACGAAATCATTAGGTTATCTCAAACTCGATTCGATATTTGTACGCGGTTATGACTGGCCTCCTGATATTGAAATTACATCGACTTGTTTTACGGCGAAACTCCACCGTAATGACAGCACCTCGTATCTGAGCATAAAAGAAGACGGTCGTGTGATTCAAAAGGAAAGGTGGGGGAGAGACAGATGATCCTTTCTGAAATAGTGGTTGGAGCTGGTATGAACATGGTTGATAAGATGAAAGAACAACAATGAACCTCAGTGTGCTTGATTGGACAATAGTCTTCATTTCTCTGGGACTGATGATATTTTCCGTGGAGGTTGGCCGGCGTGGTATGCGGAGTGTTGCTGATTTTCTGTCGGCGGGAAGGTCGGCTGGGCGGTATGTCCTGTGTGTGGCCAGCGGGGCGGCCGGTATCGGGGCGATCACTGTAATCGGTAACCTGGAAATGAACCTCATAGCCGGGTTCTCGATGGCCTGGTGGGGAATGACAACAGCCCTGGTTATCCTGATTATTACGGTTTCAGGCTGGGTCATCTATCGTTTTCGACAGACTCGTTCTCTTACTCTGGCACAGTATTTCGAGGCTCGTTACAGCCGGGAGTTCCGTATTTTCACCGGTATTATCGCTTTTCTTTCCGGGATTGTGAATTTTGGTATCTTTCCGGCTGTGGAAGCAAGGTTTTTCATATATTTCTGTGGTCTTCCGGAGACGATTTCTATTCTTGGTTTCGATATTTCACTTTTCCCTCTAGTGATGTTATTTCTGCTGGGGATGTCACTCTATTTTGTTCTTGGCGGGGGTCAGGTATCGGTTATTTATGCGGATTTCTTCCAGGGTATCCTTGTCTATGGGGTTTTTATTTTCCTGGTTATATACTTTTTTGTCTCTTTTGACTGGGGGCATATCGAGCAGGCGTTATCAAACGCCCCGCCGGATGCCTCGCTGATTAACCCGTTCAAAACGAGCCAGGTGGAAGATTTCAATTTCTGGTATTTTCTGGTTGGCATTGTGGGTGTCATATACGGGACGATGTCCTGGCAGGGAACCCAGGCATATAATTCTTCGGCAAAGAGTGCCCATGAGGCCAAGATGGCCAGCGTAATTACCACCTTTCGTAACTTGCCGATGAGTATCATGTTTTTGTTCGTGCCGATTATTGCTTATACGATTCTGAATCATCCGGATTTTTCATCTATCACTAATTCCGTTCACAACATTCTTTCAGGAATTGATAATGAGGCGGTGCAAAGCCAGCTAAAAGTACCCCTGGTGTTGTCTCAAATTTTACCTCGTGGATTGATCGGCGCGTTTTCGGCGATGATGCTTGCCGCCAGTATCAGTACCCTTGATGCTTATATGCATTCCTGGGGGAGTATCATCGTACAGGATGTTATTATGCCCCTGCGCAAAAAACCGTTCGAGCCGAAACAGCACCTTCGCGTCCTGAAGTGGGCAATTGTGTTTGTCGGAGTGTTTGCCTTCTTTTTCAGCCTGATTTTCAAGCAGGCCGAGTATATCTTTCTCTTTTTCGCCATCACCGGAGCAATCTTTGCCGGCGGTTCGGGGGCGGTGATTATCGGCGGACTGTACTGGAAACGGGGAACGACCGCGGCTGCCTGGGCGGCCATGATTACCGGTTCGGGCATTGCCGTGGGAGGGATTATTATTCATCAGATTATCCCGGATTTCTTCATCAATGGCCAATGGTTCTGGGGAATCAGCATGATGGGCGCCTCCATCGTTTATGTTGTCGTGTCACTTTTTGGAAAGCGGCAGGATTATGACTTTGATAAGCTGTTGCATAAGGGTAAATATGCGGTCGTCGGAGAAATGAAAATAGTCAGTGAAATCCCCTCTCGCGGCTGGAAGATGCTCGGTATGGGCAAGGAGTTCACGCGCGGTGATAAGGTTATCTATATCCTCAACTATGTCTGGACAGGTGGATGGCTGCTGGTGTTTTTCATAGGTACGTTTTATAATCTGACACATGATGTAAGCGACAGTGCCTGGTTAGCTTTCTGGCGTATCTATCTTGTCATTCACGTAATCGTATCGTCGGTAATTATCCTGTGGTTTTTCATCGGCGGTTTTAGAGATTTACACCGTATGAATCGACATCTTAAAACCGTAGAACGTGACCATCGTGATGATGGTTTTGTCAGTGAATCAAAGCCGCTGGCGGAAGCATAATAATGGACAGGAGCCAATTGTGAATCAAAAAGATACTCTTATTGCGATACGGCGGATAGAACAGTTTTACCGGCGGGCGACAGCTGCCATCGTTAAAAAGGCTGTCACGCTGGAGGCTGCATACGCGGTCGCATCCGAGCCGGTCAAATTTATCGAACGTACGAAACTTTCCTATATTCCGATCAAAACAGGTGAAATCTGGGGACGAACCTGGGAAAGTGCCTGGTTTCGGCTGGTCGGTACCGTCCCGACGGACTGGAATGGTAAAACTGTCGTGGCACAACTTGACCTGGGAGGAGAGGGACTGGTGTATTTGCCGGATGGGAAGGCACTTCAGGGTATTACCAATGGTTCGGTGTTTGACACTGAGTTCGGACGGGATATTGTTCGACTGTACGACTCCTGTTCCGGTGGGGAGCTGGTGGAGCTCTGGGTTGATGCTACGGCTAGTGGTTTATTCGGGATGTTCTGTGACCTCGATCCGGGACCGGAAGCGACCAATCGCTATGGTTATTACGAGGCCAGGGTCAACGCGATACGTCTCGGTCTATTTGATACAAATATGTGGCACTTGACGCTGGATTTACGGGTTCTTCTGGGGTTGATTAAAAGTCTGCCGGAGAAAAGTGTTCGGCGGGCAAGAATTATACGCACGGCAATAATGGGTTTGAACGAATATGCTAAAAGTGGCAATATCCCCGGTGTATATCGTGAGATTCTGGCACCTGAGCTGGTGAAACAAACTTCGGCATCAAGTTTATCGGTAACCGCCGTGGGCCATGCCCATATCGATACCGCCTGGCTCTGGCCGGTCAGTGAAACAATTCGCAAGTGCGCCCGCACGTTTGCCACCCAGCTGGCTCTGTTGGAACGATACCCCGGCTATGTTTTCGGAGCTTCTCAACCTCAACATTATGATTTTGTCAAGAACTTTTACCCTGACCTGTATGAACGGATTAAGCAAGCCGTTGCTGATGGCAAATGGGAACTCCAGGGCGGGATGTGGGTCGAAGCGGATTGCAACGTTACCGGCGGCGAATCACTCGTGCGGCAACTTCTCCATGGCAAGAATTTTTTTAAAGATGAATTCGGAGTGGATGTAGATAATCTCTGGTTGCCGGATGTATTCGGTTATTCGGCGGCCTTGCCTCAGATTCTTCGAAAAAGCGGTATCAATTATTTCCTGACACAGAAACTTTCATGGAACCAGATTAACGAGTTTCCTTATCATACATTTATGTGGGAGGGCATTGATGGAAGCGAGGTGCTGGCTCATTTCCCGCCGGAGAATACCTATAACAGCCAGCTGTTACCGGAGTCACTTGTTGCCGCTCAGAATCAGTTCAAGGAAAACGACTATATTGATGAATTTATCAGCCTGTTCGGTGTCGGGGATGGCGGCGGCGGTCCGAAGGAAGAGTATCTTCAGATGGGGATGCGCATGGCGAATCTTGAAGGTGCTCCACGAGTCAGGTTCGGTAGTGCAAAAGAATTTTTTCATCGTCTGGATTCATATCGCAACGCTATCCCGAAGTGGGTCGGCGAATTGTATCTGGAACTGCATCGCGGCACACTGACGACACAGGCGTACGTGAAATGGGCTAATCGACGCCTTGAACACCAGCTTCGGGCTCTGGAAATGCTGAGTTCATGCCTTCCGATTAACCGGTATCCACAGATGCGGATAAATGATATCTGGAAAACGGTTCTTATCAATCAATTTCATGATATTATTCCCGGTTCAAGTATCTGGCGGGTATATAAAGTCACTCAGGTCCAGTACCGCGAGGCATTGCAAAAATGTGAGGCGATCCTTTCCGATGTATCTTCTGAATTATTTGAATCCGATCCGAATGCCATTACCCTTTTTAATTCTCTGCATTATCCTTACGAAGGAGCGGTCGAGCTTCCCGAAGAATGGAAAGACAGTGGTGTGAAAGATGAAACCGGTCAGATTCTTCCGGCTCAAATCGAACATGACCGGGTAATCGTCCAGGTTACAGTTGAGCCTTACTCGTTTTTAACTTTGACAAAAACAGCAGCATCACCGCCAGGCCCGCTTCTCGTAAAAGGCCTGGTTCTTGAAAATACACTGGTACGTTATGAGTTCAATGCCGATGGTAATGTTATTCGATGTTTCGATAAGGAACTGGGCACGGATATTATTATTCCCGAACAGCCAGGGAATGTACTGACTCTCTATGAGGACCGTCCCAATGACTGGGATGCCTGGGATGTCGATGCTTTTTATCGTGATGTACCTCTTGAAACCGCCAGGGCTGAAAGAGTGATGCCGGGTCCATCGGGCGAGGTTCGACAGGGAATCAAATTTTTATATCGACTCAGTCAGTCTCGGATAGAGCAGACTGTCTGGCTGGGAAAAACTTTTAAACGTCTTGATTTCGTGACCAGGGTGGACTGGCATGAGAAACATCGCATGCTTCGGGTGGCTTTTCCGGTAACGGTTAGAGCCAATGAGGCAACTTTTGATATACAATATGGTTTTTTGAAACGCAAAACCCACCGTAATACCACGTGGGAACAAGCCTGTTTTGAAGCGGTCGGTCACCGTTATGCCGACCTTTCTGATTGGAATCATGGCGTCGCCCTGCTTAACGATTGTAAATATGGTTACAGAGTTGAGAATGGTTTGCTCGATTTGAACCTTCTTCGGTCACCCAACTACCCTGACCCCGATGCCGACCAGGGTGAACATCGTTTTATTTACAGCCTGCTGCCTCATGCAGGTGACCTGGTACATTCCAATGTTATGGCTGAAGCAGCCAGGCTTAACCAGGGCTTGACGGTTTTAAAGGGCGTTCGAGCCGTTGATGATATCTTTCCGGTTCGTTTGAAAGGTGAAGGGCTCTCGCTGGAAGTGGTTAAAAAAGCCGAGAAAGAAAGCAGTTTGATTATTCGCGTAGTTGAAACCCGAGGTGGCAATTCATGCGGACAATTAATGGTGACTGCTAAAGGGGCGTATCTTGAGGAGACTAATCTTTTGGAATGGACATCGGGAGAGGTTATCTCTGCCGATCAACCGGTTGAAATCAAATTGACACCTTTTGAGATACGAACCTATAAACTGAAATATAATACTGATTGACTGGTTGGGTGGATATTTAACGACATGAGCACGGTGTTTTCTCTGGTTCCACAGCCGGCACAGATACATGAAACGGACGGCAGCCTGTCTTTGACAGGTACGTTGCCATTGTATCTTGAATCAACCGGTGCGGAGATTAGTAACATAGCCGATTATCTGGTTACTGAATGCCATCGATACTGCCGAATAAATCTCAAGCGGATGACAATAGCTGAATCAAGGGTCATTCCTGCTATAACTTTGTCTATCTCAAATGCTCGACAGTTTGCCTATGAAGGTGCTTATAAGCTGACGGTGCATGACAGCAGTATATCTTTGCAGGCCGGTACTCCAGCCGGTCTTTTTTATGCTGTTCAAACCCTGTTGCAATTACTTTCGATGGAATCTAATTCGAGTGATATGGTCGTTTTACCGAATCTGGAAATAGTCGACAGACCGCGTTTCACCTGGCGCGGAATGCATCTCGATGTCAGCCGTCATTTCTTCCCGGTCGAGTTCATAAAAAAATATATCGATATACTTTCATTTCACAAGATGAACATATTTCACTGGCATCTCACCGATGACCAGGGCTGGCGTATTGAGATTAAACGTTATCCCAGGCTTACTGAAATCGGTGCCTGGCGCAAGGACAATGGAAACAAGTACGGTGGTTTTTACTCTCAGGACGAGATTCGAACTGTTGTGAACTATGCCGAAGAGAGATACGTGACGATTGTGCCGGAAATTGAAATGCCCGGGCATGCCTCAGCCGCTCTAGCTTCATATCCGGAATATTCGTGTACCGGAGGACCATTTAAGGTTGAAACACGCTGGGGGGTATTCGATGATGTTTATTGTCCGGGTAATAAAGCCACTTTCACATTCCTGGAAAATATACTGGACGAGGTGGCAGAACTCTTTCCCGGGCGGTATATCCATATCGGCGGAGACGAGTGTCCCAAAGTACGCTGGCATAATCATGATTTATGTCAGTGTTTTATGAAAAGTTTGGGACTGGCATCGGAAAACGACCTGCAGGCATATTTTATATCGCACATAGCCAGGCATCTTGAAACATTGAAAAAGAGTCTGGTCGGATGGGATGAAATTCTTGATGGAGGGGCGCCTTCGACAGCCACAATTATGGCCTGGCGCAGTATGCAGAAAGGAGTCGAGGCGGCTGAAGCCGGACACGATGTTGTCATGACGCCCATGTCATATTGTTACTTCGACCATTACCAGGGTGTTGCCAACGAACCGAAAGCAATCGGTGGTTTTACCCCGCTGCAAACTGTTTATTCTTTTGAACCGATACCCGACGAACTTCCATCGGCTATGAAATCGCATATAATCGGTGCCCAGGGAAATGTCTGGACGGAGTATATGCCCGATTCCAGGCATGTCGAGTATATGGTGTTGCCCAGGTTATGTGCGCTGTCTGAAGTTCTCTGGTCTCCTCGAGAAACCAGATTCTGGACTGATTTTCTGGAGCGACTCAAGCCGCATCTTCTTCGTCTTAAAGCCCGTCATGTCAACTATCGTCAGTTGACGATGTGATACGGGATTTATCTGGTTACAACGGCTTTACATTCAGTATTCCTCGCAGCTTAATATCTTTTGATGAGGAACCGATCATGATACGAAAATCCCCCGGCTCGACTATTCTTACCATTTTCTTATTCAGCATCGATAATTTTTCAGGAGTGATTTTAAAGGTGATCGTTTTTATTTCTCCTGGTTTGAGATGAACGCGCTGAAAGCCCTTGAGTTCGGTAAGAGGACGAACCACCGAAGCAAGCTCGTCACGAATGTAAAGCTGAACCACTTCGTCGCCTTCATAAGGGCCCGTGTTTGTCAAGGTGAAATGTACCAAGGCCGTATCATTGACAGCTATCTGTGTTGGTTCTATCAGCAGGTCGTTGTATTCGAATTGCGTGTAACTTAACCCGTAGCCAAAGGGAAACAGGGGTTGACCGGTCAGGTCCAGGTAGTCATCGCCGCGTCCTGTCGGTTTATGGTTATAAATGAGTGGCAATTGACCTTCAGAAACGGGAAAGGTAATAGGGAGCCGTCCGGCGGGACAGTAGTTGCCGAACAGAACATCCGCCACGGCATCGCCGCCGCACTCTCCCGGGTACCAGACATCAAGCACCGCCGCGGCATTATCGAGCCAGTTACTCATCGTGATTGCACTGCCACCGGTAAGAATGACCACCACCGGTTTTCCGGTCAGGGCTGCCCGGTTGATCAGCTCTTCCTGTCGACCCGGAAGGCTGAGCGACGCCCGGTCGCGAAACTCGCCCTCCTCAATACCGGCGACTACGATAACCATATCGCTTTGCCTGGCAAGGTTGACCGCATCAGCCAGCTGAGTATCGGAATCGTCCGTAACATTTACATTCCAAACCAGCCTGAACCAGGCATTGCCGGTCGGTTCGAAATATTCTATCCGAAGATTATATTGTTCGTTCTCTTTAAAATAATAATCGGCCAGCCTGGTACGCCGGGTGGTTTTTTGCCAGTTGTCAATAATGAGAGAATCGTTCAAATACAACCGATAGCCGTCGTTGCCATCGATGCCAATCTTGAATATACCGGTGGCAGGAGCTGTCAGTTTACCAGTCCATCGCACCGAGAAAAAATCATAAGAAAGCCTGTCAGGGTCCGGTGAAAACAACGTCCATTGGAACTGTATCCGGGGATCGAGACGTATCAGAGCCGGCGGGCCATCAAAATATATATTGTCATAGTAGGTGCCAAGCAACCCGGCTTTCACAGTGTCATTTTGCACGCAAGATAAATATGTGGAAGGTATCGTTACATAGTCTTCAGTTATTCTTGGACAACCCCGGGCATACAGAACACTTTCAGTCCCTGATCTGGTTTTGATACCTTCAAGAATCGAAACTTTATGATTGCCCGGAGAGCTGTATCCACCCAGACGGGCTTCTGTGGCATCGGGACCAAGAACAGCGATGGTCTTGACACTCGCATTTATTGGCAATACTCTTTTATCGTTTTTTATCAATACAATGGCTTCCATAGCGGCCTGTTTTGCCAGTTGACGATGTTTTTCCATATTCGGGGATAAGGCGGTATCCAACAGGTCAACATACGGCTTATCGAATAATCCCAGTTCAAACTTGGCTCGAATAACCCGTTCAACCGCCTGGTCAATTATATCTTCAGGTATCTGGCCATCCAGAAACGGTTCAATAAAAAGACGATAGTGTTCGAAAGCTGTCTGGAAGATAACATCGAGTCCACCCTTTAGGGCTGACTTACCGGATTCGGCATAGTTATTCGAGGTATAATGAAGAACATTGGCACCGCCGACAGCACCGGCGTCCGATATAATAAAGCCGCTGAAGCTGAGTTCATCCTTCAGGAGGATATTATTAAGCCAATTGTCAGCGGAACAGGGCGTGCCGTCATATGAGTTGTAAGAGGTCATTATTGAACGAGAACCGCCACGCTTAATGCAGGCTTCGAACGGGGGCAGGTGAATCTCGCGTATCATACGTTCGTTGAAATGAATCGGGTAACTGTCGCGGCCACCATCTCCGACGTTAGCGATAAAATGTTTGGGAGTGGTGATGACGCCGAGTTTTTCAAACTCCGTTACGAACGCTACTCCCATCTCCGATGACAAATATGGGTCCTCGCCATAGGTTTCCTCCACTCGTCCCCAGCGTACATCGCCGGCAATATTTACCACCGGTGATAGTACCTGACGGATACCGCGGTAACGGCATTCCCGGGCGATAGCCCGGGAAACCTGGTGCATAAGGGTTGTATCAAATGTAGCCGCCAGGCCGATTGCCTGAGGAAATGAAGTTGCCCCTTTTTGAACAAGGCCGTGCAGGGCTTCGGCAAAGGGGATAATTGGGATACCAAGACGGGTGTTTTCGATAAAATACCGCTGAATATTATTAATATAAGCCGCACTGCCCAGGCTGTCATCAAAAGTGCCGATTTGAAAACCAAAAACACCATTGGTATATTTCTCGATATCGGCTTCCGGGTTTGTTGCCAGCATGAACAATTGCCAGAATTTTTCTTCTAGGGTCATGCGCGAGAGAAGGTCCTTTACACGGGTTTCAATTGGTAGAAGGCTGTCCTTGTATGGTTGCGCCGGAGTGGACAGATTGCCTAATAATAATATGACTGATATTAACGATAGTATTTTAAGGTGTTTCAAAGGTTTCACAAAATATCCCTTATTGAACGACTATTTCATCAATGAATATCCACGCTAACCCCCCTGACCCTTTGTGCCCGGTCGGGCAGGTCTTCATGCTCTTCGCTTCAACCCGGACATAACGGGCTGTTGAAACATTAAAGGAGATATTGAAAGGAGCAATAATAGCGCCGTTGCTGTCAGCCGGGATGGTGTTCTTGACTTCCCCGACGATATGGTAA
Source organism: uncultured Ignavibacteriales bacterium (assembly GCA_964618515.1). Classification (GTDB taxonomy): domain Bacteria; phylum Zixibacteria; class MSB-5A5; order GN15; family FEB-12; genus JAFGNW01. The sequence goes on along the minus strand of CAZUAS010000007.1, from coordinate 40,168 downwards.
TTATTACCATCTTCAGATATTGAAAAGGTGACTGCAAGCGGCATGAAAACCCAGGAATTGATATCCTGTAAAAAACTCGTGTTGATGTTTGAAATTGTCAGTGGGGAGTCAAGGTCAACAGTTGCTTTCATATCTATTCCCTCGAAACCCAGCCAGTGCATATGATAATCATTCCAGCCTCTAAGGCCATCCGTCAGAGTCGATATGTCGCCATTGTGATATTTCGTACTGGCCGGTTGGTCAAGTATGGTTGACTTGCCGAGAGCAAGATGGTTTTTGGTGCTTTCTTTAAAAAACAAGCGGGTGGAGGTAAGATAGTCATCAGGGGTTGTCCCATGCTCCCAGAGTTTTGGAATGCCGGCCTTTTGGCATTGAGTTACAAAGGAATTTAAAAGAGTATCTATTTCAGGTCTTACTTTAAGAGTGCCCTCTTTATCTCGAATGAAACAGCCGCGCTCACCTTCACCGCTGACTTTCGCTTGTTCAAGCAATGCAAATTGTAAGGGTAACCGGGCGGTTTTCACTCGTGAAAAAAGTGCAGGATCATCCTTTACCATTTCTTCGGCTCGGTCAAAAAGGATGTTGTAGGTATTCATCATGGCAGGTGAAAGATAGCCGTTTTCCGAAGATACAGGATAGCCGTATAAATCGAGGTTTTCTCCCGAGGTTTTTAAAGCCGCATGCATTGTGTCAATGTATTGTCGAATATGAGGGGCAGCCTTACCGTAAAAACCATAAAGGAAATCGTTCATCACCGAATCGACACTGATATCCGGATTCCAAAGCAGTTTAGCCAGCAGGTATATGCGCAATTCGGCGAATTCACCATAGAAGGAGGGTAACCCTTGTTCGAACACCATGGTGATACCGTTTCGAACGAAAAACTGGATATTCGGTTGTAAAATGTGAAGATTCGGAAACGGGCTGACCAGGTTGCGGTACTGGATCACATAATCCCATAAAAAGATATTATTAGTCAGCTTTCTCCAAGCCTCGACATCTTTGACGAAAGAAGCGCTGGAGGAGTCTTCGATGAACGGTTTGCTTCGATTGCATTCAATACTGCATAACATGATATTGACATTTGGACCGGGCTTGAGATGCTTTGGAGCGGAACGGGAATATTGGTATGCTAAAGTTGAGATGGTCATATCCGGAAATGCATCCGCGACCCGATTGACAAAAGACAGAATAGAACCGGACGGCGACTCTTCAATACTGTCAATCGCCCGGCAGGCATCGCATTCGCAGGGTACGTAAGTATCGTTCTGTGATACGGACCAGAACCGGGCTTCGGGCTGTGCTTTCATTAGTCTGCGGAGCTCCTCGGTTACTATGCGGTAAACATCCGGGTTGGACAGGCATAACTGACCGTTAGGGGTCCGAACACCTTTCTGCATCGAGAAGTATTCCGGATGCTCATTGAAATATTTTTCCGGTGGCACCAGTACTTTGAACGTGTGCACGAATAAACCAAAGTTGTCATGGGTATTGAGTTTGTGCCAGGCTATATAAGACGGATCATGGATATCCTGCATCCGAAAAGTTATAGGCGGTACCTGCTGGTCATATATCTCGGGCAATATTATGTTTGGATATTTAGGAATTATCAGGACGGTTGGACTGTATAGACGGCAGCCGAGGTACGATTCGATAAAAGTGTATATGGCGTTCTGGAGCCCATAGTCGCTGTTCGCTGTTAAAAATAAATTTTCGTTTTTGGTGCTGATAAGAAACCCATCGTTATGTAAATCCGCCATATGCAGCCCGGGATCGTGGCTCTGGCCAAGCTCTATGACAATCTGTTTATTCTCATGAAGTACACCGGTTACGGGAAGGTCAGCCCCGGAAATATCGTGTATGTAACGACGGAGAGTGTCAACATTAGCGGCTGTTATCGCAGAAGCCTCGGCCGGTAGATATATACTGTATGAGCTGTGGCCATTCTCCACAAGATAAAGAGAATCGGCACCGTATAAAACGGATATGGCGCTACCGAGTATAAAAATACACAACCAGAAAAATAGAATCAGGTTTTTTTTCACAGTCCCTCAGGGATAAACTGGAAAGTCCAGGCATAGTTGCAGGGCGGATGGGTTCTGGCTGATTCCGGAATATAGATTACAAATCCGTTGTTAGTTTTCTCCCAGGCCAGTGGTTCCTTAATCCCTGACATGGTAATTTTGCTTTCCGCCTTCGGGGTGAATGATGTAATTTGTATTGTTTCCGGTGGTTGTTTTTCATCTTCTCCCGCCAGATATATGGCATTGATAGTTCGGTCAGGCAACCGGGTAAAACAGATGTTTCCCTCCTTATACGGAGCAATTGCCCGGCTGTGGTACAGGGCGCCGCCGTTTACTTCCATCCAGGCGCCGATTTCTTTAAGGCGTTCGAGCGATAACGGCGGAAGTTCTCCTTCGGGGCTGGGACCGATATTTAAAAGCAGATTACCTCCCTTGGCAACAATATCCACCAGCAGGTGAATCAAACTGCAGGTGGGTTTGTAAGTGTCGGTTGAGACGTAACTCCAGGATGTTGCCATAGTCATGCAGGTTTCCCATACATAGTCAAGAGCTGTGTCCGGAATTTCCTGTTCCGGCGTCCGGTAGTTCTGATAGCGGCCTTCCACCGCGCGGTCCACAATAATAAGGCCAGGCTGAAGGGAGCGGGCCATGGCGGCTATTTTGGGCATATTGATATCCTGGTCGGTTGGATTTTTCCCCCAGCGGGGCGAGGTGGCGGTCATGGGTTGTACCCAGCCGCCGTCCAGCCAGAGGATATCAATCTGGCCGTAGGCGCTCATCAATTCTTTTATCTGGTTGAACGTGAAATTTTTGAATGCCTCCCACTTCTGAGGATATCGCTTAATGTCGTAATTCACATTACGGTCAAACGGGGGAAAATAAGGCCACCAGTAGTCGGGACAGTGCCAGTCGGGTTTGGAAAAATAAGTACCGACACCGAAACCCTGTTTACGAAAGGCATCGAAAATCTCTTTCGCAATGTTACTTCGGGGATGCGAACTGAAAGGACAGGTTTTCGAGGTTACCTTGTAGTCGGTCTCTTTGGTGTCGAACATGCAGAAACCATCGTGGTGTTTGGTGGTGAAGATGACATACCGCATGCCGGCTTCTTTTGCCGCCGCCGCCCATAAGTCAGGGTCAAACTTGACAGGATTGAAGGTGGTCTGGAGATTTTCGTAAGCCTTTTTATATTCAAAGTAGTCCTGGGCTTTGTCGCCGCGACGTTCACACCAGTTCTCATCCTCGGGACACAGACTCCAGCTTTCGACAATCTGCCACTGGCTATAGGTTCCCCAGTGCATTAAAAGACCGAATTTCATATCCTGAAACCATTCCAGTTTCTTTAAAACCAGTGAGTCGGTTTCCTGCTCAGGGTCGGGATTGGATTGGGCAGGACACGTGGTACTGGTGAATAGAAGAAAGACAAAGAAGGTAAAGTTAAAAATTATCTGTCTCATAATTGAACCTTTCGAAGCTTTCGAATCAGCACCCTTAAGTATTATTAGAACCTAAAATTATCTATTTATGGTTAAGTGTCAAGGTGTTGCTGTCGCGAATTTATTTATAGAAAGAAAAAGAGCAAGACAAAGATATGTATATTATAAGTTTTTGTGTACCAAGATAATGCGCCAAGTGGTTATTGATGTCATTATTATTTAATATAATAAGAAACCTTTGGAGGGCAGAACCCCCTTGGTGGTTCTGCCAATTTCTTAAATTTATTTTGTAATTGTAAATATCATAATATGTCCCTGCAAATAAAATAGGTGGCACTGCTAAAGCGAACCACTTTTACCGCTTTATAAAGCGTATAATTCCCGGTAGATTTATTCTACAATGATGGGATGGTTATTTCTTTTTACGATAAGTTAATATTTGTAACAAGCGGGGACTTTATTCTTTTTTGTTTTCCAGGTGGACTACTTCAAGCAGAGGGCAGACTTTTTCGTCGCTGCCGATATGCGTTTTCTTGTGAAGAGCCGCGATAGCACGGTCAACATTACGGAAAAGATGGTCCTCGCCGATTTTTTCATATAAATGTGTCCGGCGAAGAACATCCAGAACGGAATCGTTGAGACCGCTGATGGAGATATCATACCCGGCCTCGCGGAAACGCCCGACCAGAAGTGAAAGCATATCCTCCCCGGAAGCGTCGAGCTCGTTAATGCCATTACCTACCATGATAATGTGCTTGAGTTCCGGCATGGCGGATACTCTTTCCAGCATCTGTTCCTCGAGGTAATTGACATTGGCGAAAAAGAGGGAACCGTTGTAACGGATAACGGCGATATGGCGGCATTGAGCCAGGCCGAAACGGGCCTGGTTGCGGTAGGAACCGTCGGGATGTTTCGACAACAGGGCAATATCCGGTTTCATGCCCCGGAAGAGGTGCAGACCAACCGACAAGCCCACCCCGATTAAAATTCCCCGGTCAAGGTGGGGGGCGAATACCAGAGTGAAAATGAATGTTACGATGCCGATTATGCCATCGTACTTCTGGGCTTTCCAGGCATGGATAAAACCGCGGACATTAATTAAGCCAGTGACAGCCATCATGATTATGGCGGCCAGGACGGCCTGGGGAAGGTGGTACAAAAGAGGAGTGAAAAACAGAAGGGTTACAACGACCACACAACTGCTGAAGACATTCGACAGGCCGCTGACAGCCCCGGCCTGGATATTAACGGCTGACCGGGAGAAGGAGCCCGATACAGCATAACTGTGACTGAACGAACCGGCAATATTGGCCAGACCCTGGCCTATCAGTTCCTGGTTAGGGTCCAGGCGTTGACCGGTTTTAGCCACCATGGCTTTGGCTATGGAAATAGCTTCCATGAAACCCAGCAGGGAAATGATTATCGCCATCGGCAAGAGGTCCAGGGCAATATTCCAGCGGAACTGGGGAATGCTGAAAGCCGGCAGGCCTTTGGGAATATTACCTACCACATCGCCTCCGCCGGTCATTACAATATTATCCTTTTTTATCCGGTTGTTACCGACTTTCAAACGCCAGTTTCTGCCGTCATGTTTAAGATTCGGGGGGATATTATCAACATTGTAAAAAAGAAGACGGTTCTCATTGTCAGTTGCTGCCTTAAAATGAAGGGTACGGAGGTTATCTCTGATCCGGTGGGCTGTTTCTTTGTACTCGTTTATTTCCATATTCAATAAACTTATCTGATGGTGAATTTGCATATACTGGGTGGAATTATCGCTGTAATTTTCATTAGCCGCCTCGAGTTCGGAAACCAGTTCCACCCTCCTAAGAGAATGCTGTTCGATTTTATCGATGGTGGTGTTGTAATCATTGATAATTATTGTAGTTCCGGGATCGATAATTTTGGATAAATCGGTTTTATGGTTATGCTCGTAACCTAAAGACCAGGAAACCAGGGTGGATATAATGACGGCGACAAGGACATTGGGAATGCGGGGATTAAGGCGTTTAAGACCGATCATTATCACAAAAGCCAGTACGGCTATACCCAGAGTGGGCCAATGGGTGTAGGCTAGGGCAGCTCTGATAACATTATAAACGGTTTCATAATGATGCTCGGAACTGTCCACGTGAACCCCGAACAGTTTGGAAAGCTGAGAGGTGGCAATTATCAAAGCTGCTGCGTTGGTGAAACCGTTAACCACCGGGTGGGACAAGAAATTAACGACCAGGCCGAGTTTTAGTACTCCCAGGGAGAACTGAAAGAGGCCTATTAACAGGGCAAGAAGGATGGCGTAGGCAATAAAGGCCTCGCTTCCGGCTGTAGCCAGAGGTTCCAGGGTGGTGGCGGTCATTAGGGATACGACGGCTACCGGTCCGGTGGCCAGTTGCCGGCTGGAACCGAAAAGGGAAGCTACCAGTGGGGGGATAAAGGAAGCATAAAGACCATAGTAGGCTGGCAGACCGGCCAGTTGGGCGTAAGCCATCGATTGCGGCACCAGAACCAGGGCGACCGTCAGACCGGAAAGAAGGTCAAGACGAAGGTGAGCGGGTTTGTAACTTTTAAACCACCCCAGAAACGGCAGAAAACGTGTTAAAAGCGTGTATAAATTTTTCTTAGGACCGTTTGAAACTAAATGATTCTGCATAAGCCGTCAGGTTGAAATAACGGGCGTACAAAAGATTAATTATCTCTTGTTGCCCCTTTAATTATCCGTCCTAATCGAGGTGATTGTTATCGTTCATACACCCGGTTTTTAAATTATACTTAATTGATAGTATAAGCAAGAATTATTTAACCGTATATGGTCTCGCCAGCAAAAAGATGACCCCCAACTATACAAATCTGATACTTTTGCTTGGGTCAATATCAAGAAGGCTTTTTTTTACTATATTATGCTCAATTTTAACTTGCTGTCGGAATTATAACGGCTTAAATTCTATTAGCCCGGTGAATTGGGCTGGTGTTCATAAACTTATATTTAAGATAATATAGAGATGAAAAGGGAAAACTATTGGCGATTGTAGCGATTTTCAGCGGCTCCTTTTGCGACGGCGAGATTATTGCCGACCGGACAGCCTCCGTTCTGGGTTATGAAGCCATCGAAGAAAAACTGATGGCGGAAACAACCCGGCGGTACGGCATCCCGGCCGAGAAACTTATCCGGGCACTGCAAGGTCCCGAGCCGCTTTTTAACCGCCTTACCCGGAGCCGGGAAAAGAGCCTGGCCAGCCTTAAAGCGGTCCTGAGCGAATTAATAGCTGCGGATAATAAGCTGCTGTTTGGCTTGACGGGTCATTTGATACCCCGGTATATTTCGCATGTTCTCAAGGTCTGTATTATCGCCAATCACGACTATCGCATCAGGTCGGCCGTTCAGAAACATTCCCTCAACGAAAAAGAAGCCCGCAAGAAAATATATGATGATGACAATATCAATGCCCGCCTGACGGGTTACCTGTTCAGTAAAAATCCATACGATGAAACTCTTTATGATATCGTCATCCCCATGCAGGAAAGTTCCTTGGAAGAGGCGGTAGCTACTATAACGAAACACGCCCGAGGCGAACAGGTACAATTTACACCCCGGGCCCGTCAGGCCGCCCAGGATTTCATACTTTCCGCAGCGGTCAATCTGGCGCTGGTTAATGCCGGCCATGATGTCGAGGTGTTCTCGGAAAACGGCAATGTAATCCTGACCATCAACAAGGATGTGGTGCGAATGAAACCGTACCAGGAGGAATTAAGTAAAATTGCCGGGAGTATTGAAGGCGTCCGGGATGTGAAAATTCGTATTGGACAGAAATTTCGTGCGGTTTCCATGAATCCCTGGTCGAACCTTGAGGTCCCGCCCAAAATTTTGCTGGTTGACGACGAAAAGGAGTTTGTCCATACCCTGTCCGAAAGGCTGCAGACCAGGAATATAGAATCTTCGGTGGTATATGATGGTGAACAGGCGATTGATTTTGTGAATAAAGACGAGCCCAATGTCATGGTGCTCGATTTAATGATGCCCGGTATTGATGGTCTGGAGGTATTAAAGCGCGTCAAGCGCGACCACCCGAAAGTAGAGGTAATTATTTTAACCGGTCACGGCTCAGAGAAAGAAGAAAAGATAGCTGCGGAACTGGGCGCTTTCGCCTATTTGAACAAACCGGTCGATATCGATGTCCTGGCCCGGGTGATGAACGAAGCCTATCAAAAGATTAATCTTAAAACCGACCAATCGCCGGGTGAAAACTGAGTTAAAGGTCACAATCCGGAAGTGGATATAAAAGGGGAATTTACTTAATAAAAGGGTGACGGCTGCTGGATATGGCTGAAGCGGATGAAAAAGATTTATTTAAGGTGGAAAATGATATCCCCCCAACTGCGGTGATGTTACCGCGTTACCGCAAGTTAAAACGCCTTTCCATAATCGGGACCTCGCTGGTGGCTCTGGTTCCCCTGATGATTATGACGCTGTTGAATTATTATCAGGACCAGGACGCTTACCATGCCGAAACCCGCTATACCATCTCGCGCCTTCTGTCCAATACTCAGAAAACTCTTGAATTCGCGATTAAAGAGCGTCGTTCCGCCCTTTCTTTGATTATCCATGAACGTTCCTATGAACAGTTGAGCAGCCAGGCGGGGCTTAAATCAGTCCTGGATAATTTAAAAGAATCGTTCGGGGGGTTTGTCGATATCGGTCTGATCGCTTCCAACGGCCAACAAATTTACTATGTCGGACCGTATGATTTGAAGGGCAGGAACTATGAAAACCAGGAGTGGTTTCAGGAGATCCTGGTTCGGGATGTTTATGTCAGCGATGTTTTTATGGGGCACCGCAATATTCCTCACTTCGTAATCGCCTATAAACACGAGAAGGAAGGCGGTGATTTTTATGTTCTGAGAGCCACCATAGACATGGAGTTGCTTTATCATCTCATTTATTCGTTGGACCTGGATAAGAATACCGATGCTTTTATCATTAACGGGGAAGGTATTCTTCAAACCCCCTCGCTTTTTTACGGCAGTATCCTGGAGAAAGTAAAATTCAACACTCCTCAACATTTTCGACCCCGGGAGGTAATCGATGAATACCATGAGGAAGGCAAGTGGCTGACTTCGGGCTATGCCTTTATCGAGGATTCGCCCTTTATCCTGATGGTTATTAAACAACGTGAGAGTCCCTTTTTCCACTGGTTTTATCGCCGAACCGGTTTAATCTGGTTTTTACTTCTCAGCGCCGGTTTGATTCTGGCCGTTGTCATATACGGTTCCACGCACACGGTTAAAAGACTGCGCGAACTGGATAGACGGCGGGCAAAAATATTTCACAATATCGAATATACCAATAAGATGGCCACGATTGGCCGGATGGCCGCCGGTGTCGCCCATGAAATCAATAATCCCCTGGCTATCATAAACGAAAAAGCCGGTCTGCTCAAAGACCTAGCCAATTATACCGAAAATTTTCCGCAAAAAGAAAAAATTATGAACCTGGCCAATTCTATTACCGGTTCCGTGGATAGGTGCAGTAAAGTTACCCACCGGCTTCTGGGGTTTGCCAAACGGATGGAAAACAACATTGAAGTCATCGACCTGAAAAACCTCCTTGAAGAAGTGGTCGGTTTTCAGACCAGTGAAATCTCCCATCGCAATCTGCAAATTACTTTTGACTTTTCTCAGGAACTTCCGACAATCGAAAGCGATCGGGGACAGCTGCAACAGGTTTTTTTGAATATAATAAATAATGCCTTTGCGGCGGTCGATGACGGCGGAATTATTAATATAAGCGGTTCCCTTGATTCTGACAACCTGGTCGCTGTTACCATTAATGATAACGGTAAAGGTATAAGCGAGGAAAACCTTCAGTATATTTTCGAACCATTCTATTCCACCAAAGGTCAGTTCGGAACCGGACTGGGGCTGTCAATTACTCAGGATATCGTCGAAAAACTCGGGGGAAGGATTGATGTCTTCAGCGAGGTGGGCAAAGGCACCAGTTTTGTCGTCAAGCTACCCTGCCAATCCCAAAAGGGTGCTTATCGGGAGAAAAGATGAGCGATATTAAAGTTTTATTGGTTGATGATGAGGAAGAATTGGTAAGCACCCTGGTTGAACGGCTGGCTTATCGGCAGATAGAGGCTCAGTTTATTCTCAACGGGGCGGCGGCGATTCAAAAAATGCGCGAAGAAGCCTTTGATGTTGTGGTACTGGACCTCAAATTACCCGGCATAAGCGGTATCGAAACCATGCGAGTCATTAAAAAAGAACACCCGCGGGTGCCCATCATTCTTATAACAGGTCATGGTTCGCTGGGTGACAATCAGGAGATGCCGAAAGGGGCGTTCGATTATCTGCCCAAACCCATTGACCTGGAAATACTGATACAAAAAATAAAAGAGGCGGTGACGGTTAAGTGACCCCGGATGATAAAAACGACCGGACCCAAAAATTAAAAAACGGCGACCTGGCTTTCTTCGGGGCGGTTACCGCTTCGGTTTCACATGAGTTGAATAATATAGTTTCCATTATAGACCAGTCGGCGGGGCTTCTGACCGACCTTCTGGCCGGCGCTCAATCCGGACGCTCCCTTTCCCCGGAACAGCTCGGGCGAATTGCTGACAGAATAAAACACCAAACCAGCCGCGGGGTTGATTTCATCCGGCGTTTAAATGCCTTCGCTCATAGCACCGATGAACCCGTTCGGGAATTTGAACTGAATCAGCTGGTTGAGAATCTAGTTGCTTTAACTGTAAGATTCGCCAACCTCAAAGGGGTGAATCTGAAAGTCGCTTATTCCGACCAGCCTCTGAATATCATCACCAGCCCCTTTTTAATTCAACAGGTTTTGTATCTTATAATAAAAAATATTCTTGACCGGGCACTTAAAAATGACGACATCACGCTATCAATAGAACGGCATGACCGGACCCAGGCCAGCCTGGTAATTACCTCGGCGGCCAGAGGGGAGCCGGAACCACAAAAGGTGGCGGAGTGGAAAGCGCTGGTCGGGATTATCGAAGGTGAATTTTTTGTTAAAATACAGGGAGAAAAGATTATTTTTGAAATATTGGTAACCGGTGTTAGAACTTGAATAATCCGGTTTAAAACGGAAAAACTACTTCAGGGAGATAGATATGGCAAAAGCCGTAGTGTTACTGGTCGATGATGAACAGGAATTTCGCGAAGTCCTTTCCCAGCGGTTGGAAATCTGGGGTTTCAAAGTTGATACCGCACCCGGCGGCAAAGAAGCTCTCGAGAAGGTGGCCGGGAAAACCTATGATGCCGTAATTCTCGATTTAGCCATGCCGGAAATGGGTGGTATCGAAACACTGAAGCGGATGCTGGAAATCCGTCCGGAACTCCAGATAATCGTCCTGACCGGTCACGCCACCGTTCAGGACGGGGTCGAGGCCATGAAACTGGGAGCGGTGGATTTTATTGAAAAGCCCGCCGAGAAAGAAAAACTGGTTGCCAAAATAGAACAGGCCCGCGACCGCCGCCAGGAGCTCTTCGAAAATCAGCTGGATGAAAAAATTTCCGACATCATGAAGAAAAAAGGCTGGTAGAAAAGATACCTATCTAAATTTAATTTTAGAAGGTACAACCTGTCCGGCTTTCTGCATAAAATACAGATGCGGTTGTCATATTAACCATATAGTTAAGATTGCTTAATCTCCGTTTGCTAATTATTTTTTTTTCTTTTCATTCAGACGGCTTTGACCTTTGCCCAGGTCATACCGAGGGAAAACACCGTCGATTATTCAGCTCTTATCAAGAAATATGTAAATTGGTGTCGAGTCTGGGGATTCGAACTGTCGGCAATCCCGGATAGTGCGGTCTCGATTCCGGATAGTGTGATTATCACCCTTACCAACAAATCAGAGGAGAACCTTCAGGATTCGGGACTTCACTTCATAATTGGTGGTTAGGACGATTATTATCGTGCTCGTAACGATATACTAAGCATAAAGAAATACTGTTAAGTCCGGGGGAAACGCAAACCTACCGGCTGGCTTTCCGGTCGCTTGCCTTTACGAGTATTTACAATATGGCCATCGATACAACCCAATTGTTTTTACAGATGCACACCGCTCCGTGGTGGTTGAAAGCTACTTTAACTGACATATGGTCGACATAACCGCCTAACGAATCCAGTTGGCTGGTCAGTTCTAATTCAATTTACTTTGGACCTCGTAAACTTGATACAGATAAAGATGATAAATAAGAATTATTTCTTCAATGTTTTAAATATTTTGTACTACCTTTTGACCATTTAAGAAAAAACCTGTTTTACTTTTTTTAATGTCAATGCGGCGGAACCTGATCTGCTTTTTTCGGTTATAGGAAGAAAAAAAGGGATAGTATAAATGATTTATTCTTTATTACTTCTTTTTTTGTTATCAATTTTTTTTACCACAGGAGATAAAATAATGTCCAAAGCGACCTTTGCGGCCGGATGTTTCTGGAGTGTGGAAGCTGCTTTTCAGAATATTGAAGGTGTCATTGCTACCCGGGTGGGTTACACCGGGGGAACAGTCGAAGACCCGACCTATGAAGAAGTTTGTACCGGTCTGACCGGTCACGCCGAGGCAGTGGAAATTACCTATGACTCGTCCAGAATAACTTATGAAGAATTGCTGAATATATTCTGGAAAATCCATGATCCCACTACCCAGAACCGCCAGGGGCCGGATATTGGCAGTCAATACCGTTCGATGATATTTTACCATGACGACCGTCAAAAACAACAAGCTCAGGAATCTAAAGATAAACTGGATAAAAGCGGTCAGTACCGACAGCCGCTTGTCACCGGGATAGCTGCCGCCGCAACTTTCTATCCGGCCGAAGAATACCATCAGAAATACCTTGAGAAACGCGGTCGTATCAAAGGCGGCTTTTGAAAGAAAAAATCCCGGCGGAGAGTTTTCAACACCACCGGGTATTTTCTTAATTTTAATCGTATTTTTTTATTCTTATACTGCTTTCAGGACAATGATTTTATCAGTTATTTCCTTTCTCAAGTCGAACAGTTGTCTGATGTATAAGTACTGGGTCTTCGGACAGAAAGCTTTTTTCAGAGTAAAGTCGCGTATGACGCTGATTTTATTACCATCACTGACAAAATGAGTCTTGTAGCTTCCTACAGGATTGTCAATGACCGTATCGGCGGGAAGAGCCTCCACTGTCCAGCCGGCAGGAAGTATGAATGTGGCGCTGTCCACCATCGTATAAGCATAGGGGAGAAGAATATCATTTTTCCTTTTCTTGTCGATAAACGGATTTTCACACGAGGATAAATACCGGCCTGACTTAAAAAGAATTCGGTCACCCTGGGTCTCAACCGCGGCATAGGCGGCATGACAGGTTACCCGGAAAGGGTCGTATTGGTTTTCAATATTCTCGAAGCTGAAGGAGTCCGTCTCAGCTCTGGTCAGTATTTCCTTAAGCTCTTCCTTTAATATTTCCCTGCAACCAGTGTCATCCTCGCCATAAATCATGAGCCGGTAAATGCGGGCCGGGTGACCGGTATATATCATTGCTACCGTACCTGATATTTCAAGCTCTTCATTAAGGGTATAGGTGTAGGTTTTGTTGACAGTGTTTTGCTCAGCCCGGGAAAAAGGGAGTTCGTATGTTTGTTTATTGAGGTCGTTGACAAAAGCGGTTTCACCTTCGTTAAACTAGGGTACCATTTTGGCCGGCAGGAACTTCTCTTTCAACGAATAGCATACCCAGTCTCCTTTTTCATCAGGTGCCATCACCATAGTCCTGTCGAATTGCCAAAATTTGAGCTTGAAATTGAAATAGTCTTCCAGACGGTCCACCGCCATCGCCAGTCGGGCGTCGATATCCATCCGTTTAAGCATAATATAGAAAAGAAAATTTATCTCGTCCTTACTGCCATATCTGCGTTTGATGATTTCATCGACATTTTCAGCCATCTCTATTTTCTTTTTGAACTTTTTCTTCCTGTTTAGTTCCTCAAGTTCGGGGACATCCTCGAAGGAAGTATTCCTGATATTTTTCTGGAGCCAATTATAAGTGGCGTCGATTTTTTCCTTGTCGGAAGGCAGGACGGCGAATTCCTTAACCACCTTCATAAGTTCCTTATCTTTTTCTCCCATATACTCCAGCATCAAGTTGATGAACCCGGTCAGACCTCCCCAGAAAACCGCGGGAAGACAATCGGGGCCGTAGTAGTGAATCAGGAGCTGGGGTTGCATACTTTTGAAATCAGCGTACGGTTCGTTTTCAAAAGCCGTAATATTGCTTACCTCGAAAAGAATCTTTTGGGGGTTCTCCGGCGGTAGTTTGCGAACCCGGTAATCGGTCAAACCTTCCCACATATATTCAGGCGCTATTTCGTGGCCGTAGGGATTGTAAAAGGACGGGTAAAAATCAAACTTCTCTTTGATGAAATCGTAAAATTCCCAATGATATTCTCCGGTAATCAGCTTGATATCTTTCTGGATATTCCAAATGCCAAAAGTGTGGGGTAATTCGTACCTTATAACATATTCGATCATGCAGTCATCGGTAACACCAGACAGGGAAAAGGATTTGTGCTTAAGACGTTTACCCTCGACCCGGACTATATCTTTTTCCCTGATCTGGTCCTCAGTCAGTTCGATAATGTCTCCGTCGGGCAGAATAGTCCTGGCTTTAATATCGAGTATTTTCTGTTTCTCATCAATGAATGGGACATCAACATCCGACCACTGGCGGCCCACGTCTTTCAATATTCGGATTCTTCGATATATTGTTTTGTAAAGATTGCCATCTAAAATGCTCTTGTCATCGACGTAAATTTTCTCAAATATCATTACGGCTTTATCGTTGCTATAGGCCGTGTCGTTCTTGATATCCCAGTCCTGCTGTCTCACCTCGTCCCAGTTAAATTAAACTCTTTATCAGTTTTGTTTTTGACTGCCGTTGTCGAAGTAATCAAAAGATTCAACAACAGACCGGTCATCAGTAAAATCCTTAAACGTTTCATCGTTCCCTCTATCTGATAGTTAAAATAAATTTACGGTTATAACAGTTCCTCAAGGCGTTTTCGAAATCACGGGCCAGGGAGTATTCTTCTTTGGGAACTGTTTCCCCGGAATAAATTTGTTTCGTCATGATGGAAATGGTCGAATCCGTAACTTTCTTTTCCCCCGCCAGTTTGCCCAGACGGCAAGTATAGCGGCCGGAGTCGTTTTTTTCGTAATGGGCGAAAGTATGGTCGAAAAGCCATTCGATATCCGTCCGGCTGGCGGTTGCAGGACCGAAGTATACCGGCCAGACACGTTCTCCCTTTTTGAGTTGCCTCTCGCGGTCAGTATGTAAGAAATCAGCTTTGAGAAGCAGAAGTTCTCCAGATTTTTCGATATAACTGGCGACCGACAGGTTAAAAGTGATCAGGGAAGAATCCTTAAAATCCTGGAAAATGAAATCCTCTATCCGCGGGTTGTGGCAGGTTTGCGAAAGCCACTGCCGTATATGGTCGATAAGTTTTTCGTTGTCAAGAACCGCTGATTGTTGGCGGGTGCTAACCGCTTGATGGCCATGGTTTTTAATCGAGACCTCAGCCGTTAACGACTTATCGTCGTTAAAACGAGCCTGAGCGGAATAATGACGACTTTTGGTTTGCGGTGAAAGATTCTCCAGTTTAATCAGAGATCCTTTTTTTTCGGACACCAATAACACTCGGTTGCCGTAAACAGAGGGATAAAGATAACCCGCCGGAGCGTATTCGTAAGTCGGGTCAATAAAAATGAAACTGTCACTGACAGCCGTCAGCGAAGATATCTCATCTCGATTGTCGAAACCGGATAAAGGCAAGACCAGGATACAATGATTAAACTGAAGGGAGGTGGGCAGGCCGGTATCGACGGGATAGCTGGTCTGGATTAGGGTCGGGTAGGAGGGAATCTCCAGGGTTTTAAGCATCGCCCGCGCCAGCGTAACTTTATCTTTGCAGTCTCCGTATAAGTTGTGGAAAGTGATATCGGCAGGGCGAGGTTTAAAACGCCCTTCACCTATCTCTATCGCCACTTAGCGAATTTTATCTCTTACATAAGCGGTGATGATTTCTATTTTATCCCAGGTGTCGGTTGCTGGCTCAGTCAACCGTGAGGTCATTTCGGCCAGTTCCGGAGTTGGAGTAGCCGGTTCCTCGAAAATTTTCCAGGCCCATCTGGAACAGGCTTGCCATTCAGGACTGATAAACTCGTTGGTCGCGCTGGGATTATAACAATTCAGCAGCACCAGACGGTTTTAGACAGACCAGCTTGGCATGTAAGGTTCTTCAGCGTAGTAAGCCAGATGCTGGCCTTCCCAGATATACTTACTGTTCTCCTCACGGAAAGTCAGGGGAGAGAGGTTATTACCCGATATCTGAACCCGCCAGCCATCCGGTATCGCTACCTCCAGGTATGTTTCCATAACGGGCAGGCTATGTTGAAGGGTAAAGACATAGTAGTTATCTTTTAAAGAATCATCGATATTGATTTCGTATTCGTAAGCGACCACGTCACCGGCGACAACACCGGAAAAACCGGCTGTCAGCACCATATCGTCGTCATAGAAATCGGTTATTTGAGAAAGGTTTATTTCCCGTATATTTTTTGATTCGAGTTTTCGGCAAAACCCGGCCTGGTCGATATGCCAGCCCTTGATGTCTTTGACTTTTCTATAGGGTGTAGTGGTGATTTCGAGATCGGCGTAACCGGTGCCCTGTGGCTTTAGGATTTTCGTAACACGCTGTACTTTTTCATGGGCAACACCGTTATCGATAACCTTCATTAGAGTTTTATTTAACAAAACCACTGCGGGCGCTTCAGAAGAACTTTCCGAAAACCGGTTTTCTTTCATAGTTTTTTTGACCCAGTCAGGCTGTCCTTGGACTTTAAATAGGGGTAGAAGAATTAATAACGATAAGAACAGAACGAGTAAATTTGTATGTGAATATGCCATAATGAGCCTCTTAAAAAAAGTATGCTCAATAGATTGTATATAAATTAATATATAAAGGTCAGGCAATCAAGTATTTTTTAAAATAAAATCCCAGCGGAGATATGTTTATCCCGCCGGGATTTTATAAGACTTCCCTAAGTCGATAATTGATGCCCCCGGGGATCATCTTTGGTGTAAGTATATGGGCTCTTAACTACTTGATTTGTCGCTAAATAATTTTTACCTCCCGGATTTTAGACAGGGCTATGTTGCCGCGGTTGGCAGCATGGGAATCAAAAACATACCACTCGCGGGCAAATTTCAGGGTCGGCCGTTCCACTATACTTTTGTGTGATTCACTGCTCCCGTTAAGGTATTCGATAATGACTTTCTGGTTATTGCGAATGGCCGTAACCAGAATAGCCAGATGAAGGGAACTGCTTAGTTTCTCGGCAGGCATATCGGCTTTGATTAAGTTCTCGGAAATGCCGCAATGTTCCAGATTAGACGAAAGATTAATACGGTCGAGAGTACTGTCGATGGCGTCGATAGTGTCCGCATAATGACCGTCCAGCCGATGCTCGAGATATTTTAGAGCACATTTCAATATTATCGTATCACTGACGCCGATATGGTTGGCGACGACTTTGGAAGGCGTGTTCAGACGGTATCCACCCACTGCTCGGTCGAAGTAGATAGGAATATTCGACATCGATAGCTTGTTGATATACCGGTAAGCGGTTCGTTCCGACACGTTGCAAACCTGACAAATTTGCTCTTTGGTGACGACATTGCGGTTATAAAGCAATGTCAGCAGAGTTATTAATCTTTCGTATCTAATCATAATACCTGGATCCGATTTTTTATATTTAATATCTTATTTTTCATTAAATCATATTAGTCACGACCACTAATAGCATCTCCCATGTTGAAAGCTGTCCGTCACCCGGTTCCGGATCGTTTGTACTGCCGGTAGCATAAACATCGGTGGTATCCGCAACAGTCGGCGGCGGGGGAGATATCTGACCGGTATCAGCCATTCCTTTCGGGACAAAAAATGTGAAACTAAAAACGCAAAGGGTGATTAGAAGTAAGGTAAGGGTGAGTACTTTTTTGAACTTTACCAATTTGAAGCACATAAATGCCTCCTCTTAAAGAAGGGTTTGAAGGTGTTGTTTGACACGCAAAGGGTTAATACAGATTTGATGCCATTTTTAAAGGAGGCCGGATTAATTAGTCAACTTATTATAATTCAATGACTTGCCATAAATTATAGGAAAGAAAAAGGGAACAGATTTGCCGTTTTTATTATGCAAAATGGTATGCTCATTGTTAAGTGATTGATAAAGCGTGAGTTACAAAGGCAAAGATGTGGTAAATTAGCGGTAAGGCGGTTAATATTATAAGGTTTTCAGGAATTTTTGATTTTAAATTTTATGATTTTTCGACAAAGAGTGGAAAGAGGCATTTGTAATTCCCTGGCGGCGGCGGACTTGTTCCAGCTGTGCTTATGCAGGGCTTTTAAAATCCGGTTTTTTTCCAGAGTAACCTGATGCTCTTTTGACAGCGGGCTTGAATGGTTGCTGTCCCGAATATACGAAGGCAGATTAACCAGGTCGATTTGTTTGCCCGGGTAGAGTATATTGAAACGATCGATGAGGTTTTTAAGTTCGCGCACGTTACCCGGCCAGGGATAGACGGTCATGGCGGTCAGGGCGGCGGCGCTGAAACGGATTCTTTTTTTCGGGTCGGTAGCGTTAAGTTTGGAAAAGTGCTCGATGAGCGGTTCAATATCTTCAGGTCGCTCCCGCAAAGGGGGAATTTCAATAATTAAACTATATATCCGGTAGTAAAGGTCTTTGCTGAACCGGTTTTCGCAAGCCATCTTCCAGAGGTCTTTATTGGTGGCAAATATAAAACGGGCGTCGGTGTAATTGGTCCGGTGAGAACCGACCCGTTCAAATTCATTATATTCCAGCACCCGGAGGACTTTGGACTGGATATTCAAAGGCATCTCGCCGATTTCGTCCAGAAACAAAGTGCCGGTGTCGGCCGCTTCGAATTTACCCACCCGGGCTTTGACATTGGTGGCTATTCCGTCATCGATGCCGAAAAGTTCACTTTCTATAAGGTCTTCGGCGATAGCGGCACAATTCATCTTGACGAACGGGCCCCGATTACGGTGGCTTAAATTATGAATCAGGCGGCTTATTATTTCTTTGCCGGTCCCCGTCTCGCCAAGGATAAGAATACTGGCGTTGGACTGCGCCAGCTGGGGCAACTGTTCCAGCATTTTTTTCAAATTGCCGTTATGGGTGACGAAAACCTCGCTTACCCCCTGTCTTAGCAGTTCGTTCTCCAGCTGTTCCTTATTGACGGATACGGTCTTGAAACGCCGGAGAGTGTTCAGTATCACCGCCAGGAAATTGGTCAGTGAAGTTACGTAGGTGATGTCGTCATCGCCGAAAAGAGCCGGAATAGTGTGATGGTCCAGATAAAGTACCCCGTAAAAATTATCACCGTCTTCGATGGGCATGCCGATGACCGAGCGGATATTGTGAACGGCGATGCTTTTATACTTTTTGGTGCGCTTATCCTGCAGGGCGTCACTTACCACCAGCGGTGAAACCTGTCTGGCCACCCGGGTGACGATGGACCGGCTGAAATCACAGATATCTTTTAAACTGTCTTCGTCGCAGTTGATATAAGCTCTGGTCTGGAGTTCGTCGGCGCCCTCGGTTTTTAAAAGCAGCACCCCCCGTTCCGCCCCGGTTTCGTTGACTGCGAATTCCACCACTTTGCGCAGGGCATTTTCATAATTTTCTATGTCCCTGAGAATGTTCGATATCCCCAGCATGGATTTGAGAACCCGCTCGTGAACATAGTCTTTTTCCAGAAAGGTATCGAGCTTTTCCGCAAGCCGTTTCTCGAACGGTTGGTGGTGCAAGTGCCGCGCCAGTGACTGGGCCTGTTGATAAAATTTGCGGCTGAGCTTCTGTTGAAAATTGTCCTGATAGTACTGGCCTATTTCACAACATAAAAGCAACGCAAAAAATTTCTGACCGGTGCCTTCGAGTACCTGATAGGCGTCTTTCAATAACCGGATGGTCTTATGCCCGCTGGCCAAAATATTTTCCTGGTACTCTATCAGACTCCGGGCGGCTTTGAAAAGCGGGGCTGAAGATTCATTGATTTGTTTTTTCAGCGGTTCAATTATTTTCAAAGCCGGAATGACAGCGTCGTTGTCGAAGTTGACGGCAATATGCAAAAAGCAGGAGACTGCAAAATATCGGCAATTATGTTTTATCAGTTTCTCCAGAATGCCGAGTAATTCTCCGGTTTCAGGTTGTGCAGAAGATTCGTTGTAGAAAATGTTCAAGTGTCTGAAAAGACTGATTTCTGTACATATGCTCTGGTCCTGTAATTTTTCAAAAATCTCTAAAGCTTTTTGGCAATACTTTTCACATTCTTTGAATTCACCCTGATAAAGGGCTATTTCGGCCAGGTTATAAAAGGCTTTGCCGACATAGCGGCTGTTTTCCGTGGTTTGAAATAAGCCGGAAGCCTTTAAAAGACTTTCCCGGGCGGTCTGCAGGCGTCCGCAGTTTATCTCCATCCAACCTCTCATTATCGAGTAGTCGAGAAAAGCCAGCTGGTCGAATTTGTTATTGCTGGCGCTCAGATATAAATTTAACCAGTACTCGGAGTCTTTTGACGAACCCAGCCGGGTATAAAGGAAAACCAGGTTTCGATAAACGAACAGAAGCTTATATGATTTATCTGAATGACCCTTGATAAGCTTGACAACGTTGTGACTCATCTTGAGTGCTTTATCATATTCGGCAATTTCCGAGTACAGAACGGATAGACCGGAGTAGATGGTAGTAAGAAAGGCTTCATCCTGAGCTTTTTTACCGACGTTCAGACATTCTTTGATTAATGCCTCGGCCTCGCCGTAAGCACCTTTGATATATTCGATATGAAAGCAGTTATAATAGGCTTTGGCCAGTTCCAGCTCCAAGCCCGGCCGATTAGCCCGGTCAATTATGTTTTGGAGTATCGCTGCCGCTTCGGTATGGTGGCCTTCCAGCGATAACAGGTAGGCGCGCTGATTTAAAAGTTCCAGCTCCTCCCGGTCAGCTTCGAGGGCTCCGGCCTCAGCGATGCCCCGGTGAAGCAGGTCTTCCGCTTCCTTTTGCTGACCAACCAGGATCAGCTGCACCGCTAACTGATGAATTATATTAATTCTTTCCACCGTTTCCCCTGAATCGATAATAGCCAGAGCCTCCCGGTAATGAACGATAGCGTCAAGGGGGCGGTTCAAGCCCAGCGCCAAATCGCCCAGTTCCATAAGGTATTTCCAAGTCTGTTGCTTTTTGGACGAGGTTTCAGGTAAACCGGATTTTAGTCTTTTTCGAAGATACAGGTATTTTTTTAAAGAAGCGTCGGCGTTCGGCAAAGTCGGGTCTTTTTTCCTCGCGGTCAGCTGGTCGAGCTCTAAAAAGATTTTCTCCAGAAAGTCATCGGTGAATTTAAGATGCCAGAAATCTCCGAAGTTTTCAATCTCGGTTTCCCTGACGATGTTTTTGAAAAGTCTAAATGCTCTCAGCGGGGAGCAGGCAAAAAGCTGTTCTAAATCATAAGTAAGTTCTTCGTGAAACCCGAAAACTTTACATTCATTTTGCAAAAAATCAGCCAGCCGATTTTTCTCAGGCAGTGGTTGTGCTTTGAAACGCTGGAAATTTCCTAGCAAAATAAGAGAAAGAACGGTTTTTTTAGCTTTTTTATAAACCCCCGAGTCGATCAGTTCATAGTTCAAAAGCCCGTCAAGAATACTGTAGGGCCGGTCTATGGGGTTTTCCGCTGTCAGGCTATCGATAAAGGCTTTCAGTTTTTCATGTTCCGGTTTTTGACCAGATCTCAAGGCCAGACGCAGGGATTGACCCAGGGAATAGTTGTCGCTTTGAGCGGTTATTATATCATTGTTAAATATCTCCGGGGCAATGTGTTCTGGAGTGCCGAGGATTTTGGCTTCCAGGGTGGTCCCGGATTTATTAAGAAAATCAAGGTCAGTGAGAATTACATAAGGTGCACCTTGTGACAGTTTTACCTGAAAATTCTCAAGTTTCAGGTCGAGGTGCACCAGTTGCTGATAATGTATCAGGTCGGTTATGACCGCTATCTGTACAAAGATTTCCGGCCAGTACTGCCAGAACATTTCAGGTGTCAGCGACTGCCAGATTTTCGAGTCAAGATAAGTATATTCAATAAAAAGCCGGTTATTGTCCCATTCTTTCTTGAGCCCCTTTAAAATGCGTGAGGAATTTAATAGTGACTGGTAGGAAAAAGATTTGGAGAGCAGGGTGTTGATTTTTTCAAGTGGTAAAGAAGAACCGGTTGCCGGTATTTTTACGAAACATCTCTGACGAGAATTGACATTGACCGCCGACCATGCCTCGGTCAGGTTGTTCTCGGACAAGAGCTTATCAAATTGGTAAGAGTTGGCTTCCGGTTGTTTTACAGCACCCATAAATATCGGCTCCCTCAAGAGCTTTAGTAAAAGCTGTAAATTATCAATTAACTAAATATACTCCCTGTGGCGGAGATTTGCAATATGCTAAATTATATTTGCCGGATGGTATAACTTAACATGTAACTTATACTTAATATAACATATTTTTAAAAATAAGCATAAAATATTTATTCCTCCCTTATTTTTATATAAATACCCCCTTACCTCTGCAATAACTTAATGAGAACCAATTAATTGCCGATATAAGATTTAATTACAGTACTAAAAAAAATAGAGATATGCGGCAATTTCTTTATTCAATTTTAATTGTTCTTTTGTCAGTACTTCCGCTGGGGGCAACGAACTATTATGTGTCGCCGACAGGAGACGACGGCAAGAGCGGCTTGACGGAAGCCAACGCCTGGTTGTCGCTGGACAATGGCGACCAGAAGGGGATATTGATACCGGGGGATACGGTAAATCTGTTACCGGGTACATATAACCTCAGCTCCGGCTTTCAGTTGAAGACTTCCGGGACGCAGGTTAAACCCATAATTTACCGCAAATACGGTTTGGGTAAGGTGATTTTTAATGCCGGCGGCAGCAGTAATATTATTATCCTTATGGAAGGTGATCATGTCGTTCTCGACGGTCTGGAACTGACCAACACCAGAGCACAGGGAATACACATTAAAAGCGATTCATGTATAATCCGTAACTGTTATATTCATCATACGGATAAAGAAGGCGTCAAAGTTGAAGGCAGTTTTAACGTATTTCTGAAAAATATTATTGCTTTCGGAGATGAAGAAGGTTTCGTAAACGAAGGACCGGCCCGTTACAACAAATATTATCATAATACCGTCTATTCCAATGCCTTAACCGGTATTGAACTCCAGGAACTTACCTCCCGTATCTTTAATAACATTGTCGCATTGAATAATATCGGTATCAACGGCAACGCCCTCAATATCTGCGCCTATAACAATGTCTGGGGAAATACAACCAAAAATTATGAAGCCGGAGTGGTCGATTCCGCCGGGGGACTCTCGGTGGAGCCGCAGTTTATCAACCCCACCGGAGGTTTATTCTGCCTTCATGCCGCCGCCCCCGAAATAGACGCCGGCCTGTTTTTAGGCTATGATTACAACGGCAATGCCCCGGATATAGGGGCTGTTGAAATGTTCAACGTATACTACGTTTCAGCCATAGGTAACGACAACAATAGCGGTCTTTCGACCGCCGAAGCCTGGCTGTCGCTGGATAACGGCGACAAGAAAAGTATATTGATCCCCGGTGATTCCGTTAAAGTACTGGCGGCAAATTATTCTTTTTCCGACAGTATTCAGTTGACAACCTCCGGTACGGCTGACTTACCCGTTACCTATTGTAAGCATGATAGCGGTAAGGCGGTTTTTGATATCGGCGGCGCCCTGGCTCCGGTAATTTATATCGAAGCCGATAATGTCAAAATCGATAATCTGGAAATTACCAATGCCGGTCATCAGGGCGTAAAAATTGTCGGTGACTCCTGCGTCATAACCCGCTGTAATATCCATGATAACATCCAGGATGGAATATATGTTGATGGAGATTACAACCTGATTTTAAAAAATCTGGTATATAACAGCGGTGAATCGGGCATAGAGAACAAAGATTTAGCCAATTATAACCGGTATTACGGGAACACCATTTACAATTCCACCCTGCAGGGCATATTAGTTCATGACGGCGTAAATACTGCCCGGATTTTTAATAATATCCTGGTAGCCAATGATATTGGCATCCTCGCCGAAGCCCTTAATATCTGTGGTTTCAACGACGTCTGGGGGAATACCACAGCTGATTATTATAACGGCGCGGTCGATTCCGCCGGCGGTCTTTCGGTTGACCCGGTTTTCATAAATCCGGCTGATAACGAGTTTCACCTTACCACCGGCTCACCGGTAATTAATGCCGGTCTCGACCTGGGTTACCCCTACCTGGAGACCGCCCCGGAAATGGGAGCTTTTGAGTACGGTGAAGAGGGTAGTTTGCTTTATATAAGAGTTCTTCCTCAGGATGCTATCGTATATTATTTTCAAACGTCTCAGTATTCCGCCTATGGATATGACATCAATAACAATATAGTTGTTGATTTGACCACTTCTGTTATCTGGTCTACCACGGATCCTACGGGTAGTATTACCGCAGGTGGTCTCTATACGTCG
Organism: uncultured Ignavibacteriales bacterium; assembly: GCA_964618515.1. GTDB lineage: Bacteria > Zixibacteria > MSB-5A5 > GN15 > FEB-12 > JAFGNW01. The sequence continues at coordinate 16,050 of CAZUAS010000007.1, read as the reverse complement.
GGAAATTCTGCGGGTTATTATTCAATTCAGGCTGTTTATGGTAACTTGAGTAATAATGCTGCCTTACAGGTGATATCGAACGTAAATTCTATCCGTATTGAGCTATTGGATGGCACGCCTTTCGGTGATACTACCCTTACCACTGATAACGATACAACTGTTTTTTACTGCCGGGCTTATGACCACAAGGACAGCCTTCTTGGCGATGTTTCCGCCACCTGGTCGGTGACCGGGACGGACTCCATCGGTACGGTTGCGGCCGGGCCTAACACTTCGACAGTTTTAAACCTGCAAAAACTCGGCACCGGCCGGGTGGTGGCAACCCTGTCTCCGAGGGTCGATACCTCAGGAGTTATCACCTGTGAGGGTGGTTTGCCGGTAAGGCTGGTGGCCTCCCCGGATACGGCGACGGTTATGCTGGATTCGACACTACAGTTCAATTTCGAATCGCTGGACGCCGACGGCAATCAAAGTAAACTGGCTTATATCCCGCTCTGGACTGTTCTGGGGGGTATCGGGACCATCAATAACACTACCCGTTTATTTACCGCCACCAGTCCCGGGGAAGGGTATGTCATAGCCTACGGTGTTGATATGATTCCGGATACGGTGGGACCGATTATAGTGCTTCCGGGGAGCCTGGTATCTATTGAAATTGTGCCTGATTCGCTGGAATTATCAGCTGACAGCACCTATTCTTTTGATGCTTATGGTTATGATGCCCACGGTGATATAACTAATCTCGGAACACTGACCTGGGAAGTGCTGGGCGGGATCGGGTCTATCGATAACGAGGGTTTGTTTACACCGACCACGGTCGGTACTGGCCGGATTGCCGTCACCAGCAGTATCGGGGGGGTAACGGATACCAACGAGGTTGTCGTTGTCACTCCGGGTGTCCTTGCCCGGCTGGAGATATCGCCCGATACTTTCTCGGTAAGAATGTATGACACTATTCAGTTCACAGTAACCGGATATGACGCCAAAGATAACCTTACCTCGGCAGGTGATATTACCTGGAAAATGCTGGGTCGGGTCGGCAAGGTCGATTCAACGGGGCAATTTATAGCCGTCAAACCGGGGGCGGGCCGAGTAACGGCGGTAAGCAGTATTAACGATGTTGCCGACAGCAGTGGTTATATCGAGGTCGAAGAGCTTTATGTTTCCACCGTCCCGCTGGGAACGAAGTACATCCATCCCGAACGGGACAGTATCGTGACGCTGGCATTCAGGCTCGATAATTATTTTGATGAAAATAAGACCGTAACCGGCCTGACTCTCCGCGACGCTAACCGCGGTGCGGGCAACCAGGCGCAAAGATTGACTAATGTCGATTCGGTGAGCCTTTATCTTGACCGGGATAACGATTCCACTCTCACCGGGGCCGACAGCCTGCTGGCAATAACAGCATACGATAGTTCTGAAATTATTCTTTCCATTGCTCCGTTGAATATACCGGCTGATTCCGGGCGAACGATATTGGCGGCGGTGAAAACGGCGCTTTTTGCCCGTGACGGCGATTCGCTGGATATCTTCACAGTACCGGGAATTGATATTGTTACCGGTGACGGCACTATCGTGGCCGGACCGGATACCGTCAATTCCCTGGGGTATTGCGTCATCGACGGCATGATAGCCGCCCAGGTCGGTTTCATAGCCACCGGTCTGGATACGATAAGTCCTGCCGATATTGTTTACCCGGTACTCGCCCTGGATTTACCCCGCAACGGCTACCTTACCGACACCCTGAAAATAATCAGTTTCACCAACAGCGGTACCGCCGGGAATGATGATTTCGATTCCCTGGTGCTGTATCGGGACGACGGCGACAATAGCTGGGAAGGAAGCCAGGGTGAATCCCGTCTGGGACGGCTGACTTTTACCGGCAGTCAATGGACGCTCAGCGGGCTGACGGCCGTTCTGGAGGAGCCGCTGAACCGTTTCTACGTGGGAGCCGCGCTTTCATCTTATCCGCGTAACGGCGCTTCCATAGCCCTGAGTATCCCGATTTCAGGTATCGATATGGGTTCACAGAATGATGGTCCGGTCGATGTCGCCCTGATGGCGCCGGATACAATTATTATCGAAAGCTCCGAAACCGTGGCCGTGTCTTTGGTCCCCCTGGCGGGAAGGGAATTGATACCCGGTGAAAACACCGGTTCCCTGCTCAGTTTCACTTTGACTAACAGTTACGCCGATACGGTCGCCATTGACAGTTTACGTTGCTATCTGATATTGACGGATAACGACGGGGCCACCGCGGAGCAACTGGAAAGTCAGATTGACAGCCTTCAGTTATATGTCTATTTAAACAGGACCGCTGATTTGCGGGAATTTGGTCCTGCCGATACGGTCGTGGCTACGGCTTACCCGGATAATGGTACAGTCTTGTTCAACACGACCGGTTTGGAACTGGCCGGCAACGGGGGTGCGGTGGGCTTATCGGTAATGGCTTATCTTAGTGCGGATAATTGTAAAGACAGGAATACCGTCGGGGTGGAAATTCAGGATGCAATTGATATATATTTCGGGCAACCGCTGATTGTCGGCGGCGAATTCCCACTGGAGAATAGTTCCCTATTTATTATCAACGCTTTTCCGGCCGGTAATATCGCTGTTTATTCTGTTGATGAAGTGAACCATTTCGGCGGTCAGACCAACTGCTTGGTGTTCGACTTCAAACTTCCCGGAAACGGCTATGCTGATGATATCCTGCGACAGCTGCAACTGGTGAATATCACTACTCTGGAGGAAGACCGGGCTATCAGGAAGATGAATTTATGGGCCGATGCGACAGGGAACGGTTTTACTCCGGATGATATTTCGCTTGGTCTCTTAACCAACACCAACAGCACCTGGAGTCTGGACAACCTGACCTGCCCGGTGCCTGCCGGGGGAAGACGGTTTTTTGTGACGGTAGATGTCAGCCCGGAGCAGTTTAAAGCGGGCACGATGAGACTTCAAATACCCACAGGCGGAGTAAAGTATACCTCTGATATGCAGGGCCCGGACGATATGGCGGTGGTCAGCCCGGAAACTCATCTTTTGTTCCCGTCCAATCGGGTAACTGTTATATCCTCTCCCCAGGCCACCGGTACATTGTATCCCGGGAGCGAGAATTTATTAATACTCACTTTTGCCCTGTACAACAGTTATCTTACCCAGAGTCAGACTTTGCAGGCGTTGAACCTGACCAACCTATCCCGTTCCCGTTCCGGCTCTGAATACGCCGATTATGAAACCGGTCAGGTTTCCCTTTATTATGACAAGAATAAAGACCGGGTATTTACCGACGATTCATTAATAGGAACCGGTTATTTTACCGATGGTAAATTGCAACTGTCGGGTCTGGGCATAACTTTACCGCCGGAGTCGCTGTTATATTTCTTTGTTGCGCTTGACGTTCCAACGGAGATGATTGATTCCGACAGTCTGCTGGTGGGTATTATCGACGCCGCCGACTTTATTTTTTCCGGTTCGGTAAATGTCAACGGCGACCTGCCTTTGACCCGCGGCGGGTATATGGTGGTCAACGGTTCCATTTACAGCCAGTATCATATGTATTCCCTGACGCCACGGACGATAAGCCCCGGTGATACTTCGGTGGTGCTGTTCGCCTTCCAGCCGGCCGGTAATGGCAATCTTGCGGATACCCTGAAATCGCTTTTCATCACCAACCATGGAGACGCCGATACCAGCGATATCACCGCTCTGGAATTATGGCTGGATATTAATGAAGATACGGTCTGGCAGGACAGTGATTCATTGGTGGGTTTTTTCACTTATGTAGATTCGGCCTGGACGCTTGATAATCTTGACGTGGTCATCACCGAAATATGTCCGACTCTTTTTATTCTCGGGGATGTATCGCTTGCGGCAACGCCTAATGTATCCTTCAGAGGGAAAATACCTGTCAACGGTTGCCTTTACAGTTCCGATAACGACGGTCCATTGGATAAGCCGCTTTTGAGCATGCGGAGTTTCCCGGTGTCCACCTCCAGTTTAAAAATTACCTATACGCCGCTAAAGGAAACATATACGGTCGGACAGGAGGTCGAAGTACGGTTTTCGGTGACGAATATACTTGAGGATACGATTGATAACGTGGTCGGACGAATAGTAAATATTTCAAATCCGACTCTGGTGACCTTGTTTGACAGCACGGCAGGGCCGGTCCGCCTGGCCGGCGGGAACACGTGCGATTTCCTGTTTACCTATACGGCTGACCAGCCCGGTGCCGTAACCTGGCAGATGCAGGCTTTTGCCCCCGATATTCCGGATTCATCGGTGGTCGTCGAATCCGATACGGCTTTTTTACAGGCCTTGCCGGAAAATATCATAGTAAAAATGATTAATTCGATCCCGACTTCGGTAATCCGGGGTCAGGCTAATGTGTTCGTGATGAATCTTCAGGTTAAACATCCTGACACATTATCCTCAGCCGCTTCCGTCCGTATTGACAGCCTGATTTTAACAGTGGAAGACGGCAGTGGCGGGGCGCTTAATGCGGGCGAAGTTTTTTCCCGTCTGGTTTTAGCCAGCGGTTTTATGATTGTTAAAATATTACAACCGGTACCGCATCAGGACCGTCTGAATCTGGTTTTCAGCGAACCGGTGATTATTCCTTCGGGAACGGAACAAAGTTTTTCGTTACTGGTGAATATCGACAGTTTCGCTACGGCAGACCAGTTTGTCATCGCTGTTACCGGGGTGAACGATATCCCTCTTCTGGATAATAATACGCTCCAGCCGGTGACGATTGACCCCGGCATTGCGTTCCCGCTTAAAACGGCCACCTGCCGAATCGACGAACCTTCAGAGTGCATGATGATTTCTTATGTGTCTCTTTTAAGCCCGCTGGTTAATTACGGGCAGGAGGATGTCGATGTTCTGCGTCTGCGTCTGCGCCACCCCGAGTCGGCCGGAAGTTCCCAGATTCAATTGATGAGTCTGACGGTGCAGGTGGTGGATAGCCTGATGATGCCGCTGGAGACGTCATCTCTGCTGGAACGGATAAGTCTTAAAAGGCAACAGACAACTATCGGTGAAATTTACGATTTCGGACCCGGCAGTGACCCGGTGGAAATACCGCTGAGTATGCCGGTGACTTTGAGTCCGGGTGAGACCGATTCGATAACGGTTCAGGTGGCAGTGAAAGAGGTTTCCCTCGGCTCCGGTTTCGGGATGGCGATAAATGACAGTTCCACGATTGTGGTCAGGGATATCAGTTCCGGGGCGCCGCTGGACGTCACCACCGATACCGCCATGCTGGCTTCGGGGTCGGTATTTCCGATTACTTCCGGCTGGGCGACTTTAAAACAGCCGGCCGGCTCCCTGGAAATATGCCTGTCCTCATTAATGGACGACGCTGTCATCGGCGGCCGGGATTCGCTGGCGATGCTAAGCCTGGCTTTTAATTATAATGCCGATGACGAACATTCACCGCTTCGGATAAAAAATATCCTGGTTAACGTGCTTGATTCTTTGGAAACGCCCCTGAACCCTGACCGTTTGTTTGACGGTATCGGTTACCGGTTGGGCACCGGCCCGGTATATTACCAGCCTTTTGTCGATCTGTATAGCGGGGCAACCTGCTTTAATTTGAGTGATACCGGCCTGTTGCTTAATCCCGGCGACAGTCTCGAAGTCGTCCTGGTAGGTGATATCGAAGCGGATGTACCTTTCAGCCATTTTGTTCTCAATATTCCCCATGAAAATAACATTGTTTTCAATGATGCCACTGATACGATCTGGTCCCCGGGGTTAACCCTGGCGGCGGGCTGTTCCAGCCAGTTCCCCTTCGCCAGTGAAACCGTGAATATCTATCTGCCGGCCGGGAGACCCCTGTTAACGGTTGAGGCAAAGCCGGTGCAAACGACGACTCCGAATACTACCGGAGTTGCGCTCTGCGAATGGACATTGAGCTATCAAACACTCACGCTGGAAGGTGACCTCCTGGTCGAGGCTCTCAGGGGACGGATATATAAACGGACCATGACCGGGCTGGAACCCTGCGTTAACGAGGTATTCAAAACCTGCTGGCTGCTTCTGGATGACAGCGTGGTTGCCGGCGACAGTATTTTTTCCGGCGACAGCGTCAATCTTGTTATTGATGAAGGTTATACACTCGAACGGGGCGATGATGTCGACTTCGTCCTGAAAGCCGATCTGAAAGACGAAAGCGCTTCGGGTAATTATCTGGTACAGTTCGATGATTCGACTTTCCTTTCGTTACGTGATAAGAATCTTTTGACGACCGAATATGTCATGCTTGAAGGCGCTGAATACCCCCTCACGACGGTTGAAATATCTTTAATGACACCGGATCTTGGAAAATCCTTCCGTAATTATCCTAATCCGTTTGTACCGTCGCGAGGCGAAGTTACAACAATTACTTTCAACCTCGTTGAGGATGCCCATGTCGATATCGAAATTTTTTCCATTACCGGCGGGCTGGTAAAAGAGATAGCGATTAATTCCTTCCGAAGCGCCGGTTCGTATCAGAGCGATATATGGGAAGGTGGAAACGATAAAGGTTTGCCGGTCGTTTCAGGAACGTATTTCTGTCGTATCACAGCGCGCTATGTATCGGGGACGGAAGAAAGTTTCAGAAGGAAGATAGCTGTAATAAGATGAAAAGCAGAATCTTAAATATCGGGATGCTGGTTGCATTTTTGAGCGTCGGTCCGGTTCTGGCCGGTGATGACGGTACGCAGTCACCGTTCAGTTTCGGAGCCGGGGCGGCAGACCTGGCTCAGGGCGGAGCCAACCTGGCCTGTAGCCAGACCTGGACCGCCCCATTCTGGAGCCCGGCTCGTCTGGCTCGGGCGGAGCAGTTTTCCCTGGGCGGTTTTCACAGCCGGCTCTATGATGAAGAAGTCGCTTATCAGTACCTGGGTCTGGTTTTTCCCACTCTTGATTGGGGCAGTTTCGGCGTCGGTGTCTTCCGGCTGAGTATTGATGGTATCGAAAAGTTCGACCTTAATAATTTTTATATCGAGGACATCCAGGACAACCGGCTGGCTTTTTACCTCGCTTACAGCCGGACGATTTCAAATTATGATTTCGGTCTGGCCGTCAATATGGAACACCATTCTCTGGATTCCTATAACACCACCTCGTCGCCGGGATTGTCGCTGTCGGTCGGCCGGGTTTTGACTTTCGATAACAGCCGCTTCAAGGAACTGGCGATAGTACTCAACGGGCGCAACCTTCTGGCCCCGAGTTTAAAAATGCTTGAAAAGAGTATTGATTACCCTTACGCGGTGGATTTGGGGACATCATTTAAATTTCGCCCCCAGCCTGGCTGGAACCACCTGGTCACCGTCTCGGCTTCACTGACCAAGGTGGAACAACTGGATCCCCGATTAGCCCTGGGGATGGAATATAATTTCCATAATCTTTTATGTCTTCGGGGCGGTTTGCGGGAGAAAAAGCTCGCCTGCGGGGCCGGGATCACCTACAAAGCCATAACTTTTGATTATGCCCTCGTGGACCGTGATCTGGGAAGTCTGCATATGTTCAGTCTGACCACTGCTTTCGGACTGGGCAAAACGGAGAAGAAAGCTCGCCGGGAGCAAGAGCGGGAAGCCGAGTTTAACGACCTGATGAACCGGCAGATTCAACAGCAGAATAAAAACATGGTGACCGACCTGGTGCAACAGGGGGACCGTCTTTTCGAATCCGGTGATTTGACCGGTGCCAGCCATTGCTATGACCGGGCACTGTTCCTGGCCCGCAGTAACCGGGTTGATACCGTGGCGATTTATGGGAAAGCGGTCGAGGTTCAGCAACAGCTGGAAAATATTCTGCATCTGCAACAGTACAATCGTTTTATGGATTCTGCCCAGCTCAAGTTTGATAGTGACGACTTTATAGCCGCCCGTTATTTCGCCAACCTGGCGTTAACAGAGATTCCCCACTCGGCCCAGGCGGAGAGCCTTTTAAAACAGACTGATGTCAATATTCAGAAGGCTTCTTCCCGTGAAGAACTGGTTCAGGAAAGACTCTGGCAGCTTGATTCTCTTTTGAGCATCGGGCAGATTGACCGCGCGGTTACTACTATAAGGACACTGTTGGAATTTGCTCCGGAGCACAGCGGCGTGCGGTTAGCTTCCAAGCGGGTGGAATTTGAACGTCTGCGTAATGTCGCCATGACGGCTTATGCCCGGGAAGATTTGCCGGTTACACTGGCGGTTCTCGATTCCGCCCTGGCGTTGTTCCCCGGTCACCAGTGGTGGCTTGATTTTCACGCGCGGGTCGAAAAGGACATGACCAGACGCAAAAAGGAAATTGTCGTCGAAGCGACTCCACCGCCCTTGGTAACGCTCAGTGCAGAAATCAAAAAAGAGGTCGAGGAAGCCTACCGGACAGCACAAACGCATTTTAAGAAGGGTGACCTCAAAGAAGCTATTCAGTACTGGGAAAAAGTCGAACGGCTGGCGCCCGATTACCAGTCCGTTCGCGAATACCTTGTTAATGCCTATAAATTTGTCGGTGTAGAGCTTTACAGCCAGAATCAGCTTCAGGATGCCATTAATGTTTGGAGACAGGCGGCTCGGCTCGACCCTGATAATGAAGAAATCACCAAATATATAAATCGTACGGAAAACGAAATCCGAAAACTGGAAGAGTTGTCTTATGAGAGTAACTAAGATAAATGCCTTAACCGGGGATTGGCCGGAATCCCGCCACTATAAGAAATCCATCCGCTTGAATTTCTCACTGTACATGGCAGGTATGATCCTGGTATTGATGCTAATTACGGGCTCGGTTATAACCAGCCAGTATGTCGATGCCGTGACACGGCAGATTGTCGATAAACTGCTGGTGCAGGCACGTTCCTCTTCCGGTCCGGCCGGTAAACTTATCATCTCCACCAACGGCCCGGACGCCCTGCTGTTAAATAATATCTGCCGCAAACTGGCGGTGGACAATCCCGATGTTTACTGGGCGGGCATTACCAATACAGAGAATACTTTTCTAGCACATACGGACATCAAGAAAGTAATCGCCGGCGCCGCCATGCCCCAGGTAACGACCGACCAGTATCTTGACCTGGTCCGGGAGGGAGAAGCGTTCGACCTAAGAGGTGATACCATTTTTGTCAATGTCCCCATCAGGGAGAACAATATCCTGATCGGCCGGCTGGGGGTGGCTTCTTCGACGCGACCGATTATCCAGGCACGGCGGACCTCGGTTATTGCCGTGGCCTCGATAACGGTGCTGATGCTTCTGATAGGTTTGCCGCTGACAATGCTGCTTATGCACCGCAAACTGCGTCCCATCAGCATCATCACTGACCATCTGAAAAAAATAGATTTTGACAATATCAGTCTGGAGATTCCTTTTACCAGCCGCAACGAGCTGGGCTACCTGGCCGATATGTTGAAGATGATGGGTGCCAAGCTGAACGTGGCTCAGAAAGAGCTGATTGAGAATGAACGGATAACCCGAGAGCTGGAAATTGCCCGGGAAATACAGGCCAATATTCTCCCGCGAGCTTATCCTCAGGGTGCTGGTTTCGAGTTTGGCGGGTCTTACCGCAGCGCTCTTGAAGTCGGCGGGGATTATTATGATTTTATCGAGCATGACAGCCGGCATATCGCTTTTCTGGTGGCCGATGTTTCCGGCAAGTCGCTGCCGGGTATGCTGGTGATGCTACTGACCCGTGATATTGTCAGAAAAGTAAGTCGCAACATTATAAAACCAGCGGAGCTTTTATGTGAAGTCAACCACGAGCTTTTGAGCAATATCAAGAAAGGTATGTTCGTGACCATGTTCTACGGGGTACTCGACAAGAACACCGGCCGGTTTGAATTTGCCTCGGCCGGTCATAACCCCCTGATTGTCATCAACAGCCGTGAAGGCGCCGCTGAATTGGTCAAAACCAAAGGTTATCCACTGGGGATGATGCCCCCGGAACAGTTCAATAAACGGATTGAAAGCCGGGAGATGAACCTTGCCGACGGTGATTGGCTTATTCAGTATACCGATGGTGTCAACGAGGCTCAGAATACTGCCGGTGAAGAATTCGGGATGGAGCGGTTTCTAAATCAATTAACATTATATAAGAAAGCTAAACCGAACGGTCTGGTCGAAGAAGTCTTGAAAAATCATGCCCAATTCGTCGGTGAGGCCAGGCAGTTCGATGATATCACTATGATAGCGTTGAAGTGGACCGGGGTTTCATCCGATATATATAATAAGGACATCCAGGAGGCGGTCAATGTTAGTTGATTCCGGCAAAATACAGGTCATCAAGGTTCCCCGGGTATTGTCTGTAGAGACAGTGGATAAATTTCATGAAGAACTGGGCAGTCTGGTTAATAAGCAGCCGACGCTAGTGGAGCTGGATTGTTCCCAGATTGACCTGGTTACCTCCAGCCACATAAATCTGCTCTGGGAAGCCAGGACTCTATGCCTGGAAAATAATCTTAATGTAAAATTAAGTTTTGTTTCACCCGGCCTTATCCGGGTTCTGAAAGTACTTGATTTGCATGATATCTTTCTGGGCAAACAGGCAGAGCCGAAGATGGATACCCTGAATGATAATATGGACAACCGGGTAAAGGATGAGCGTGAATTAAAACTGGAGTTCAGGGCTGAAACCGGCGCTATTACTCGGTGTCTGGCGGATTTTCGCCTTTTCCTGTCCCGGCTTAACCTGCCGATGAAGTTTGTTATCGAGCTGGAGATAGTCTTTTATGAAGTGGCCACCAACATCCGCCTGCATAGTGGTATTGGAACCAGCGACGTAATTGTATTTAATGCTACTTCTCATGATGATAAAATCACAATGATTTTCACCGACCGGGGAAAAGCTTTTGACCCGACTCTTAAAGAAACAGAATATGAGCCGGGAAAAGCCATCCGGGAAAGGAAAAAACGCGGTTTTGGCCTGACTATGATTTCCCGGATGACCGACCGCATTATATACCGGCGATTGGAAGACGGCATCAACATTCTGACTCTGGAAAAAAACTGGAGATGACACCATGGAAAATAACCTGATAACTCAATCGAAAATAAGCGACACTGTTCTGGTGGTCAATCCCGGTAAGAGCCTGGATAATAACAATGCCCATGAGCTTGTGGCAATCATTACCAAAGCTCAGGAGACAGGGTACAAGTATATAATAATTGATATGACCCTCCTAGAATTCATTTCCTCGGCGGGGGTGGGAGCCATACTGGGGGCTATCGAAACCTCGCGGGAAGCCGGAGGCGATATTATACTGTGCAACGTGGCGGAGGTCATTAGACACGTTTTAGAAGTGCTGGACTTGATTGACTATCTGACCATTAAAGATAACCTTCAGGAAGCCGGGGCTTCGTGCGAGGTGTATAAATAACATGTCGTCCATTCCTGATAAACTAATGGAATCATTGGACATTGGCAAATTAATCCAGCTGTCCGAAAAACCGGTCATGGCGCTTGATGCTCTCGCCAAACTGACCAAGCAGTTTGCTAATAAGCCGGATTTTAAAAACCTGATGGAGGTTTTTATCCTGACTCTATCAGGCCAGTTTTCAGTGACAAGTGCCTTCGTCATATTAAGGAATCCCGAATACGGCTATGAAGATAAGCTGTATATCGGGACCGGGAAATTCCATAAAGACGACCGTTTGCTGACGCTTCGAGATTCGAAAGATTTCTGTCATTTTTTTCATGAAAACCGGAAAGCCTTCCGCATCGAAGAACTGCAGGAGAAGACAGACGGTTCCAAATTCGGAAAATTACTTTTTGAATCCGGTGTCAAAATAATAGCTCCTCTGTCCCATGAAAACGAACTTATCGGTATTGTCGCGCTGGGTGAAAAGGTAAATAAAGTTGCCTTCGATGAAGTGGAATTCGAACTGTTTACCACTCTTATTTTGACTATTTCCCCTATGATTGCCAACTCCTACCTGTTTATGGAATTAGCTCAATTGAACACCTGGTATCTGGAAATTCTGGATAATGTGAAAATGGGAGTCTTTGTTTTTGACAGCCGGTTCGTTCTCAAAAAAGTTAATATCAACGGCATGAAAATATTGGAAGAACTGGTCCCCGGAATGGCTGATATAAATTCCATCGGCAACCGGTCCATCCAGGAGATATTCCCGGACGATGTTTTTCAATCCTGGGTACGGCGTTTCATGACAGTCGATACTCAAAACCACAACGAATTGCTTGAAAGTATGGTTGCCAAGAGTAATGACCGGGAATTTATTTTTAATGTCCGGGTAAGCAAGATTGTGTATAAGAGCCATTACAATTTCGACCTGGTTGTTACCCTCGATGATATTACCAATCAGAAGCAGAACGAGCAACGCTTGTTTGAACTCGAGAAATTCGCTGAAAAAGGACAACTGGCATCTTCCATAGCTCATGAATTGAATAATTTCCTGGCGTTGATTCTCGGCGGGGTGGAATTGACCCAGTTGGCAATGGGACGGGAAAATTACGAAAAAGCGGGCACTACCCTGGAAAAATTGAAAGAAAATGTAGACAAGATGAAACGGTTTACCGCCGGTCTGATGGATTATTCACGCCTGAATACTGTTAAAAAAACGGCTGACCTTAACGAACTCGTCAAGGATGTTTTGTCTTTTCTGGTGGTTCAGAAAAAATTCAAACTGGTATCAATCCAGTCCGAGCTTGAACCGAATCTTCCCTGGTTTGAAATCGACAAAGACCAGATTGCTCAGCTTTTACTCAACTTCCTTAATAATGCTATGGATGCCATAGAAGAAGCCGGTATTAAAAACGGTCAGATCCAGGTTAAAACAAAAGTACAAAATGACCGGATAATTCTTGCCGTGGCTGATAACGGTATCGGTATCAAGCCCGAAGTCAAGGAGCGCCTGTTCAAAGCCCACCTCACGACGAAAGAGAAGGGGCATGGTTACGGCCTGGTTACCTGTGCTCGAATCATTGAAAACCACGGAGCTGAAATTACCATCGATTCCGAACCCGGCAAAGGGTCGATATTTACCCTTTCATTCCCCGTCAACGAAAACCTTCCCGACCAGGGTAAATAATTCGTTATTGTTCAATCCCATGTTTGGAGCGGATGAAGTCCGTGCCCAAGACGTCTTTTTTTCAATAATTTAATCTTGTTGAGCGTATTCTTAGTAAAGTATATGATATCATCCGATATGTTTTATGCTTTTTGAAAAGAAGCATGAACAGGCAAGAGAAAACTGTCGGAAAATATTAGAAAAATTTTTGACAAAAACTGTTTATTTGTTATCTTAGAGGATAAAATTTTCAAGCGGTGGCTTCTTGTATTTACTTTTTTGAACGTATAAAATAGGCAACGGTTTATTTACGGTTGTTTTAAAGCAGGAATAAAGCTTCTCAAGGGTTACCGGATTTTAATTTTTTTAATGAAAGGTGCGGCTTTGAAATTGAAAAATATGTTCTTTTTATCGTTGTTTTTTCCCTCCCTGTTAGTGATTCTGACCGGCAGTATCCATTCGCAACCGGTACATGTAAATCACCAGGCGGCGGCTGAATTCGCAACTATTCCCGCTGACTATATCACTCAGGCGAAGAACACATATCGAATCTTTTACGGCCATTCCTCCCACGGCGCGCAACTGGTGCAGGGGATGGGGATGCTTTTGGCCGAGAACCCCCTTTACGCCTATAACAACGGAGCGGGTACGCTGGCATTAACCGAGTACGCCGGCGACCTCGGTTCCTGGGGCGATACTTCCTGGGTGCCGGTTACCCGCCAGCAACTGGATAATCCTAAAAATGACTTCAACATGGTTATCTGGGCCTGGTGCGGCGGCGTCGCCAACAATAACGAGGCCGGCATAAATGTCTATTTAAACGCCATGACTCAACTGGAACAGACTTACCCCACCGTCACTTTTATTTATATGACCGGTCCCCTTGACCGGTGGGCACCGGTTACCGTAAGGCGCAATAATCAGTTTATCCGCGATTATTGCCTGGCTAACGATAAAGTTCTTTATGATTTCGCGGATATCGAAAGCTATGACCCCGAAGGTGTTTATTATCCCGATGAAACCGACAGTTGCGGCTGGTGTTATGAATGGTGCGCTATCCATGAATGCCCCGACTGTCCCGGTTGCGCCCATTCGCACTGTTTTAACTGTTATCAGAAAGGCAAAGCCTTCTGGTGGATGCTGGCGACGCTGGCCGGGTGGAACGATACCACCGGTTGTTGCACCGGGCTGACCGGAAATGTCGATTGCTCCGAAGATGAAAACCCGGACATCTCGGATATCTCCAGCCTGATTGACCATCTTTATATCAGTCATCGGGCATTGTGCTGTCTCGCGGAAGCTGACTGTAACGTCAGCGGCGGACCGCCGGACATTTCGGATATTACCGCCCTTATTAATTTGCTTTATATCAATCATGAATCCCTGCCCGCCTGTCCCTGATAAATCCCGGATATAATAAAAACATGAAACCGCTTTTTTGTACGAAAGCGGTTTTCTTATGACCGGTGGAATATGAAAATTGACTTCGACACCAATCTGTATTATAATCCGGCTGTTATAAACGCAACGATGCAAAATTGATGTTTACCTTTTGCCAGACGAACACATGATTCAAAACCAAAAACAGGTGACAGGCAATAATAGTGAAATAACTTTATTCCCGGGTTTACCATGGATTTTTGCGGGTGTGGTAATGGTGTTTCTGGTCGGGCGTTTTCTACCGATGTCATACGCCTGGGGGTTTAATTTCTGGAGTATTTTTTCGACACCGCTTTCAATGGTTCTGTTGGGAATGGCCTTATTTCTGGTAATACCCCCGGTAAGCCATTACCTTGCTGTCATATCAGCCCGCCCGGTAATATTTGTGACGGCGCTGGTGGGAAAGATTAACAGGTACTGGCTTGGTTTGGTTACCGGGATATTTTTATTTGGTTTGTTCTATATCTTTCGTTCCGAGGCTCTGGTTTACGGCGACAGCTTTACCCGTCTGGCGGCTTGCGCCGATAAGGAAGGACCTCTCCTTTATGGAGAATTATTCCTTGAAACAGGCGCAGTCATTATTCCCCATTATACGTACCGGCTGTTATCTGCATGGTTCGGTATTTCGGCTCAAACAACCTATGCTGTCCTCAGCAGTCTGGCCGGGGTTTTAGGTGTCTGGGCGCTTTATAAAATCGTCCGGGTACTGGTGGTATCTCATTCCTCACGGTGGTTTATCTTCATAGTGGCCCTGACCGGCGGCACCGTAATTCTGTTTTTCGGTTACGTTGAGAGTTATACTATACCTACGGTTTTGTCGCTCTGGTCGATATATTTTACCCTGTGTTATTTAAAAGGAAATTGCCGTTTAATCCCGGCGGTTGTTGCCGCCCTGGGGGCGCTTTTTTTACATTTGATTTTTGTACCTTTCCTGATGGTGGTATTACTGGCACCGGCGATAAGAAACCGGGTATTACATGAAGAACTTTTTTCCCCCCTGATTTTTAAAATCAACCTGACGGCTGTTTTTCTGTCTTTGGTAATCACGCTGGTCTTTCAATTGACTTCTTATAACAAGGTTTTTGTTCCTCTCTGGCCGACTCTTGAAAATTCCTACTGGTTTCTATCAGGGGCACACCTGGTCGATGTCGCTAATCAATTACTTTTACTGTCACCGGTCGGTGTCGCTGCAGGTCTGCTATTACTTTTTTCAAAAAAATTGCGAAGGGTACCTTCCTCTCCGGAAAGCGCCCTGCTCGGTATGACCGTAGTGTTTACCTTCCTGGTAGCTTTCTGGGTTAATCCGAAACTGGGTTATATGCGTGACTGGGATTTATTGTCTCAGTCAGGTTTTCCGCTGGCGCTCTGGGGCGGTTATTTTCTTACCCGGGCGCTCTCTGAAAAACAAATTCGTACCCTGGCTCTGCTGGCCAGTGTAGTTGTGGCGCTGGTGGTTATCGTTCCCAACCTGATTGAAAAAAATAACCTTTCCACAGCCGTAAATAGGCTTGACGAGAAACTC
The DNA here is from genome assembly GCA_964618515.1 of uncultured Ignavibacteriales bacterium. Lineage (GTDB taxonomy): Bacteria > Zixibacteria > MSB-5A5 > GN15 > FEB-12 > JAFGNW01. Next base: position 83 of record CAZUAS010000007.1, on the reverse strand, counting down.
TGGACCGATATTCATTATCAGGTCAATTACAGAGACGGGGAGCGCTGTATCCCCTGGGGATATATCCTGAGCAACAATGTCAG
>CAZUAS010000006.1:0-55837 GCA_964618515.1 uncultured Ignavibacteriales bacterium | reverse complement strand
AAAATTGCTATTGCGGAAGTAAACCGCATTAATAATGATAATTTTATAAGATTTGGTTATTTTTATTACTTTTTGAACAAAATCATACTTTATTCGTAATTTAGTTTAGGAACAATAATACTCTTACAGAGTAAAAAGATACAACAGCCCATATTTATTCCGTATCAGGTCATTAATACGAGATATAAATAATTTGACCGAAAATCTAGAAATACTCTGGGAAAAAGTAAAGAAGAGTGATCCTAAAGCGTGGCGACAGGTGATAGAATTGTATTCGGGGCTGGTCAACACCGTGGCTTGCAAAGCCGGGTTATCGACTCTGGACGCCGAGGACTGCGGGCAATATGTCTGGATGACTCTTTATCGCAAACGCAATACCATCCATGACCCGGTGGCTCTGCCCGCCTGGCTCATCAAGACCACCTACCGTCGGGCGGCGACTATCGCCCGCCAGCTTAGACCGGCCCTGGATATTGAGGCGGCTCTACCGCTTTCAGACTCCGGAGAATTACCCGATGAAATCGTAACCCAGCTTGAAAATGAAGCAATTATAGACTGCGCCCTGAAACAACTTGACCCCCGTTGCCGTCGCCTGTTACAAGAGCTTTTCTATCGCTCCGGGGAATTATCCTATCGTGATATCGCTAAGTTACTCAATATATTACCCAACTCTATGGGGCCTTTGAGAAGCCGCTGTTTAGTCAAATTAAAAAAAATTCTTGAAAATATGGGTTATGAACTGGACTAAAAAGCCCTGACGATCCCTCCTTTTAATTAAGAAAGTGAATTTTTAATATGAAAAAAAATGCCACAAGGAAGTATTCCAAGGAAAATATAAAAAATAATAAGAACGAAGCCCTGCAACAACTCGTGGCACAGTTGGATGGACCAAAGGAAGTAACAAAAAAGATGGCGTCCCGAAAAACAGTCCAACCCCTTAAAGTTCCCTCCTGCGAAGCCCTTCAAAGATACGCCTTGATTCCGCTTTACTTCCGGAAGGAAAAGGAAGTAACCGTAATTAAAGGTAAAATTGCCTATGATTCCTGGTCTCAGGGTACTCCGGTGGCGTTGCGAGATACAACCGATGGTTATATTCGCCGTCTGCACTTAAAAACCCGGAATTTAAGTCTTGAGATTGTCGCCGAGCGACGTCAGAATCAATGGGAATTCGTTGCCCGCCTTTATTCCGGCGATAAGGTCATACAGAATTTCGTCCTCCAAATTGGTCGTTTTAAGATACTGCCGTTGTCCGGCGGTTTTTACCAATGGACAACAAAGAAGGTGCCGGCCACCGTCAGGTTGTTATCTTATGATAAAAATATAGTATTTGACAGGCTGTCATGGCATTAAATAAAGAAATATTAGACCGTGCGGCTGAGAATTTTCTGGCTACCGGCGACAGGAGTGGCTTAACTCATGAAGAACTGGCCTGCGCCTGTGACCGGAAAATACGCTCTTTAACCCAAATCGCCGTTTCGGAGGCGGTGTCCCTGGGTAAGAAATTTGTCGCCCGAACAAGAAGACAGGAAAGTTATCTACAACTGACGGCTTTTAGAGCTCTCGGCTGGGCTTATCTGGTCGCCGGGCAATATATCCATGCCCGGAATGCTTATCTAAAAGCCCGTACTCTGACAGTGAAAGATATTTCAGGACGCGCCCGCATCGACCGGGTACTCATAGATGTTTACATGTATCTGGGGAATTTCAAGGAAGCCCGGCGCCGGGCAAAAATGGCATTGGCGACTTTCAAAAAACTGAAAGCTCCCGATGAAATCGCCAAAACCCAGGTAAATTTCGCCAATCTTCTGCACCGTCAGGACCGCCATCTCGAAGCCAAAAAACTGTACCGGGTAGCTGCCGCATTTTTCGAAAAGCAGGGAGACCGGTTATCCGCCGCGCTGTGCTATTACAACCAGGCGAACACTCTGGTGCAACTTTTCGCATTCCAGGAAGCTACTTCGCTTTATAACCGGGCGCGTAAGATTTTCGCACAAAACAACCGTCAACTTCATGCCCTGGGCTGTCTTTATGGTTTATCGTGGCTTCACCTGCTGGAAGGTAATTTCCACATGGCTCTTCAGGAGTTAAGCCAGTGCGAAAACGAGTATCGAAAGAACGGATTTCCCCGCGAATTAGTACTATGCCAGCTTGACCGAGCCGAGGTTTACCTGAGTCTTAATCTTTTCATTGATGCCCGCGACACTGCCGAGGAAGCATTAAAAGGCGCCCGTAAACTGGGGATTACATATGAGGCTGCCAAAGCCACCTTTTTTAAGGGCAAAGCCTTATTTGGTCTGGGGCAAATTAATAAGGCCCGGCGGGCGTATAAAGAAGCCGAACAGGGCTTCACACAAACCAACAACCGCGGTTTTACAGCGGCTGTTAAACTGGCGCAATCTCTGACCGGGCAATCCGATGAAAACAGAAAGACCGTTATTAACGATGCCCGGCGGTTGTTCAATAAAGCGCAACTTCCCCTGTGGGAAGCCATCTGTGATTTACAGATAATAACCAGCTGGCCCGAAGAAAACCGGGCACTCAAGAGATTATCCAGAAATCCGGCGGTAAGTACGGTTCCGCATCTTCTGGCTCAACATTACACCCTTCTGGGCGACCGTGAGGCCCGACGCCAGCACATGAAAACCGCAGTCGACTACTGGACGAAAGCGGCAAATGTTCTCGACCGGGTACGGGCTAAACTGCCCCCGGTGGAACTTCGGTCAGCTTTTTTCACCCATCTCAGTGACCCCTACCGCAAGTTGATAAAAGCGGAATATAAACAAAATCCCCTTCAAGCCGCGGTTTGGTCGGAACGGTTCAAAACTGCCGGTTTGTGGTCGACGTCTGAAGATTTTTTCACGGTCGAGCCCGCCCGCCAACGGGTAGAAGCCAGTCTTTCGGAGCTGGCTCAACATGTCACCGTGGTCAGCAGCCGGTTGTCCGAACCCGCGGGAAAACGGGAACAAACAATAAGTATGACAGCAAACACTTTTGATAAACTGCGTCAGAAAGTCAGGGATAACCTCCTGTTACTAGAAAAAACCGCCGACCTTCGCAATGACCCCCAGTCAGCTTTACGGCGTTATTTTAAAACCGCCGCCCATGACCAGGTAATTGTTCAGTTTCACGCCGGTTACTCGGATTTATTAGCCCTGGTACACTATCGAGGAGAAAGCCGGGCTTTTTTATATCCCGACGGCATCAAAACGCTGGAAACACTAACCGCTCGCTGGCGCTTTTTTGTGGAAAATGCTCAAATCACCACCAGCAGACCGAGACGGGCTGATATTGACGATGAAGATAATCTTTTACATCAAATCGGTCACTGGCTCCTGCCGCCGCTGGAATTGCCCGCAGATGCCAAACGCCTGCTTATTTTACCCGAAGGGCGTATTGCCAGTCTTCCCTGGCAGGCTTTAAAAAACGGGCACGAGGTGCTGGCGGATAAATTCGAACTGGTATTCGCACCCAGTCTCAGGCATCACTTGAACGCCTGCCAAAAAAACTTGAAATCATCAAAAATAAAAATATTCATCGGGTCTTCGGAAGGGCTCCCGCACCTTGAAAATGAAATAAACACCGTTCATATAATGTTGAGCGGGCCTGAAACCGATATTTATAATCCCTGTAATCGGTCCGACTGGCCGGATAAAAGTGTGGCTAAGATATGGCACTTCAGCGGCCACGCCCTGTTTCGGGCCGATAATCCTTTCTATTCCGCTTTGCTTTTAAACGATGGTCCTTTGTTTGCGGCGGATTTTCGCCTGAAACAAAATCAGGTCGGACTGGTTACCCTGGCCGCCTGTCGTACCGGTCAACAAACCAGTCTTCCCGGTGAAGAAGCCAGCGGCCTGGTCAGGTCTCTTCTCGAAATGGGCGCTCGCAATGTTCTTGCCAGCCACTGGGCTGTCGCCGACCAGGCGACTTCGGATTGGATGAATTTATTTTATAAATATTATCTGGGCGGTATTTCGCTCGGCTCCGCCGTCCAAAGAGCCGTCCGTGGTGTCAGAGAAAAGTACCCCTCGGCTTACCACTGGAGTGCTTTTTCCTTATTCGGCGCCGGTTAATTAAAATGTAAACGTATTAACATGTGAGGTCATAGTCATGAGACTTAAAATCCTGAACACGAAGATAAGGTTGACTCTGCTTCTTGTCACTTTGTGCGCTTTTTTTGCCTTATATGACGCGGTTTATGCTGAGAATCCGGCCAAACAGGTAAATATCACCAAAACCACTCCTCCCCCGGAGAACCCGAATGATTTTTACTATTATATTCCCGACGAAATGGTGGTAAAATTTACGGATGACACGGTGCAAACATGGGCTTTCGCCGAACGGGTCGGCGGGACAATCCTTGACCATCTGGAGAACGCCGATGTTTACCTGATCCGGATGAATCGTATCGTCAACCCCACCAGTCTCGCCGACGAATTTGACACCATGCAGGTGGTTGAATATGCTCACCCCAACTACCTTATCAATTCCCTACACCCGGTCCAGGGGAGTTATCCTTTTTCCGACGGCACCAGAACCGGTGATTACGATAATCAACCCCCGGCACGGTCTTTAAATCTGAGTACCGCCCATGACCAGGCTACCGGTAACGGTGTAACCGTGGGCATAATCGACGGCGGCATTGACTATACCTATCCGGTTCTCGCCGACCGGGTCGTCTCGGGGTATGACTTTGTCGACAATGACAACAATGCCTTTGATGAGCCCGGCGGAAATAACACCGGTCACGGGACATTTGTCGCGGGGGTTGTTCATCTGGTTGCACCTGAAGCGACGCTTAAATCTTATCGCATTACTTCTCCCGACGGCACCGGCGACGGCTTCACCCTGGCCAAGGCGATTGAACAGGCGACCCTCGACGGTTGTGATGTTATCAATCTCAGTGTCGTTCTATTTAACGAACACCTGGCGGTACGGGATGCCATCGATTTTGCAGAAGCCCAAAACGTGACCATTATCGCCGCCGCCGGTAACGATTACAGTGAAGGTCCGGTTTACCCGGCCGCCCAGGCCAATGTCCTGGCTGTATCCGCCATCGATGAATATTCGCAACTTGCTGATTTTTCCAATTATGGTTCGCACATTGATGTCTGTGCCCCGGGAAAAGATATTTATTCAACCTACAAAGACACTTATTATGCCTGGTGGAGCGGCACCAGTTTCGCCACCCCCTTCGTATCCGGGGAAGCGGCTTTGCTCAAAGAAAAAGCGCCCTATGCCTCAGCCTGGGAAATAAAAACCCTGATTAAGAATTCAGCCACGAACATCGACACCATCAACCCGTTCTTCGCCGGAAAACTTGGTAACGGCCTGATCAATCCCGTGGCAGCCCTGGGTTCCATCAGCCTTCCCGCAACCGCCGAAGTCATCCCGGAAACCCTTACCTTTGTCGTGGAGGAAGGAACATCCTTTCCTACATCTCCCTTTGAGAGTTTTACCCTTACTTCTTCCAATGCCCCGGCTCAATATGTCGGAAGGCTGTCCCCCATCGGTTCCGACCCGGTATTCTTGTATCCGGACGATACTCTGTACGGTTCTACTGACGATACCATAACGGTGTTTCTGGCTGACTGGGATTTCCCGGTCGGGATTTATTACAATATGATCAGGTTCTATGTTATGGGTGTGGAAGGACCGGTTGATTTGATTATTTCGTTGACGATAACCGAAGGTACTCCGGTTGAAACCGCCCAGGTCATTCCCGATGAACTATATTTTACCGCTCCGTACGGCATGGATACGCTGCTTTTCGCCCAGGCGTTGTTGACTTCCACCAATGCCCCGGCCGCCTTCACGGCGACCACTCTTTCCGGCGGCAGCCAGGTGAGTTATCCTTTCGATACCACGGGAACGACTATTGACAGTATTACCGTCGCGGTCAATACCGCCCTCGCTCCTCAAATCGGACATTACCGCGACACTATTGCCTATTATGTGGAAGGCGTGTCGGAACCGGCGTATGTTCATGTATTCCTCGAAATACAGGATACGATGCCGGCGGGTGATTCAGCCTGGGTTTTCCAGGACTCACTTTCATATATGACCATTGTAGAAGGCTCAAACACGACTATATACGATGCATTCCTAGTAAATTCCAGCAACGCCCCGGCCGGCTATATTGTTGAATATCACGGGACACCCCTGTTCACCGCTCTGTTGGACAGCAACGGAACGACTAACGGTTACACGCATTTCAAGGTTCATGCTCCCGAATTACCGGTCGGTCTTTACAACGACACCCTGTTATTTTACGTCAACGGTGTTGTTAACAACCCGGTTATGGGAATACTTGTCCTTGAGGTTATTCCGGATGGTACGCCTGCCGACTCCGCCTGGATATTCCCGGATACGCTTTACTTTACCTTGAATGAAGGGGAATCACTTATCGAGCCGCCCTCCTATTATTTCTCGATTTTTTCTTCCAACGCCCCGGCCACTTTCACGGTCAAAGTGATTGATACCGACCTTGTTTTCGTCTATCCCTATGATACCATATACGGGACGACCAATGACTCGGTTGAAATAGCCGCCTACAACTGCGCTCTCCCCAATTGCGATTATCATTTTCCGCCGGGTTGCTATACCAACCTGGTGCAGGTTATGGTTGAGGGGGCGGCTCAGCCGGAGTACCTGCTTGTTAACTTGACTGTTAAAGACACCAGTACCACAGGCACGGTGTCCATTACTCCCAACCATCTGAACTTCAGCGCCAAAAAAGGGACGGAAGAAACTTTAACGGGCCGGGCTTTTTTAACCTCCAACCCGCCGGGTATTTATACAGCCGTTCTGTCCGGTTACGGTTTCACTACCACGGAGCCGGATTCCGCTGTCAGTACTCCTGACTCGGTTACCATCTTTGTTCACCCGGCCCTGGTTCCGAATCCCGGTTATTACTATGATTCCGTCGCTTATTATGTCCAGGGCATCAGTCAACCGGCATATCTTTATATCACCCTTCAGATAACTGAGGATACCGTTAATCACAGTGCCTGGGTCAATCCGGCCTACTTTGGTTTTGAAGCTCCGTATGGCAAGGATACGATACTGACGAGTTCGGTTTTTGTCAGTTCCACCAATGCCCCGGCTCTTTTTAATGTAATAATTCCCGACCCTGTGGATTTTGTGCAACTGCAGGATTCGGTCGGATACACCGACACTTACATATATTTCAACGCCGTCAGCACCAGCTCCATGGCGCCCGGGATATACGTGGACACTCTCCTTTTCTATGTTGATGGTGTCATAAATAACCCGAGAAAATCCGTGGTTTATCTGCACGTCGATACTCTTCCGGGTAATGATACCGCCTGGGTCTATCCTTACGCGCAGGCTTATACAGCTCCTTATGGAGTAAACTACGACCAAACCGGTTCGGTCTTTGTCGGTTCCAGTAACGCCCCGGCTCCAATAACTTTTAAAGTACGTGATTATGTTGATTTCATATTATTACCAGATTGTTGTTTCAGTACCGGTGATACGGTGTTATTCTCGGTCACTTCAACCAGCTCCATGCCTATGGGGGTTTACGTGGATACCCTCGAGTTCTTCGTTGAAGGTGTCCACAATAATCCTTATATAGCTATTGTTTACCTGCAAATCGATACTTCCGGCAGCCCTGGTTCGGTTTGTTGCGAGATGCCCGGTGACCTCAACAACAATGGCATAGCCTACGAATTGACGGATAAGTACCTTCTGGAAAATGTCTTATACCTTGGCAGTCTGTCCCATCTTTCCTGCCCGGGCAATGCCGATATTAACGGTGATTGCCTCGTTGATATAGACGACTTCGAATTGATGCGCTTGATTATAACCGGAGAATCACCGGTCATGATTAACGAATGCAGTTCCTGCCAGGATTATACCGTCATACAGGATACTGTCATCCACGGAGCCTATTTAAATCCCGGCTCATTATCATTTGAATTACCGTACGCCTCAAATGATACCATTATTACAGCGGTCTTTATCGGCTCCGATAATACCCCGGCGACTTATTACGCAAACGTTATCGGTGGTCCAGAAAGTTTTATTCATCTGCTCGACTCGGTCGGCATTACCAATTATGACTCGGTCATGCTTATGATTGTATCTTCCGACCTGTTACCGGGTAATTATCGGGACAGCGTTATCTTTTATATCGAAGGCATTTCCAACCCGATTTTCCTGACCGTCAGTCTAACCATTACCAATCAGGCCAGTGTTGACTACCTGACGAACTATCCCAATCCCTTTAACCCGAAAACTAATATAGCTTACACGTTGACCCGGGCGACGCATATCAGGCTGGAGATATACAATATTCTCGGACAGGAGGTTAAGGTACTGGTAGACGAATACCAGGCCGCCGGAGAGCATGAAATTACCTGGGAAGGAAAGGACAGCCATGGCCGCGAGGTCAGCAGCGGCATTTATTTCTACCGGCTGGAGACGGCGGAAACTTCATTGACCCGAAAAATGCTTCTGCTTAAATAAAACAAATCATTATCTTTCCAGCCCGGCGGTACCGGCTACCGCCGGGTTTTTTTTGTTTTTTTAAACAGCCCTTCAACGGGTTTCGTCAATAAAAGCAGTAAAAAATAATTTGAAGTATTCAATCCATCGAAAGATATGAGAACATAGCAAATGAAAAAACAAAATCCGTTTTTATATTTTAAATTTTACCTTGTCGGTTTACTGCTTCTTCTTTACATAACGACAAGCGAAACCAAAGGAAGGGAATCGGTCGTGACAGAAAATAACTTTATTTTTGTTACCTACGTTGAATCGGTCGCCGCTCTGCATGACGTTTACCATTTGGCCGAAAGCCTGCGCACTTTTGGGGGACGCTTCCGTAACAGCCCACTACGGGTATATATTCCTGAAAGCGTGGTTATCGATGACAGCGTCATGGTCAGGAAACTTCAGGGTATTAAAGCCGAGCTTAATTCGAGTCAGACACCCGATTTTGCCCGCTGGTTTTTCTACGGTGGTAAACCCTTTGCCGCGGCCTGGGCTGAAGCCGCTATTTCTGATAAAAATACGGTTTTGGTTTTTATGGATGCTGATACTTATATCCTCAGGGAGCCCAACACGCTCGACCTGCCGGCTGATATCAGCCTGGCTTACTGCCCGGTGATGCATAACCGTTCGGGCACTCTCTATAATGCGCCGCCTAATCCCTTCTGGAGCCGCATCTATGAAATTCTAAAAGTTCATGAAGAAATGCTTTTTCCCATGGTCACGCCCGCCGATAAAGTCAAAATAAAGGCTTATTTTCACTGCGGTTTGATGGCGGTGCGACCACACCAGGGTATTTTTCGACGCTGGGCAAAGGATTTCGAGACCTTGTGCCGGGACTCGATAATCATGAACATGTGTAAGGAAGATCTTAATAACCGGATTTTTCTCCATCAGGCAGCTCTCACCGGAGCCATACTGAACCTGATTGACCGCCGGGAAATGACCACCTTCTCCGACAATTACAATTATCCGATTTTCTTTGATAAACAGTACAGCGCCGCCAGGGAATTCAATTCCCTTGAGGAGGTTGTTACTCTGCGCTGTGTCGTTTCACCCGAAAAAGTGGGAAGCAACTGGTACGAGAAGCTGGTCGGTCCCCCGGAAAAAATATTTTGGCTTAAAGAGCGCCTGTTCAAATAACATTAAAATCAAATCAGATTAATTATGCCGGTTATCAGGAATCTCTTTCGGGGAAGAGCATTCGGTGTGAATTGTTAATATTAAGCAGAGATAAAAAGCCGTATTAGCGGGATTTTTTATCACTTGACCATATCTATTAAGGTATGATGAAAAAAACAGGGCTCTTTCGATGAATATGGCGCCTATATTATTTAAGTTAATAAGGGATAACAAGATACGATACGGGCAGACTAACTGTATAACAGTTTAATATGAATAAATCATAATATTTAAGCTTCATTTAAAAAAGATTCCGGGAAACTAAAAAAATACTAAAATTGTTAATAATTGTGTTGGACTTTACCGATAAAAAGAGTATATTCAAATAACAATAGTAGGTTTCCATCAATTCTTTTATTGAGGTTTTTATTCTTCCTGACAAAACTCTGACAAAACTGAATCTGGAAACTTTTGCGCAATAGTGCGCTTTAACGGGTTTATTTCGACGAACGCAATCCCTCTGGGATGAGGTTTTCCGTGGGGATAAACAAAATCGGAGTGTAGAATGAACATCTACATTGGCAATCTGTCACACAATGCGACAGACGATCAGTTGAGAGAGGCGTTTGAGAATTATGGTGAAGTTTCAAGCGTCAATATCATTAAGGACAAGTATACCGGTGACCCGAGAGGTTTTGCTTTCGTGGAAATGCCGAATCAGGATGAGGCCAAAGCCGCCATTGAAGGCTTGAATGGTCAGGACCTGAACGGCCGCACGTTGAATGTCAACGAGGCTCGCCCGCGTACCGAGCGAAGCGACCGTGGCGGTGGTCGTGGCGGTTATCGCGGCGGTAGCGGCGGCGGCAACCGTCGCCGGTTCTAAAAACTGTCATCTCAACTTAGTATAATACAAAGGAGACCGGATTATAATGGTCTCCTTTTTTATCTTACCGACCGCCTTTAACCTGCCCTGCCGGAGTAAAACGCATTTCAAAACCGGCCTATTTACATGTGAGGCTACCGGTTTCATCCTGAAATTGTGACCTTCGAATAAAGAAATTGCCGTTTTGACAGCCGGGGAAGCATTTCCCCGCCAATATGATTAATTTCTTTTTTTTCTACCCTGTATGACTTACTTTGGCCATGAATCGTATAATATAGTTAACGAAAATGTAAACACTTTCAACCTGGCATGATAATCTTTTAAAAATATGGCCTTGTTCTTCTTGATTGTCGTAATGGTATTATCCCTGATGTACGGCTATATCGGGTGGCGACTGATTATCCCTGCGGCTTTCAGTACTCCGGTGAACGGGCTTTTATGGGGTCTGCTGGTTATATTTGTGGTTTTGCCTTTTTTCACCCATATAGCGAACCATTACGCCCTGAGCGGCACCTGGGTGGATGTAATCGCCTGGATTGGTTATTTAAGTTTCGGCTTTTTCACCTTGCTTTTTGCCCTGCTGGTAACAAGGGATCTTATTTTTCTAATCAGCGCCGGAGCCAGCAAAGCATATCACCTGATAACGCATCTATTCAATGCCGGTTCTGCCGCCATGGAAAAAGCCGACCCTGAGCGACGTCGGCTCCTGGTCAATACGATTAACCTGGGACTGCTTGGCGTCACCGCCGCACTAACCGGTTATGGTTTATTTGAGGCTCTGCGCAAACCTGCCATTGTCGAAATCCCCGTTCCTATAAATAATCTCCCCCAGGACCTTGACGGCTACAAAATAGTTCAGATAACCGACCTCCATGTCAGCCACACCATAAGAAAACCATTCATCCAGGCAGTGGTCGCCAGCGTTAATGAACTTGACCCGGACCTGGTGGTTTTGACGGGAGACCTGGTTGATGGTTCGGTTGATGAGTTTGCGGGCGATGTTGCACCTCTGGCTGATTTGAAGGCATCCGACGGCACCTTTTTCGTTACCGGCAACCATGAATATTATTCCGGCGTCGAACCTTGGCTGGTCGAAACCGCCCGTCTTGGTTTTACCAATCTTATGAATGAGCATCGGGTTATAAAACGGGGCGATGGCTTGTTGCTTCTGGCCGGAGTAACCGATTATTCCGGTGGCGATTTCAACCGAACGCATCTTTCCGACCCGCACCGGGCTGCCGAGGGGGCGCCGGAATGCCACGTGCGCATCCTCCTGGCGCATCAACCAAAAAGTATTTTCGAAGCCGCCAGGGCCGGCTTTGATTATGTCATAACGGGTCACACCCACGGCGGCCAGTATTTTCCCTATCATTTTCTGGCGGCACTGGCGCAACCTTACATTTCCGGGCTGCACCGGCACGGCAACACCCGAATTTATGTCAGCAACGGCACCGGTTACTGGGGTCCCCAGATTCGTCTGGGAGCCCGTTCGGAAATCACGGTCCATCGTCTGACAGCCGCCTGATTCATTCCTTCAGGATTCAAATTCTGAAGCGTGGCTTTATTCCCGGTGGGATTTCGGAAACAACTGCCAGCCGACAGAAATTTTCTTCAAAATTGCATAACCCATAAACTGCATCATGATGGGGACACTTTTTTCATGGACTTCATGAAAAGTAAGGATCAAACCTGCAGCAATAAGGCGCAAGATTCCCGAGACGACAAACAGCAAATGATAATTGACGATTTTCTGCGGACCAATCATCCAGCTTACGTCATTCCACATTTCCGCGAGAACTCCGCCCAGCACCGAAGCCGAGAAAAAAGCCAGACCCGTCACCACGTTGAAAAAAGCCAGGTAAAAGGAACGGTTGCTCCGGGGGCTGTTGGCGATGGGGATATTGAAAGCCGCCAGGTTAAAACCCGCCCACAGCGCTCCCGAATAGACCGCTTCAAAAGCCAGTATCCACAAACTGCCTTCCCGGGGGATGAGCCAGAGAAAAGGAACGAAAGCGACGCCGAAACCGCACAAAGCTACGACCGGTTTGGAACCGAACCGGTCAATCAGGGTTCCCCAGGGTTTATTGAGTAACACCGCCGATAACGACGCCACTCCCGAATATACAGCAATAAGGGTAAAACTCATTTTAAGATTTGTCAGCATATGTGGCGCGAAAAAAGGAGCGGCGATACCGATAGATAAATTCCATGCCAGGAAGACCTGTAAGAGACGGCGGAAGGACCGGTCGGTGAGCGGTTCCCACAACCGCGCCCAGGTAAAATTAAGGGACGGGTCCTTGCGCCAGGGGTCGGGGATTTTATTTAATACCACCAGGGCGGCCGCGGCGCAAAGACAGGAAATAACAATAATTATCCCGAAACCAAGACTTTCATGTCCGCTCTTCCTGACGATGTCCAGAATAATACCCCCGGCCAGCGCCGTTACCACGGCGACAACCGCCAGCATGGCACTGCGCACACCGAAAAACCGACCCCGGATCTTTTCCGGAACGATGTCAGCCATCCAGGCCATCCAGGCCGGAGTCGCCGTCATAATACCAACATTGGATACCAACACAACCAGAAGTAGAATTTCCAGATCCCATCCGCCCGGCAACAGCAATACCAGCGGAATCAACCACCAGATCTGGCGGCTGAAAGCCGAAAGGTTTCTCACTGCTGTTTTGCGGTTACTGAAAAAACCGGCGACATAATCCGAGCCCAGCTGGGCAATCTGGGCAATAAACGGCAGGGCCGCCAGAAAACCAATCTCGAAATCGTTAGCGCCCAGCATCAGCGCCAGGCCGGTTATGAAAACGCCCCCGGTGAAGGTGATAAAAACATTCGCAAGCGAACCCTCAACGACGATATCGTGAAGTCGTCTCCTGACCTCTTCTGTCCGGCTCATCCCGGCAAACACTTTATTAACAAGACCCGGTGTCAATTTGCCATGCCTCGGCTTGAAACCTTTTACTCAGTTTCAAAAAAGTTCATAACCGTCGATTCATCAAAATCAGAGTTTGACCAAAATCAAATAATTCAATTATAAAGTCAATGCCTTTTTCCTTCCTCTTTTGGCCTATAATCCTCGTCAGGTTTACCGATGATAAACTGTCCTCGGCAGTGCTTTTACTACATCCATTTTTACCTTTTCGATAAACCCGTCCATCCCTCTTGACATTCCCGGCGTAAGAAAACATATTTGCCTTTTTAAATTCGGAAAGAAATATCAGTTCTTCAATATGCTTTTAGGCAAAACGTCACAGAAGGAGTGTTTATGAACAAGCTCTGTTGGTATGCCGTTTTATGGTGCGTGGTCGGGCTGCTGGCCGCGGCAGGACCGGTTGCCGCCCAAAAAATCGATGCCAGGGAATACACGCTCGATAACGGTATGCAGGTATTGATGGTGGAACGGCACGAAACCCCGACCGTCATGGGTGCTATTTTTGCCCGGGTCGGCTCGTCTAATGAAATAACCGGTATCACCGGCATTTCCCATCTTTTTGAACATATGATGTTCAAAGGTACCAAGACCATCGGAACCAAAGACATCAATCGCGACCTGGAAATAATGGCCAAACTCGACTCCCTGCGAGCACTGATGCGGGACGAGGAAAAGATTATGCGCGAGCAGCTGCGTCGCGGGCTTATCCAGGATATGCTTGATCCCGAAGCCAAAACACCCCGTTACCGGGAAATCGAAAAGGTCTTTGACAGCCTTATTCTGGAACAAAGACAGCTGATTATCAAAGACCAGCTCGATGAGCTTTACGGCAAGCACGGCGGCTTTTTCCTTAACGCCTTTACTTCGGAAGACATGACCGCGTATTTCGTTCGCCTGCCCAAAAACAAGCTGGAGCTGTATATGTGGCTGGAGTCCGACCGTTTCATGAATCCGGTATTCCGGGAATTTTACTCCGAGCGGGATGTCGTTCGTGAAGAACGCCGGCTGGGTGTGGAATCTACGCCTACCGGGTTAATTGAGGAGGATTTCCAGTCGATGTTCTGGAAATCATCATCCTACCACTGGAGTGTCATCGGCTGGGCCTCCGACCTGGGCAGTATCACCCGGGAACAAGCCAACGCCTATTTTAACACCTACTATGCGCCCAACAATCTGACGATGCTATTGGTAGGTGATATTAATCCTGATGAGACCATAAAAATAGTCCGGCAATATTTCGAACGAATACCCCGGGGAACGGTAATGCCGCCGGAGGTAGTGACTCTGGAAGAAAAACAGCACGGCGAAAAAATGTTAATCGCCGAAGCGGAAACCAATCCACGGGCCGAAATCTGGTACCACACGGTCGCCTGGAAACATCGTGACAGTTACCCTCTCGAGGTCCTGGCCGGAATTTTAAGCGGCAAGACCGGTCGCCTTTACAAAAAACTGGTCGAGGAAAAGGGTATCGCCAAGAGCTCCGGGAGCGGACCGCGGATGTTCGGTGGTGAAAACCTGGCGGTAAACGCCACCCAGGATTCCAAAAAATACGCCGGCGCCTTCCAGATTTCAGCCGAAGGCATCGCCGATATAAAGGCGGAACAACTGGTGGAAGCCATGAACGATGTCATCGAAGATTTAAAGAAAACACCCGTGCCCGATGAAGAACTGCAGAAAGTAAAAAACCAGCTACGGGTTCAGAAGATACGCTTTATGGACATTATGTCCGGTATGGGAATTGTCTTCTTGCTCGGGAGCAATGCCGCGTACGGCGACTGGACGGAAGTCAACAACAATCCGAAAATGTGCGACCTGGTTACCGCGGACGATATCCTGCGCGTGGCTAATACCTATTTTGCCAGAGACCAGCGGAATATCCTTATCATCAACAGCAAGACCAGCCCTGAAGGTAAAGGCGAAAGCGGCGAAGACCCGCAGTTTGCCCAGGCAGTACAGATGATTAAAACCATGAAAGACGCCGCCCGCCTGGAACAGTTAATCGGCATGTTCTCCATGCAGATGGACAGGGTTGAAGACCCCGAAGAAAAAGCGCAGATGGAAAAACTGCTTAAAATCGCCAATGACCATCTTAAAGAACTCAAAGCCGCCGAGGGCAACTAAGGCACACGCCAAAGGAGAATGAATATGAAAAATATATCCAAATGGTTTTTCAGTCGGGCGGCGGCGCTGGTTACAATCCCGGCGTTGGCTGTCGTAATAGTATCCGTACCACTAGCAGCCGGGGATAAAATAGTTGACCATCCCGACCAGTTAATATTCCAGGAATTGAAATACCAGCCCCCTCAACCGGAAAAATACCGCCACCTTTTAAAGTGCGGCGCGACCGCCTATATCATCGAGAATCCCGAAGTACCTATTTTTGAATTGACGGTCCTGGTACGCACCGGCTCCATTTACGAACCGGTGGCGAAAGCCGGTCTGGCCGACATGACCGGTTATCTGATGCGCAACGGTGGTGTTGAAGGAATGACGGCGCGAGAACTTGATGAACGGCTGGCTTTCCTGGCCGGAGAAATCTCCGTTAATATCAGTGATACCCGCGGTTCCGTCCGGCTCTTCTGCCTGTCCAAAGATATCGATGAAAGTCTGGCCTTACTCAAGAAAGTTCTGCGTTACCCGGTGTTCGACCAGGACGCTTTGGAACGTTACCGAACGGATATTCTTTCGGAATTATCCCAGCGTAACGCCTCGACTTCCGACATCGAAGAACGCGAATGGGCATTCCTTATGTACGGCGACCATCCCTGCACGATTCCCTTCCGCCGCACGGAACAATCCATCAGGGCAATCACCCGCGAAGACCTGATTGCTTTTCACGAAAAATATTTCTTCCCCAAAAATTTCATTTTTGCCGTATCCGGGGATTTTAAAACCGAAACTATTCTGACCAAACTCAACGACCTACTCGGTGACTGGCCCGACCGGCAGTTACAACTTCCGCCCATCCCCGACCAGATACCCGACCCTAAACCCGGCGTTTACATGATTAAGAAAGATGATGTCAACCAGTCACGAATCAGCGTCGGTCACCTCGGGGTCAAGCGGGATATTCCCGACCAGTATGCTCTCATGGTCATGAACGATATTTTGGGCGGCGGGGGCTTTTCTTCACAGATTGTCCGTCGCGTGCGTTCCGACGAGGGCCTGGCATACAATGTCGGCAGTGCTTTTAGCCGTCCGGTTCTTTACCCCGGCACCTTCCGGGCCTGGTTTCAGACCAAGCATGCCACCGCCGCGTTCGGCACCAGATTGATTGTCGATGAAATCAAACGCATCCGCACTGAAAAATGCGAACCGGAAATAGTCAGCAACGCTAAAGCCAGCTTCATCAGCAACGTGGTCAATCCCTTCAGCAATAAAAACAGCATCGTCAATACGTTCGCCGACGACCGGTACACCGGTCGCCCAGACGATTACTGGCAGAAGTACACCAAAAATATGGAAGCCGTAACTCCGGATGACGTCCTCGCTGTTGCTCAGAAGTATCTGCATCCGGACAAACTTGTGTTTCTGATTGTCGGCAACCCGGACGAAGTAAAACTGGGTTCGGACAAACACCCTGAACGGTTTTCCGATTTCGGAGATATTACCATCCTCCCTCTGCGTGACCCGATGACGCTGGAAGCCCGTTAATGAATGTCGTTTAAATCGTTGAAAAAGCCCTCGTTTCAGTGAGGGCTTTTTTTATTATATAACCATCAATTGAACCTGATACGACCGGCTGATATAACAGGCTTTCGGCTAACGCCAAAATAGGCAGGGTTTACCCGGACCCGGATTATAGTTATCAAGTTTAGAATACCGGCTCAGGTCAACATAGTAAAGAAAACCACAGGAAACATTTTGCCGTCTTGCCGGTAACCTAAAAAAAATTGGGGCTTGACAAAAGCTACGAAAAGACCGATAATAATATTGTGCATATGCACAAAATTAAATAATTATGGGACGTCCGAAATGTAAAAGGTGCTGCCGTCGTTACCCGGCAAACCGGGTTTATAAACCGCAGGGATTTCCACTGACGGCGCTTGACCGCACTGTCCTCGACCTCGACCAGTTCGAAGCCTTGCGGTTATGTGATTTTGAACGGCTCGAACAGGAAGAAGCGGGGCGGCGGATGGGCGTTTCACGAGGCACCGTCCAGCGGCTTTTATATATCGCCCGTAAAAGGATTGTCGAGGCGGTCCTTTACAATCGTGCCCTGATAATTAATCTTAAAGGAAAGGAGGCCGGCCATGCTGGCTTGCATACCCACTCGGGTAACCGCCGGGCTGGAAGATAGTGTGCGTGAACATTTCGGCTCATCTCCTTGTTTTACCCTTTATGACACCGTGATAACAGGGTCAAACAGCTTATCGACAATCTGAAAAACCAAATCCTGAAGGAACCGGTTGCCGACCATGCCTGCCAGGGTCATGGCGGCGTTATGAACTGCGGGAGAACTTGAAATTACCAGCCATACTAAGAAAGGCTTCAAACTCATGCTACTTGACTCTTCGGCGGTTACCGGTTATGTTCCCTTGATAACAGGTTTAAGAAAATTAAAAGGGTAGGCGGCTGACAAAAGTTATGGATGAAAAACCGGAAAACCTGCAATTTTTCAAAGTTATCCTGAGCTCGATTGCCGACGGTGTTTTTACGGTTGACAGCCGGCGCATTATAACCAGTTTTAACCGGGCGGCGGAAAAAATTACCGGTATCCCGGCCTCTAAAGCAATCGGAAAACACTGCTCGGATATTTTTCATTCCGATATCTGCGAAGACTGCCCGCTTCAGAAAACCCTGAAAACCGGCACCGAAGCCATCGACCGACCGGTCAATATCATCAATAACCGGGGTGAAAAAATACCTATCAGCATTTCGACCGCTATCCTCAGGGATGAAAACGGTAACATCCTGGGAGCGGTGGAAACCTTCCGCGACCTTTCCGCCATCGAGCACCTTCGCAAAGAGCTTGACCAGAAATATTCAGTTGAGGATATAATTTCCAAGAGCCCGAAAATTCACAAGTTATTCGCCATCCTCCCGGATATAGCGGAAAGCGAAAGCACCGTGCTGATTCAGGGACCTTCCGGTTCCGGCAAAGAATTATTTGCTCGCGCTATTCACAACTTGAGTTCCCGCAAGAACCAGCCCTACCTGGTAATCAACTGCGGAACCCTGCCTCACCAGCTTTTTGAATCGGAACTATTTGGTTACAAAAAAGGCGCCTTCACCGATGCCAAACAGGACAAACCGGGGAAACTGGCCACTGCCGAAGGTGGTACCGTATTTTTCGACGAAATCGGCGACCTGCCCCTTTCCACCCAGGTCAAATTGCTGAGACTGCTACAGCAACGGGAATATGAACCGGTCGGAGGAACCTCGCCGGTTAAAGCGGATATCCGCATCGTCGCCGCCACCAACCGGGACCTGAAGCAACAGGTGGCTCAGGGCAGGTTTCGCGAGGACCTCTATTTCCGTCTGGCAGTGGTTAAATTCGAACTGCCGCCGCTTAAACAACGCCGTGAAGATATCCCTTATTTGGTGGACCATTTCATCCGGCGTTTTAATGCCCGCAAGGGGCGTAAGATAATCAGCGTCAGTCCGGAGGTCATGAATATCATCATGAGACACGAATTTCCCGGCAATATAAGGGAACTGGAAAACATCATCGAATACGCCTTTGTAGTCTGTAAAGAAAGCATCATCCAGAAAGAACACCTGCCCACTGAACTTATCAAAACCGATCTTGAGCCTTCTTCGGTAACTAAATCGGACTATACCCCGATAGCTCAAAAAATCGATGAACACACCCGTATCATCTCGGCTCTCAAGCAAAGCGGTGGAAATATAACCGAAGCCGCCCTTTTAATGGGTATTCATCGCACCACCTTATGGCGCAAGCTCAAGCGCTATAATATCGACACTAAATCACTTATTTAATCGCTAACGTTGCAGATTTACTTAATTGCAACCTAATTTTGTTGCATTTAATCTTTTATTGTTGCACTTGTTGCAATATATCATAATTCATGTTTCGCCATATCTTATAATAGTACAATAGGATAAAAGATTTTCAAGGGTTTGGCATGATGTGTGCAACAAATAGTAATTATGAATATAAATGTTGCAATTCCCATATTAAAAAATCGGGTTGCTCCCTGTTTTGAAGCCGCCACCATTTTTGTTATCTCGGCGGTCAGCAACCGCCAGGTCATTTCCCGCAAGACCGTAACCTGCAGTGGTTCTGATGGTTATCGAAGGGTCCGGCTCCTGAAAGTCCATGATGTTGACATTTTACTTTGTAACGGCATCGAGGGCTTCTATTTCGACCTCTTATCGACAATTAATATAACAGTCATTCCCGATATCAGCGGCTCGGCTAACAGAGCTCTGGAAAATTACCTGTCCGGTAAACTGACACCACCTGATAATTATCCCGATGCTTCTTCCGAAACCCACAATCTGGCTTTATGTGATCTGGTCAACTGGGCTAAAGCCTATTTTGAACAGAACGGCTACGAAGTAAAAAAAGGACCCTGCACCGATGCCTTGCTTATTGACCTGATTGCCGAGATTGTCTGCCCGGTGTGCGGAAAGCCGGTCAAAGTCGCCCTCTGTTGCGGCGCTCATACCTACCGCACCGACCAGGAGATACGTGAATTCAATTATTGCACCCGAACCGGTTACCATGCCCGGGTTTTTGTCTTTCCAGGGGATGAAAAAATAGCTCAACTCTGCCGGGAATATGGTATTGAATTAATTCGACCCACTTTGGAATATATACCCAGGGAGTCGCCTGCCAATGATAAAATACCTATTTTGCGTTTCCCGGTGGAAGGTCATACAAAAAATGCCTCCCGCGAAAGCTGGTAATATAACAAGAAAAAAATAACTGATTATTTAGTCGAAAGCTTATGAGAACAAAAAAAATAACACTTGAAGAAAGAGAAAAAGCTTTCAAATCCCTTAGGAAACCAGAGGTAAACGAGAAGCAGAAGCTTCACGTTCGTTACCATGTCGAAGATTATGATACAAACGACCGACCCCGACGGTTTCTGGAAGCTTTTGCCGCTATTTTAAAACATTCCAACTACCGGCTGGCGCTGGAACATTTTATTCGCGTAAGTGCCAAGTGCTCACGGTGTGCCGTTACCTGTCAGGTGTACCAGGCCACCGGTGATGAGAAAGACATCCCTTGCTATCGCTCGGAACTTCTTTTAAGCGTCTACCGTCGCCACTTCACAGTCGGCGGTATGCTCAAAGGCCGGCTTTCTGGCAAGGGATGGTTGACCGACGAAAAAATCGAGGAAATGGCGGAAAGTTTCTGGAACTGTACCGCCTGCCGGCGATGTAACCGCGACTGTCCTTCCGGTATTGACCACGGCCTTATTACTCATCTGGGCCGTTACATCCTGGCTGAAATAGGCATCGCCCCCAGGGCGCTGGTGGTCAGCACCCGGGAACAGCTTGAAGGCGCCACCGGCAATACTTCGGCGATTCCCGTCCCCGCACTGGTGGATACCCTACAATTTCTCGAGGAAGACATGTTCGAGGAAAAAGGGGTAACGATAAAATTCCCTATAGATGTAGAAGGTTCGGAATATGTTTTTTTTCCGGCGGTCAGTGATTTCCTGATGGAAGCCGAGACACTTATGGGTATTGCCGCCGTCTTCACCGCCACCGGCGATTCCTGGACTACCGGCACCGGATATTTCGACGGCATTAACTATGGTCTTTTTTACAGTGACCGGATGCTGGAGCGGATAGTCAAAAAAATCGATGCCGAAACACGCCGCCTGAAAGGAAAAAAAGTTCTCATCGGCGAATGCGGCCATGCCTCCCGTTCGGCCAAATATTTCCTGCCGACTTATTGCGGCGGGAAAGACGCCTACCCGGTCATAAACATCATGGAATACACCTGGGAGGTCTTCAAAAACGGCCGTCTGAAACTTGACCCCAATGTCGTCACCGAGGTGGTAACCTACCATGACCCCTGTAATATTGCCCGCCAGGGCTGGATAATCGATAAACCCCGCGAAATTTTAAAAGCGTTCTGCAAAAACTATGTCGAAATGACTCCTTCGGGACAGGACAACATCTGTTGCGGCGGCGGCGGGGGAACGGTGTCAATCGATGAAATCCGCCCCTACCGCACGACTATCGGCGGAAAATTAAAAGCCGATCAGATTCGAGCTACCGGCTGTAAATATCTTGTTGCCCCCTGTGCCAATTGTAAAAAACAACTTCGGGAACTGGTCGAAGACCAGGGTATTGATTGTGAAGTGGTCGGCCTGCATGACCTCATTTATAAAGCCATTATTTTCGATGATGCACTGAAAGTCAAAACCCCAGACGAATCTGAAAAGATGGAAAAGGAGTAACCTATGGAGCAACTTCTGGATTTCTCGAAAGGACCCCTGTTCCGCCTTACCTTTGCCATCATGGTGCTGGGGCTGGTTCGAATTTTCGTCCTGGACCTTTATGAAGCCTACCGAGCTTATCGTCGTGCCGGGGATAAAACCTTGCCCTGGAAACAAATCACACTGCGCTCTTTGACCTGGCTGTTTCCCGTAAGGCAGGTTTTCAAAAACCGTCCGGTCTATTCCGTTTTCTCCATTCTTTTCCATATCGGGCTTTTAGTGGTACCCGTATTTCTTTACGCTCATGTGTTACTGTGGAAAGACGACCTCGGGTTTGGAATCCCTACTTTACCCTATCAATGGGCTTATGGTCTGACGGTGCTGACAATCGTCTCCGCTTTGGCTTTGATAATCGGTCGGGCGGCCAGCCGGTCGTCGAGCTTCCTGAGCCGTAAACAGGATTACCTGTGGCCCGTCGTACTTTTAATACCTTTCGTGACCGGTTTCATCTGTGCTCATATGGGTGTGGGTCCCCGAACTTACCAGTTTTTCATGCTGGTGCATATTCTCGCCGCGGAACTTATTTTTGTTCTGATACCCTTTACCAAAATAGCTCATTGCGTGCTGATGCCGCTTTCTCAGTTTATTGCCAATCTGGCCTGGAAGTTTCCCCCTGACACGGATGAAAAAATATGTATTACGCTTAACAAGAAAGGAGAGCCGGTATGAGTGTGGCTATTCTGACGGATATTACCAAATGTATCGGCTGTCTGGAGTGTGTGGCAGCCTGCAAAAAAGAGAATAATCTAAAGATGGATGTTCCCCGGGAGTGGCAGAAGATGGACGGCCTGTCGGCTCAAAACTGGACTTCCATATTATCCTTGCCTGACAACCATTATGTCCGCAAGCAGTGCCGTCACTGTATCGACCCGGCCTGCGTTTCGGCCTGTCCTGTCGGTGCTCTGCATAAGACGGTTGAAGGTGCGGTTATCTATGATAACGACAAGTGTCTTGGTTGCCGTTACTGCATGATGGCCTGTCCGTATGGAATCCCCCGTTACGACTGGGATCAAAACGTTCCCTATATCCGTAAGTGCATCATGTGCTACCAGCGCCTTACCGAGGGCCGTCAGCCCGCCTGTACCGAAGCCTGTCCGAAACAGGCGACTATTTTCGGCGACCGCGAGGAGCTTCTCAGACTGGCTCACCAGCGTATCAAGGAACAGCCGGATTTATATATCAACAAAGTCTGGGGTGAACATGAAATCGGCGGCACCTCGGTTCTTTATATCTCGGACATTGACCTGGGTTTCCTGGCCTACCAGCCGGACCTTGGTCCCCGGGCACTTTCCCGCACCACCGCCCCGGCCATGAACGCCGTCCCCTTCGCCTTTGTCGGAATGGGTGCAGTGATGTATGGCATCAACTGGGTAATCCGTCGGCGGATGAACGTCGGCAAAGACGAGAACAAGGAAGGTATCCATGAATAGAGTACAGACGACCAAGACTTTTTTGTGGTTTATTCTCGGACTGGCTTCGGCTGTCGGCATCACCCGGTTCATCTTCGGTCTGGGCGCCACCACCAACCTGAGCGATGCCACTCCCTGGGGTCTCTGGATTGGTTTCGATGTTTTAAGTGGTGTGTCTCTTGCCGCCGGCGGTTTCGTCATCACCGCCCTGTTTTATGTGATGCGCCGGGAAGAATTCCATCCTTTCGTTAAACCCGCCGTCCTGACAGCCTTTTTGGGGTATGTGGCGGTCGTGGTCGGCCTGCTTTTCGACCTCGGATTGCCCTGGAATATCTGGCACATGATAATTTTCTGGAACCCGCATTCGCCCCTGTTTGAAGTCGGCTGGTGTGTAATGCTTTATACCACGGTTCTGCTTTTGGAATTCAGCCCTGTGCCGCTGGAAGAGTTCAGCCGCTATGCCAGAATTCGCAATTTCTTGATGAAATTCCGCTTCCCGCTGATTTTACTCGGCATTATGCTTTCCACTTTACACCAGTCTTCGCTGGGCTCACTGTTCCTCATCATGCCCTTCAAACTGCATCCGCTCTGGTATTCAAACATACTGCCGATTCACTTTTTCGTTTCCGCGGTAGCTCTTGGTTTTATGATGGTAATTTTTGAAAGCCTGGTGTCCCACTGGCTGTACCTGAAAGACTCGGAAACCGACCGTATCGCCCGCCTGGCGAAAATCGCAGTATGGGTGCTGGGAATCTATTTCGTGTTGCGAATAGGTGATATCGCTTTTTCGGGGGAATTGGGTCTGATTTTTTCAGGCAGCTGGGAATCCGGCTTGTTTATCACCGAAATGCTGGTCTCCACTATTTTACCTATCGTCATATTTGCAATTCCGAAGTTACGCTACAATCATAAATGGCAGTGGGTAGGTTCAATCATGGTTGTTTTCGGCATGGTGTTTAACCGCATCAATGTCGGTGGTTTAACCATGATCCGCGCCACCGGTGATATATACCTTCCTTCCTGGATGGAAATCGTCGTCAGTATGGGCGTGGTATCCGGTGCGGTTCTTGTTTTCATGTTCGCCATCGAAAAATTTCATATCTGGGAGGAACGTCCCCGACACCCCGAAGCCGACCCCTTTGCCCCGGCGGCTTTCGACCGGGCCTCCGGAGCCTGGCTGGGTTCGCCCCTGATGGCGGCCGGGACCCGTTATTCCCTGGCTTTTGTTTTCAGTTTCGCCATCGGCTTTGCCCTTATCCCGGACACCCAAATTCACAGTGAGGGCGCCGAAACCATCCCGGTTGTACGCGCTCGCGGCGGCGACACCCTTTTTGTCGACGGCAACCTCAACAACTACGGCGTCACTTTCAAACATCTCCTACATACCGAAATTACCAAAAACGAGCAGGGTTGTGCCACCTGTCATCACATGAATATTCCCCTCGATAAAAACAGCGGGTGCTGGGAATGCCATAAGAAGATGTTCACCCCGACCGACATATTCAATCATGACTGGCATTCGTCCGCCTCCGGAGCCGCCATTCCCTGCCGCGAATGTCATCCCTCCGGGCAACAGCGCCGCATGGAAACGGCTAAAAAATGCGAAGCCTGTCATCTTGATTTGTTCGTCGAAAACTCTCCTGTCAAGGTTGACGGTTATCTGGCGGTCGCCTACACCGACGCCATGCACACCCTGTGTGTCCCCTGCCATGTAAAGAAAGCGGCCGAGCTGGCGGACAAACCCGACCTTGGCCTGTGCCCGGCCTGCCATAATGTTACTCCTCCTCAGGAACGCCTGGAACTGCTCAAATACGGCCGGACCGAACGCTCGTTGAAACCGGTGATTCTGCCGCCTCAGAAATCATCGAATTAAAGAAACGAACCTATGGATAAGAAAGTACTTATCGTCGAGGATGAACCCGATGTCGGGGAATATTTGAAGACGGTGCTGGAAGCCGAAGGCTATCGAACTTTCCTCAGCGACGACGCCAGGAAAGCCTTCGAAACCGCTAAAGAGGTCCGGCCCGACCTGATTTGCCTGGATATCATGATGCCACGCGAATCCGGAATTTCCTTTTACATCCGGCTAAAAAAAAACGATCTTTTACGCGGAATACCGGTAGTAATCGTCAGCGGAGCGATACACCTCGGGGAATTTGATTTCCGTGCCTATGTTCCGGATACATCTATTGCCCCGCCGGAGCAATATATTGAAAAACCGATCGTGGTCGAAGCCTTTTTGAAAACTGTCAAGGAACTGACCGCCGCCGGTGACAGTGCCAAAACCAGAAAGTAAAAAATGACGGAGCGCAAAAACAATAAAACCCGGGCTCTGAGGCAGTTGCTCTATGACCAGTTTTTCCAGCAGGTGCCTTTCAATGTCGCCATCATCGACCGCGACTATAATATCATCGAAGCCAATGATAATTTCCGGGCTTACTTCGGCGATTGGCATGACCGCAAGTGTTTCAGCGTCTATAAGAAGCAGGATAAACCGTGCTCGGTCTGTTCCCATAAGGAAATTTTCAAAGACGGCCGGACCCGGGTGACGGACACCGTGGTCGCCGACAAAAACGGCCGCTGGTCTCATCATGTCATTCAGAGCGCCCCGATTCGCCTTACACCCGACGGGCCGGTCGATTTCATCGTGGAAATTACATCTGTAGTCACCGACACCAACCTCTGGCAGCAGGAGTATAACGTTCTTTTTGACCGGGTTCCCTGTTACATTACCGTTATTGACGACGAATACCGTATCGTCCGGGCGAATGAAAGCTTTCGTGAAAGTTTCGGTGATGTGCTGGGACAATATTGCTACCGGGTTTACAAGCGCCGCGATAAAAAGTGTCCCCGCTGTCCGGCCGCAAAGACTTTTCGGGATAAAAAAATACACCAGTCCGAGCAAAAAGGCATCGACAAAATTGGACAGAATATCGAATATGTGGTCACCACCTCGCCCCTGGTACGGGGCAATGAACCGGCGACGCATGTCATCGAAATATCCACCGACGTCACCAGGATTAAAAAACTGGAAAAGGAAGTTCTGGAAGCCGAGCGCCTGGCGGCGGTGGGGCAGACCGTGGCCGGTCTGGCGCACAGCATTAAAAATATACTGATGGGTCTCGAAGGCGGCAAGTACATGATCAGCCTCGGTCTAAAAAAAGACGACCGCTCGCTTATCGACCGCGGCAGCGATATGCTCGACCGGAATTTTGATAAAACCACTACTCTAGTCAAAGATTTTCTCAGTTTCTCCAAAGGCCGTCTGCCGCAGTTGAAAATGACCAACCCGAATGACCTCGTCAATGAGATTATCGACCTGTACAGGGATATCGCCGCCATGTCGGGGATCGAATTGAAGGCTAATCTGAAACCGAAAATCGCCTCTGTCCCCCTTGACCCGGACGCTATTCATACCTGCCTGACCAATCTGGTTTCGAACGCCATCGATGCCTGTCAGATGAGCGGGCAAAAAGGTTCGCAGGTGGTTATTACCACCCGGTATGAGAAGGGGAAACTTATCTTCGAGGTTGCCGATAACGGCAGCGGCATGGACTATGAAATTAAAAAGAAAATATTCACCACCTTTTTTACCACCAAGGGCGGCGGCGGCACCGGCCTGGGGCTTTTAACGACCCGCAAACTGGTCCAGGAACACGGCGGTAAAATAGTAGTGGAATCTCAGAAAGGCAAGGGTTCCCGTTTTCGCATGGAATTCCCCAAAAAACGCCTGGAGATGCTTTACAAAGAAAGTGACCGATAAATTATAAAAAGGAGTGACTGTATGGCCAACCCGGCTGAAAAAACCATTCTGGTTGTTGACGATGAAGAAGATGTCAGAAACTTTCTCACTCTGGCTCTGACCGAGGCCGGTTTTCAAGTGCGGACGGCGGCCGACGGTTTCGAGGCTCTGGAAGCGGTTAAAAAACAAACCCCGGATTTGATTTCCCTGGACCTGGTCATGCCCAAAAAATCCGGAGCGAAATTCCATCGTGAGCTGGTAAAAAACAAAGCTTGGGCGAAAATCCCGATTATAATAGTTACCGGGCACGCCCGCGATGACCTGGGTAAAGCCGACCTCAAGGAGCTGACCATGTCGGGACCGGGGATATATCTTGAAAAACCGGTCAAACCGGAATCCTATGTTGCGGCTGTGAAGGGGCTTCTTAATATAGAAAGCAGCGGCGAAGAAAAAAAACTGGCTAACCAGGTTAAACTGCAGAACGAACTTAAAAACCTGATTGATGAGGCTGACCCCGACACCCTGAAACGCCTTAAAGAAATGCTAAACAAAAAGAAGTGATTTGAAAATTTTTTTTGACTGATAAAGGAGGTCACCAGACTATGACCGCTAAAAAAACAATTTTGATAGTTGAGGACGAAAAAGACCTGGTCGAATGGCTGACCGTTTTTTTTAATGAGAACGGCTATAACGTCATTTCCGCCGGTGACGGTGCGGATGGTTTCGCCAAAGCCGAATCCCGGCAACCCGATTTAATTACTCTGGACCTTTCCATGCCCGGTGAATCGGGAGTGAAGATGTACCACAAGCTCATAAAATCGCCCAAAACCATGAAAATCCCGGTGGTCTTTTTGACCGGCGCTCCCGCCGACCTGAAAAATTTTATTGCCCGCGTAAAGGCTTTTCCGGCGCCGGCCGGATATCTTGAAAAACCGGTGGACCGCGATACCATCCTGAGTACGGTTAAAAAACTGATTGGCTGATTTACGGCCGGCTGCGTACAGCTACAAAAGAACACCTCCTTGAATAGTCCGAGAAAACTTAACTATCGGCAATATGATAATGCCGCAGGTTTCCGATGCGGGCCTTTATTTCTCTCTTTAGATTATCTTTTCTAAGAAAGTTATTGCAGTAGATATCTTCAATCTCGCGGTTGCAGTCATGAACGAAGACATCGCCGGATTTTTTTACCAGCTTAGAGGCCATGTAGATACTTTTCATTCTTCCCGGGGTGTTGTCGTCATAGCCGGCGGGAGCATCGACCACGATAATGTCCCAGTCCTGTCCGCCGACCATCGGCGGCAACGAAAACTCCAGACGCGCGGGCGTTTCAAGAAGCTCCTTCCAGTCTTTTCTTCTGGTTGCATAATCCACCAGGCAGGCGTTAATCCCGGGCGACCTTCCGGTTATTTTTTCGAACCATACCGGATTATCCTCAAGAAATAAGGTCTTCCCTCCCCGGTTGATAAGCGACCAGAAAATGGAATCATTCCCCAACCCGAATATCAGGAGCCGGCACGGGCTTTTACCGGTTATGGTTTTCATGATATAATGCAGCTGCCGGGGACTCATCTGAATTCCATTCAACAGGCGTACCAGAGCAACCAGGGGAAGCACGGGCCACAAGCGGGCTAGTTTTATACTGGGCACCACCAGTACCTTTTCTATGACGGTTTTAAGCATCTGCCTCATATCACACACCAATGCTGTCAGAAAGTTAAACCGCTCCTCATTTAAAAAAAGAAATCAGGTTAAGATAGGCCGGCTGTCGGTTTGAAGTCAAACGGATTTTCAGACGTGCTTTTAAAAAACAATCACCTTAACCTTAGCACTCTGGTATCGGCGACCCGGTCGCCAAAACGGGCTTTTTCAGGCGATGACAATATTAAAATCACACCCAGGATATTGAAAGCCGGCAGGGCGTCGACAAAACGAAGCAGATTTCTCACCAGGGCACGTTTCACACCCGGATATCCACCCTCCCTCATTACGACCCGCAGGTGCATCAGCCCTTTACCGGCAGTGGCGCCAAGAACTCCTTCCAGCACCACAAAATAAATGACTATGACAACAAGATACACCATACATAGCGGGTCAGTCACCAGCCATCCGTAATCCCAGCGATGGTCTTCACTGCTCATAATCCAGACACCCTTGACAATTCTGGTAACGGGGAAAAACACCACGCTTAACAGAAGAAAATCAATTATCAAAGCAAGGAACCGCTGTCCCAGACTCGCATACTGTTTATCAGTTAATGTTGAAGAAATATTTGCATTCATCTCCATATTATTTCCTTATATAACAATAGGGTATAACTTATTTTGCAACATGAAAATGCGTTGCCTGACGATTACCTTTTTAATTTATTTTTTTATCAATGATAACTCAATTAAAAAAACAAGACGATATCTCGAAGAACGCTATGTCATTTTTGGACTTGACTTTTATGTGCTTATAAAATATATTTACCGTGTGAATTAACAGGTTGAAATGGTGGCATTCTTAACATTTTTACTTAGAATCTCAAAAAATCGAAAGGCAACTTTCGATTAATCATCCTAATTTATATGTCCTCAACCTCACCTGATTGAAAGGAGGTGAAACTTCATGGCAATGTTCTGCAACAAGGGTCCGACCATCATTGAGTGGCCCATTAAGAAGAAACCGATTATTCCGCCGCCGCCGGACAACGATTATCTGTATATGTAGAAGGTATTAGGTGGCCATCCTTTTATTCATGACGGGTAAAAGGATGAATCTATCGAAATCTATGATTATAAGGAAGAGAGAATCTTATTTCTCTCTTCCTTAACATGTATACCTTGGAGATTCTTCGTGCAGTACACCCCCGAACAGGAACTTCTAAGACAAACATTCCTTGCCGAGGCTACGGAATTAGCCACCGGTTTCAAAGAAAATCCCGACATTTTAGCCGCCTTTCTGACCGGTTCTGCAGCCTGGGGCAAACCCAACCCTGACGGCGATCTGGATATTCTGTTCATCACTAAAAACAACCGGGGTGTCTTTTACCGTTATCTGCTCCCCAAATTTGCGCAAGTTCCCCGCCGTACGGAATTTGGTTTTCTTCCCCTGGCTTTGATCGAGGAAAAAATAGAGCGGGCTTACAGTGATGCGATAAGTTGCAGCACCATCGAACAGTTTAAAAACGGGCGTATTCTCTTTCAAAAGGAAGACCAGGGTGACCGGGTTGTGCATGCCTGTCGCCATTCCGTACCGGGCAGGCTTTTGATTGGCCGGAAGATAAATGACATAAACGGACTTTTAAAAAAGCTTAGACAGGCTCTTGAAGAAAAACAAAACCGAACCGTCGCATTGACCGCCCGAAGATTAATAAGTTTATCTTCGCGCCTGCTTTTGCTGGTGCGCGACCGCCTCGGGGTGGCCAAAGAAAAGCAGGAATACCGGGCTATTACGAAAATTTTCAGTAAAACAGAAAGCACCTCTTACGAAACTATCATGAATATCGGGGATTCTGACCAAGAAAAAGCTTACCGGGCAATCCTGGATACCATAGCGCTTGTGGGCGGTATATTATCAAAAAGAGGGGTTTCCGACAGAATAGTGAGATATAATGGATTCCACTGACAAACAGCAAAATAATCTCTTCGAGCAGGCTAAACTTATTGCCGAAGGACTTCGGGAAGACCCGTCGATTCTGGCTGTTATCCTGAGCGGTCCCCTGGCTCTGGGAAAAGGCTCCGATAACGATAAAATCTATCTGGTAGTCATTACTGACCGTAACGACGGTGTGATTGAACACCATTTTCTCGATGAAGGCTGGAGAGAAGTCAAACATCCCGTGGAGATGGGCAAATTTCCCCTCTCCGTGGCGACTTTCCTGGTCGAGCACGGCTATTCGGACATGGTATCCTACAAATCACTGGAAGCCTTCCGATGCGGCCGGGTGATGTGGGAGAAGGATAGAATCGGTACCAATCTTATCGAAGCCTCCGAAAAGCATATCCCCGCCAGGGTCTTTATCGGGGAAAGCCTTCACGGGGCGGTTTCCGCTCTTGATGACGCCGTGGCTCTCTATAAAAACAACGATTATAAGAACGCCGTCCTCATGGCGCGAGAAGCGGCCATCAAGGCGGTCGATATGGTAATTCGTGACAATCCTGAATATGACCCGACGACCCTAATCGAAGCGGCGGAAAAATATCTTTCCCCCGCCGACTTTTTACTATTTCAGCAAATTTTAAATATTGAAGAAATCGATGAATCCAAAGCTCTGGAGTGTGCCCGGGCGGCAAAGGACTTTGCCTGTTATACGCTCCTGGAAATCGGCGTTGCTCCCGAGCAAGTACTAGACATCAAAGACTGGGGGCTGTAATTATGGCACCATTGGAACCACTTCCCGCCAAAAGAATACACCATATCAAAGATGGTGTTCATATTTTTATTAACCCGTACTGGGGGGGAAAATTCGTAACCGACGACAAAGGCGCTCTTATCATTGAGATGATGGATAAGGAACGAGATGAAGAGAAGCTCGTCCAGCTCATCGCCGAAAAAATGAATATCAATCCCTTCGAGGCGGCCGCTCGTCTGGTTTCTTTTACGGAGCAACTCTATAAACGACGTATGCTGGGGGAAACCGATAATGTTGCATCCGAAACACCTAAACCTGATTTCGGTTTTCTTGAGATAACCCGCAAATGCGACACCCGGTGTCGTCTGTGTTACGTTGATTCCGGGCAGGAATTACCGGATTCTTTGACCATAGAGGAAATTTTTACGGCTATCGACCAGATGGCCGAGCTGGGTGTGGAAAATATTGCCCTGACCGGCGGCGACCCGCTGACCCGGAAAGATTTGCCGGAAATTCTCGAATATATCCACAAACAGAAAAAACTGAAACCGGCTATTTCGACCAGTCTGCTGAGTCTCACGGAAGAGCTGGCACAAAAGATGAGCGACCTGGCTGTGGCCGTACAGATAAGCCTTGACGGCAGTACCGCTGAACTTAACGACTGGAATCGGGGCCAGGGTTCGTTTGACAAGACCATGCAGGGCGTCCAGCTTTTAAATAAGTACCAGGTGCCATTTCGCTTCGCCTGCGTCATAAACAAACACAATATCAATGACCTTCAGAATCTGGTTGAACTGGGAGTACGTCTGGGCGCACGTGAAGTGGCATTCGGCAAGGTCAAGCTGGCCGGGCGGGCGGCACGTTTGAACGAAGCCGTTATGCCCACCAGCGAAGAAATGACAGGGGCGTATCATCAGCTTTACCGCAGTGATTTTGACACCAGGCAGGCTAATATCAAAGTCCGCTGCAAACACAACCAGGCGCTTATTTCAGGTCTTGACAACCGGGTCGGCTGTTTGCCCTGCGGCGCCGGCCGGACTTTCGTTCACGTCACTTATAACGGCGATGTTATTCCCTGTTCCCTGTTTAACGGCTGTCCGGAATTCTTGCTTGGAAACATTCACAAAGATAAACTGACCAACCTGTGGTCGCACTCCCCGGTCTATCAATATTTCCGCGAGACGACCGCAGATGATATCGAAGCCTGCCGGAACTGCCCGGTCAAGTATCTGTGCGGCGGTGGTTGCCGGGCGGATGCCTATATCAGCCATGGCAACCTGGAAGCAACCTGCAGTGACTGCGAGGACCTTTTAACCTACTATGACTGGATTCTTGACCGGGGTTGCCAGGAAAAATATATTACAGCATTTTAGAGGTATCCATGTTCATTGTTATCGACGGTATTGATGGTTGTGGTAAATCGACCCAGGTAAAATTGCTTTACGAAAAACTGCAAGCCCGGGGATTGCCGGCCGCGGTATCCAAGTGGCAGGACTCCAATTATATCCAGAAACTCTATATCGGCGACCTCATAAAAAGGATCCAGGAAGGCAGCGTCAGGATTCCACCGGAATCGCGCACCTTCCTTTTAAGCGCCGATATTTCCTACCGCCTGGAAAACCTGATTAAACCCCTGCTTAAAAAAGGTCAGATTGTCATCGGTGACCGGTATATCTACAAGGTTATTGCCCAGGGAATAGCCCGGGGACTCGATAAGGAATGGCTGCGGCGACTGTTCTTTTTCGCACCCGTACCCGAGCTGGTCATCATGCTTGATGTCCCTCCCGAAGTATCCCTCAAGCGAATCACCAGCAGCCGGGAAATATCTTACTACGAAGCCGGTCTCGACGTTCTTAACGCCACCGACAAGGAGGCCGCCTATCTCGAATTCCAGACCAAGGTTCGTTCGGAAATGCTGGGCTTGATGAAATCCGTCGAGGGTGTCGTCATCGACGGGATGCATTCCGTCGAGGAACAGAGCCAGATGATTCTGGAACAGTTTGAACTGAAGAAAAAAATATTGTCTGTTTAACCGTTCGCCCTTCAATGATGTTTAATTTTGGTTTAATTGGATACGAATACGACGACTGTCTTCTTTTGCTCAAGCGGCGTCTGGAAGACCACGGCCATAAAGCCAGGATATTGAATCCAGCCCGGGTGCCCCGGGTTGTGCAAACCGCTTTTTCACCGGAAAAGATGATATACGATGGATTCGACATTCGTGAATGTGATTGCTATTTCCTTAACGAAATGGGTCTTCGAGAACCTTTTTTTCATGTCAGCTATGACCGGGAATTATGGACGAAGTTAAGAGGTCGTTATAACAGATTTGCGGCGGATGAAACGGCGAACCTTAATTTAACAATAGCCCTGATAAATAGCCTTGCCATTTTTAAACCTCTGGTCAATCCGCCGCATATTTATGCCTCTCGCCTACATTACCCGGTCCATTTGCACCGGCTTGCCGGCCGTTCGTTCCATGTTCCGGATTTCATAACCGCCACGACCAAACCGGATGGCTACGATGAAGCCGTGCCCCTTAATTTCGATGAATACAAATACTGGGAAGTGCTGTCTTTCCCCAAAAAAGGGCAGGCGGATTTACAACTGTGGTACAAACGACCCGAAGGCACCAAATATAAGTTAATCGTCCTGGGTAAGCGCTTGATGGACGAGGTTCTGCTGTTTCCCGAAACTGATAAATTACCGCAAAAAAAAACTCTGGCCGGAGTACCGGAAGAGGTTGTCACCACCGCCCTTAAAGCCGCCGGTGAACTGGATATAAAATTCGGCGAGGTTACCTGTATATATGCCGACCGCACTACCTGGCTGATGGGTATTGACCCCTCGCCCGATATAAATAATTTGGAAAATGTACATAATTTAGGTGTTTCATCAGCTCTGGCTGATTATCTTATCGATATAGCTGCGAACACCGGTAGATAACGGAGATTATCATGGCGGGGAAAAAAATCGGCCTTTTAGGTCAGTACAATGATGCCGACATACAATTGTTGAAAGCTAAGATTGAAGACCGTGGCGGCACGGCAATAATAATCGACCTCGGCCTGTTCCCGGATAACGTCAGGAGCACCATAACATCGAATCAGATTATTTTCGATGACCGTGACCTTCTCGAACTGGACGCTTTTTATATCCGGAAGCTGGCGGCCATATGGAGTTTACCGGCACCCGATTTCAACAAGGAAGACTGGGCGGGTTACTATCAGCGTTTCAACGATTATATGGATTACCTGCGGGCGGTGCATTCTTATAAAATATCTTTAACCAGAATCCTGTGCGAGAAAAAACTGGTGGTCAATTCCTTTGAAGCCTGGGATTATCACCATCTGAAGGTATTACAATATTTCCTGTTGAGGGAAAAAGGCTTCCGGGTGCCTGCCTTTGTTGCCGGCAACAACTACTTTACTTTGAAAGAATTTCTCGAGCGTTATCCCGTGGTGGAAAAACCGGTCGTCACCGGCCCGGTCAGGCGAGTATATGCCGACACCCTTGAAAAAGAAAGAGAATACTTGCGGGAACGACCCCTGATTTACCAGGAGTATATCGAAGGGACCAGTATCCGCGCTTTTGTTCTCGATGACCGGGTGATTGCCGCCTGTGCTCTTCCCAAAAAGGAATGGGACGTTGACGCCAGTGAAAAAATTGAATATATGCAACCGATCGAGTTGCCTGCAACTATAAAAGCGGAAATTGTCCGGTCGGCCAAAACTCTGGGGATGATTTTTTCAGGTGTGGACCTTCAGTACCGCGATGCCACGGACGAATATTTCTTTCTCGAATGTAATGTAGCCCCATATTTCCGGCCCTATGACACTCAGGCCGGTGCCGATATCGGAGGGAAACTTGCAGATTTCCTTTTGGAAAGAGCCTGAACCGGTAAGCGGCGATACGGCGGACCTGGAATCCCTGCGTCGGCAATATATCGCCGACGGCCGTCTGATTGCCGAGAAATTGTCCCGGGACGATACGGTGCTGGCCGTCGGATTATCGGGCTCCCTGGATGCCCAGCGGGTACAGCCGACAAGTGACCTGCACCTGGTCGTCCTGATTAATAAAACCTCTCATATTTACTATCACCATCACCTGCCATCGTCCAGCCCGGTAGGCCGAAGGCTGGAAATTGCCTATTTGCCTTATGCCTACCTTGCTTCCATTTCCGCTAACGGCTTTACTTCATGGTACGACGTATTCGATATCCACAAACTAACGGATATGGTCATCCTTTACGAAAAAGATGATTCTTTGAATACGCTAAGGGAAAAAATCAAGGACTTAACACCAAAACAAATTTTTATCGGTCGCCAATTAACTTTCCTGCGTCATGATTTCGAACAATTGAACCGTCAGCTTCACATCGGGTATTACCGCGACAGTCTTATAACCGCCAGACAACTTGTCCTTACCTGCCTGAAAATATTCCTTGTCGCCGGCAAACGGAAGACCTTTTCCAAAGTAGTCCATTTATACCGTGCTTTATCGAGTCTATCCGAACAAACAGCAACCATCGGTTGGGATAAGATACATTCCCTGAACGACCTTGACGAGGCCAAAGCCGCCCGGCTGGTGATTGCAACCAATAAATTGCTCAAGAACCTATTCAGATGGAAGATTAAATGCGACAGCGTTTCAGGCTAATTAACTATATTGTGATGCTGATTGTCATCCTTCTGGTAATCGCCGCCCTTGTGGTGGTCTTCGGCACCAAGGATAAAACAATCGAAGCCTTCGGACAGGTTAAACCCGTCAGGTACGAAATAATCAGGGCGGGTCTGGATGGAGTGATAGAAAAAATTTATGTTCAGGCCGGCCAGGTCGTGCGTCCGGGCGACACGCTTTTCAAACTGGCCAATCCCGAATTAAACCTGTCTCTGGAGCAAACCGCTAAAAGTTACGAGCTGGCAAAATTCGACCTGGCTCAGATAAAGGAAGAATATCATAACCTGGTAAAAAGCGAATCCTTTGAAACCCAATCCGCCTTTGCCAATCTTTATCAGGCGAAGCGGGCATCGGACATCGCCAGAAAAAAATACGAACGCGCCGAGAGTCTCTATGTCAAGGGTTTTACCAGTTCCGAGGACCGCGATGACAGACTGCTGGATTACGAACTGGCCCAGTCTTACTACCTTTCCCTTAAAGACT
Source organism: uncultured Ignavibacteriales bacterium (assembly GCA_964618515.1). GTDB lineage: Bacteria > Zixibacteria > MSB-5A5 > GN15 > FEB-12 > JAFGNW01. Next base: position 19,301 of record CAZUAS010000006.1, on the reverse strand, counting down.
ACGCCGACCTTCTGGAGAGAAGATTTCTGTTGCAAATCCAGGAACAGGAAGGCAAGGTTGAATTAGCCCGGCAGGAATATGAACACGCCGCCGCCAGGTTAAACGAAGTAATAGCAGTGGCGCCGATTGCCGGCGAAGTACTCACATCGAACCTTGATGAGCTCATCGGCAAGAGGGTAAACGTCGGCGAGGCGGTCATGGAAATCGGCGATTGCACCGAAATGTATTTCATTGCCCGGGTCTCCGAGACGGATATCACCCTTATGCGACCTAATCTCGAAGCTAAAATATTCATTAACGCCTTCCCCCACCGGAAATATCGTACTTTCGAAGGTACGGTTGTCCGCATCTCGCCGTTACCGAACCAGACCGACCAGGGTGTCGCCTTTCAAACGGAAATTCTGCTTGCGGATCCCTGGGTGGACCTGGGCGCTTCTACCATCCCCTTGAAACCGGGTCTTCTGGGTAAAGCGGAAATAATAATAGAACATGACGTGCGATTATTAAAATTAATTTTAGACAAAAAATAAAAACCCAGGGAAAACTGACCGGTAACGATTGATGATATGGTCGAAAAACTTCCTGCAAAGACCTTTATTGACATCAGGTAAATATGCATGAATACAATTTCAAGACTTCGTTAAGTAAAATAAAACGAGTGCTGGGCTATTTCAAACCTTACTGGTGGCTCGAATTCGAAGTGTTCATCTGCATGAGCATCGGCGTCCTGCTGACTCTGGTCGACCCCATAGTCATCAAAGTCCTGATAGACGATGTCTTCGTGGAAAGAAATATTAATTTATTACATATCATCATCGCAGCCCTGGTCGGACTGTACCTGGTACGCTCACTGATGAGTGTCATTACCGCCTATCTCTATAATTTTGTCGGTCAACGCATGCTCTTTGACATCAGAAGTCATCTCTTTCAACACCTCCAGAAACTTCACCTGGGATTTTATCAAAGAACCAAAACGGGTGAAATGATCTCACGGGTGAACAACGACGTCGAGGCATTACAGGGCATGATGACAACCACTTTCGTGGACCTTTTGACCGATTTGTTAACCGTAGTCGCCATCCTGGCGGTCGTTTTTTATCTGGACTGGCGCCTGGCTTTAATCTCATTGACGGTTTTTCCTTTTTTTGCCATCAGTATCACCTACTTCGGGAAAAAAATCAGGATAAAAAGTAAACAGGTCAGGGAAAAAATAGCCGAAATTCTCCATTTCTTCCATGAAACCTTTACCGGTATCAAGCTTGTCCAGTCTTACGTCAGAGAGAAAACCGAGGCACGAAGATACGTTCAGAAGGGGAAGGACCTGATAAACCTGCGCATCGACCAGGGGATACTCGGCTCTCTGGCCAACTCCTCGGCCGGTTTCTTTGCGGCGCTGGGACCCGCCCTGGTTCTCTGGTACGGCGGTTATCGAACGATTGAAGGCGCCCTGTCAATCGGCTCTCTGGTCGCTTTCTACGCTTACATAAAAGACCTCTTTTCGCCCATCTTCCGGCTGGCGCAGTTGAATGTGGTCATTCAGACAGCTTTGGCGTCAATCGACCGTATTTTTGAGTTCCTCGATATCCAGCCGGAAATCAAGGATGCTCCTGACGCCGTGACTATAAAAGAAACACAGGGGAACATTACTTTTCAGAAGGTCACCTTTTACTATAAGCCGGACGAACCGGTTCTTAAAAATATTTCTTTTGAGGTGCGTCGGGGCGAGACGGTTGCCATTGTCGGTCCCAGCGGCGTCGGTAAAACCACCATCATAAACCTGATGTGTCGCTTTTACGACCCCGTGGAAGGTACGATACTGCTTGACGGTGTCGATATTAGAAAAATTAAAATAAACCACCTTCGTAAATTCATCGGTATCGTCACCCAGGAAGCCTATATGTTCAATACCAGCATATATGAAAATCTCAAGTTCGTGAACCGCTGGGCATCCGAAGCGGCTGTTACCGAGGCTTGTAAAAAAGCCTACATCCATGATTTCATCACGACTCTTCCCGATGGTTATAATACCCAGGTGGGCGACCGGGGTATGCGCTTATCCGGAGGTCAGCAACAGCGGTTGTCGATTGCCCGGGCGATTCTGAAAAATCCTCGCATTCTGATTCTTGACGAAGCCACCTCCTCGCTCGATTCCCGGGTGGAAACCCTGATTCAGCAGGCTCTGGAACCGTTGATGAAAGAGCGTACCACCATTGTCATTGCACACCGGCTCTCCACCATTGCCGGTGCCGACCAGATTCTTGTCCTTGATAAAGGAGAAATAGTCGAAAGCGGCAAGCACGACGAGCTGTTGTCGAAGAACGGCGCTTACAAGCAACTATGGGACGAACAAATTAAAAAACAGGAGAACGATTGAATTTACCGACTATTCCGGGACCATCGCTGAATTATATCCAGCTTCTGACAGGCAGTGGCCTCGCCGTCCTTATTGCGGTTATTTCATATTTAACACGGTCACTTACGGCAGGGGGCGCCTGGATGCTTGTCGTGACCGGAACCATCGTTTTCGGATTCGGCGGGATTAGTTTCGGCCTGCCGATTGTTTTTTTCTTCGTTTCTTCAACTTTATTATCCCGGTTGAAATCATCGCGAAAAGCTCAGGCCCTGGAAGCTTTTGACAAAACCGGCTCCCGGGATTATAAACAGGTTCTGGCGAACGGTGGTATCGGGGTGGTCGGCACTGTCCTTTACATTATAACCGGATGGACCGGCTGGTATCTTGTCTATCTGGCGGCTATGGGTGAAGCCTGTGCGGATACCTGGGCTACCGAAATCGGCACCCTGTCCCGACAGCAACCCCGCCATATTTTAAACTGGCAGATAGTCGAACCCGGTCGCTCGGGAGGTATTACCTTTCTGGGAACTACGGCCGCTCTGACTGGGTCCATCCTGACCGTGCTGACCGGTTATCTCGCCGTTAAAATCACCCCACAGCCGGAAATGAGTTTTTTGGCTATGACCATGAGCTTCTCCGCAGGTTTCCTCGGTTCGCTAATCGATTCCATCACCGGAGCCACCTGGCAGGCGCAATTCCGCAATTCGCTCACGGGTAAAGTCACTGAAAAACGCTTCACCCGGGGACAAAAAAATACTCTCATCAGCGGCTTGAACTTCGTTGACAATGACGTTGTTAATTTCTTCAGCACCTTCATGGCCGGTGTTTTTATGCTCCTTTTTATCTGCTTGTTTTTATGATAATATCAAATACACGGAACTTGAATCGGGCAATCGGGACCGCAACTACCCTTATCGCCCGGCACCCTGAGACAGTTGTCAGGTACGGTTCTTGCAGACTGATGCTCTTTAAAGGTTCGACGAGATATCTTTTTATATATGGATATATCAGTTGTTGCCTTATTTGCTTGACAAACTTCAATATGCCCATAGATTACCCACCACGGGGGAATTAACAAGGACTTAACCATGCTTGAGTGGCATCAGTACGTTGAAATATTTACGGCTATTCTCGTCATTGTTGACCCTCTGGGGCTTCTGCCGATTTTCATCAGTATCACCGCTGATGAGAACGAACGTGAAAGAGCCCACACCGCCAACATAGCGGTAATTTTCGCCGCCGTCGTGATGATAATCGGTTCCCTGGTGGGCGGTCCCCTTTTAAAATTTTTCGGTATAAGCATGGCCTCGTTTCGTGTGGCCGGAGGATTGCTCATACTTATCCTCGCCATAGCCATGCTTAACGCTAAAATCAGTCCGAGTAAACAGGCCCCCGAAGAAGCTAAAGAAGCCGTTGAAAAAGAGAATGTGGCGGTCGTTCCACTGGCGGTCCCTCTTCTGGCCGGGCCGGCGGCCCTGAGTACTATCATTATTTATACCCAGAGTATTCCGGGGTAGGGTATCAGACTTTACCTGATTCTCTGTATCATCGCGGTCGCAATCATCACCTGGATAATGCTTCGTCTTTCAATCGTCATCAGCCGTAAACTGGGTCAGACCGGTCTCAACAACGTCACGCGCCTGATGGGTCTGATTCTTGCCGCCATTGCCGTCGAGTTTATCGCCGGAGGTTTGATACTGCTTTTCCCCGGCCTCAAGTAAGGCCGCTAACCCATAAAATCAAAACACTCCGAAATAGAACAACAACGGGAGTATCAATCCGGCTATCAGGGCTTCGCCGCCGATGAATCCCGAGGCTATCGTTACATAATACCGTTCGTAAGATTCCCGTGCCACTTTCATCCAGATCCATCCGAGTATGGAACCGAGGGCAATCGGCAGGTTGAGTGTTCCGGGAAGAATCAGGGCAAAACCGAAACCGGCCGCACTTGGCAACCAGTGCCAGTTGAATTTCCCTTTGCCAAGAGCGAGAAAGACACCGGCAACGGCTGCAATAACCGTCCACCAGAGGGCTCCCGGCGGAAAAGCCGATATCCCTTTGGACATGAGCACCGCCATATTGGCGAGTTTGAGTCCGGTGGGGGCGGCAAGGCCGTCGCCGCCAAGGCCGTACCGGGCGATGAGGAGCGGATACATGATAGCCACCGCCGCCGCACCAATCGGTACCGCCCAGAACTGCACCCAGGTAAGTACCCGCGGTGTCGACCCGACCAGTTTACCGGTTTTGAATACCTGCATCAACCCCTCGCCCTGCGAGTTGATATTTCCGGCCATACCGGCCGCGACAAGGTTATGGCTGATCGAAGGCGAGAAGACGCGGAAAATAGCCTGAAGAGTATTAGCCATAAGTGACACCGGACCGTTGTTGGTTTCCCCGAGAACACGCACGCCGACAAGAATAAGCGGAAATCCGGCGATTACCGAGGCAATCGTCTGCCACCAGGGCATCTGGAAATGTACCTGCTGAACGAAAGCCATAAGGATTGTCAGAAGAGTGGTCATGATGATGATTGTTCGAAGTGATACATCGACACGCTCCTGTCCCGATACTTTGGCCGCACGAAGTTCCCGGAACATCGTGACGATCGAGCGCCATTTAAGAGCCACGGCGGTCATCGCGGCGAAAATCATCAGTGCCGTCGCCGGCCACATGAACCAGAGCATGATAATCGAAAAGTGCGAACCGTTGAGGTAATTGACCATAAGGCCGCCGTGCTGATACAGAAACTCGCGCTGAATATCGGAAAGCTGCGAGACATTCATAAGTTCCTGTACCTGGGGCCAGTATTGCGGGGCGACCGAGTTCTGTACAATGAACATGCCGGCTTTTTCCATGACCAGCGGTGAGAAAAGCCATACCACCACCGTCCCCAGCAGCATCGAAAGCCCCACGTTCAACCCGATCAGCATGCCGGTACCGATATTGAGCACGCCCCATTCGATTCCTATCCGGTAGCGCATCGCCAGCCCGAGCGTACCAATCCAATTGAGACCGTCGCGCAAGAAGGCAATCACCATTCCGACCAGTGCACTGATGCCAAGAGTGGTGAACCTTTCCCCCGCCGCCTTCCCCTGGTCAAGGACATTAATGGTCTCAGCCGCCGCGACACCATCGGCGAAAATCATCTCCGGGTCATCGACAAAATATTTACGGAACATCGCCGACATAAACACCCCGATAGCGCCCGAACAGCAAAGCCAGGTAAACATCTGGAAAGGGGTAATAGTCAGATGAACATCAACCGATTCATTCATCGCCAGATACCCGAACGCCGCCGCCACCACGCACATGAAGGCGGTGGAGACGGCCGAGGTCGCCGCTGACTGGATAATATTATTCTGAACAGCGTTTCGTCCATGGGTGGAGCGGGCTGTAATGGTGAGAAAAACAGCGCCCAAAAAAGCCGCTATCACGCTCATATTCGGTCCCATGCCGAGTTTGAGAACGATATAAGGGTAAGCCATAGAGACGACCGCCGACACGATGATGGCGCCGACGATGGATTGCCAGGTAATTTCGGGCCTTTGCGACATACACACCTCTTTGAACTTGCGAAACCAACAAATACTATATCGGCGGATAAATTAGTGCGGAAAACAACTGGGAGTCAAGACAAAAAGGTATGAATCTCTTTTTTAAATCCGGTTAATGATAACCGCTAACCATGACGACCCTTTCATAAGTCGAGACTTATCCATTAGTTAATAAAAAAAGGCTTCTTTTCCTTTAAAATACTACCTCCAGAATGAAATGATTACTGGACCGAATTAGTGTGTTATATTCATACGTGATGAGGATGAATGTTATCTTTAGAATTATATTCCCAATAACGACCGATAACACCCCGAATAACTACAAACACGGCTGTAATAAACAAAAAGGGGGAACTCCAGAAACCGGGCAGCAAACTCCCTGTATAAAGGGAACCAATCAAGTGCGCACCCGCATTCAGGACCATCAGTATACCTATGGTGGTGTAAACGATGCGAATAAATTTACCGCCGCGTCGAACTACGGGAATCAGGGCAAAGGCAACGCATAACAAGAGAAGTATCCCTCCGAGCCAGATATCGAAGGTTAGAGTCGGCATGGGGAAAAAACCAAATTTCTGCCGCTGGTCAAGAATCAGTTTGTTGTAAAAAGGCAGAAAACCGGTTAGAGCCTCATCTATAACATGGATAGCAAGAACACTGAGCATCAATATCCACGCCGATACATTCCCGGTCTTTTAGTCATGCTTTATAATCCTAAATTTCTCAATGATATCCCTCTGTCCTTTTGTTACTTGTCACGACCATTCTGTTCTTTTTACGATAATAACAAAATTACGGAAACGTGTCAACCGAGGTAATGATTTTCATACCTAAGATGTGCTGAAAGAAATTTTACTGAATGTCTACTTATTTAATTCTACCCGCGCAGGTATATCAGAACCTACCTGTGGCTACTACAGTGCACAACCTGAGGAACAGCATAGTATTATGGACTAATCTAGTTTATAAAAGTTATTGCCGGAAGTGGTTTCACCATCGCCGGCGGAGCGAGTGCCGACCGTATTGCGGCCTGGGGACCGAAATAGCTTTCCGCCAAACCAGCATGTTCTGATGCCATGAAAAACAAAGGCTTTGGCCGCAACCGAGGCGCTAATATTCTATGGTTGGGTTGACATCACAATACCCGGAATTTCCCGGCTGGCCTTTGAACTCGGCCGATGGCGGCTCCGACCTCACCCCCAAAAATCCGATAAAATCAGCCATCCCGTCCGTTCTGCCTGTTCAACGAGCACGGAAAGCTCTGGAAAATATAATAATAACAGGTCCATAAATTTTATTGACTTTTAGCAAATATCAGTGTATAATCTTCCAGACTTCGGGGATGGAGTCCCCCTTAAGAACCGCCCGGGCCGGGCTGATGACTCCTACCACGTACACTGGTACGGTAGTAGGATCAAGAAGCCCGATTAAGCATCCGTTGCCAGGCGGGTTTTTTATGTCCCGATTTCGGTCCGGCTAAGAACTTAAAGAGGAGGACTCCATCATGGAACACATCTTTACCATCGCCGCCCTGTGGCTTGGTTTGGCTGTCATTTCGGCGGTAATTGCTTATCACTTGAAAGTATCTATTGCCCTGGTTGAGATTTGCGTTGGCGTGGCAGTTGCCGCCATCGCGGGCTACTGGGATAAGTTAGAAGCTCTGGGGTCTAATTCCGAGTGGCTTCGTTTCCTCGCCGCCTCAGGAGCGGTTTTGTTAACTTTTCTGGCGGGCGCTGAACTTGAACCCGAGGTAATTCGAAAAAAATTGAAAGAAGTTACTATCGTTGGTCTGGTAGGTTTTCTTGCGCCGTTCTTTGGTTGTGCGGCGATAGCCCGTTTTGGGCTGGGATGGGACACCCATGCCAGCCTGCTGTGCGGAGTCGCCCTCTCGACAACCTCCATGGCAGTCGTCTATGCCGTCATGCTCGAAACCGGTTTTAACAGGACCGACTTCGGCAAGGGTATTCTGGGCGCTTGCTTTATTAACGATCTCGGCACCGTTATCGCACTCGGTTTATTGTTCGCCCCGTTTACTTACAAGACGGTTATTTTTGTCGTTGTAATGACTATTGTCCTGATTATGTTGCCGGCCTCAAGCAGGTGGTTGACACTAATCTATGCACACCGAACCGCTGCCATAAGAACCAAATGGATAATACTGGTGTTATTCGGCCTTGGCGCCCTGGCGCTCTGGTCCGGAAGCGAAGCAGTACTCCCTGCTTATATTGTCGGGATGGTGCTGGCCGAGTTTTCCAATGGTGACTCGATGTGGATTCGTCGATTAAGAACCTTGATCGTTGGATTTCTTACTCCCTTCTACTTCCTCCGTGCCGGAACGTTCGTTTCTCTTCCTGCTCTGATATCAGCTCCTGTCGTCTTCCTGTTGTTGTTCGGAGGCAAGATAGTTTCTAAAATCTTCGGTCTTTACCCGGTGGTGGGGCTTTTCCGACGTAAGCGTGACGAACGGTGGTATTACACTTTGATGATGTCGACGGGATTAACTTTCGGCACGATTTCAGCCCTGTATGGACTCTCACACAACATAGTAACACAAGAGCAGTATTCATTTCTGGTAGTGGTAGTTATTGCCAGTGCGGTAATCCCGACACTAATTGCCGGTATGGCGTTTCTTCCGAAACACCTCTTGCCCCGGTCTGAGAAAGATGCTAAGCCGGTCAAAAGGGAAAGCGGCCTGGGAGCAGAAGGATAGAAATACAGAAAAAATTATACGAGAGTGGAAATGAAATTTTTGTTCCGATGTGATTTGCTACTAATTAATTATGTAGAATATGCAACCCCGACATCACTTTCAATGTATTATGTAGCGTTTATTATCGGATTTGGTTATATTTTTCCATGTTCGGCGGAACTCACAAAAGCAATAGAGCAAGCCGCCGGACAGGCTGGACACTTCATCAGACTGACGGCAACACCCCCAACTTCGGTTCTATCATATCAAGTTGGCTGCCATCGGGTCGGGTAGACGACGAAAACAGGTAAGCAGGATTGCTGAAAATTTGGGAGATGACATGTATTCCGCTCAGATCATCGTCTTGTTTATAGGAGTTGTGGCCGGTTGTTTCGCCGGAGCAATGGCTTATCTGATCTCCTACGAAGAATACTCGCACCATTTTCCAGACAAGAAAAAGCCAAGGCAGCTGGCTCTGCAGACAGGTCTTTTTGCCTTCCTGTTCTTTCTCGGTATCGGATTTGTTCTGGCCTTGGTGCTGCCCGACGCACTACGGTAGAGATTTTGGGAGATGCGGGAAATGACTTTTTTCTGTCCGTCGTGCTGGTCCGAACTTGACAAGAATTATGAACATTGTCCGTCCTGTGGTTGCGACATCAAGAAGCTGTCCGAAGGACAGGACTTTGTCGAAAAACTAATTGCGGCATTGAATCATCCAGAACCGGAGACGCCTATCAGGTCGGCCTGGATCCTCGGTCGTCTGACCAGCAAAAGAGCGATTATACCACTTTATGATGCGGCGAGGAAGACGTCTGACACCTTCCTGCGGGTGGAAGCCATTAAAGCACTTTTCAATATTGGGACTGACGATGCAAATAAGCTGGCCGGGCTATGCCTGCAAAGTGCCACCGAGATGGAGCGACGGTTGATTGCAGAAAGCTCAAAAAGTACCGACAGCCCTGAGAGAAGGAAACAAACCGATGGAAACCAATAAACGGTCGGCCGTCCGCTTTGTCGTTCTACTTGGGCTGGTCAGTCTGTTCGCCGACGCAACCTACGAGGCCGCCCGAAGTATCAGCGGACCATTCCTTGCCGTACTCGGAGCCAGCGCCACCGCCGTAGGCATAATCGCAGGTCTGGGGGAGCTGGTTGGGTACGGGCTAAGAAGCATAACGGGGCTGATAAGCGACCGTACCCATCGCTACTGGGCAATCACAATCATCGGCTATACCGTCAATCTGCTTGCGGTTCCGGCTCTCGCCCTTGCAGGGCGCTGGGAAGTCGCCGCAATTCTCATGATCACCGAACGGTTGGGAAAGGCTATTCGGACACCTGCACGCGATGCGATGCTCTCCCATGCTTCGTTTAAAATGGGCCGTGGACGTGCGTTTGGTCTTCATGAGGCTATGGACCAGGTTGGGGCGATGCTGGGACCTATCATTGTCGCCGTGGTGCTGGCTGTTAAAGGGAGTTATCAATATAGCTTTGGTGTCCTGGTCATTCCTGCGGTGCTCGCAATGACTGTACTTGCAATAGCCCGGCACACCTACCCGCATCCTCACGATCTGGAACCTGCCGTTTCAGCCCAGTCAACCAGGTTTCAGTCAACTTACTGGCTTTACCTTACCGGAGTCGCCTGTATCGCGCTGGGCTTTGTTGACTTTTCTCTTATCTCGTTTCACGCTAAGACAACCGGTCTTGTACCCGACACATGGATACCCTTGGTCTACGCCGGAGCGATGGGTATCGATGCTCTGAGCGCCCTTATTCTCGGTCGTTACTACGACCGGTATGGGTTGAAGGCGGTCATGATGTTTATCGCCGTGTCGGCATGGTTCGCACCATTCGTTTTTTTAGGTGGACGGATTATGCTCATCACAGGCATACTTCTCTGGGGAATCGGCATGGGCGCACTCGAATCGACGATTCGTGCTGTAGTAGCCGATTTGATTCACCCTGACCGTAGAGGTACAGGCTACGGAGTATTTAACGCCGGTTTCGGCATCGCCTGGTTTATCGGCAGTACACTGATGGGAATTTTTTATGAACAATCGTTACTGGCTGTTGTAGTGTTTTCGGTTTTCTTTCAGTTGCTTGCCCTGCCATTTGTATATAGCGTGCAAAAACAAATACGTAAATGACCGTCACGAAGAAGCATATCTGCTGACAAGGGTAATTAATTTTCCGAGCACGGTGTTTGAAGGTATAATGCTGAGGTCGCGGTATGCGGCTGAGTTGTCATTTGCCCCGGTTTATTGTAGGCTTTGTATCTCCAGTCACATTTCAACGGCGTCTCCATTCCATATTCTCTCAAGTTACTTCCACCTGATCCATCATTTCATAAGTCTGTACCGCCCCCTACGTGTTTAAACCAATTATAAAACAGAATTCCAGTGCCGTCCTCAACGATTCCCAAAACCAGAGCATCGTCCCATGAAAAATCAACCGCCTTCACCGGTAAGCTGGAGTTCTCAGCCGAACTGAGAGAACGGCCTGTCACGAAAACACAAAGGAAGCCGAAAAACAGACAGGATACAACCTTGGTCATCTCAATTTTCCCGAAAAGGCTTGGTTGATGCGGAACATATTGACGGCTTGATAAGACCCCTTGCGCCAGTTCGTATCACAGGTTTCCGCGAATGACAATAATCGAGGATACTTAGCCGAGGCGATCAGATTACAGCTTTACACGCTTACAGTAATGTACCGCTGAGAATAACCGCCGCCATAGAGAAGTAAATAATCAATCCGGTAACGTCCACCAGGGTTGCTACAAACGGTGCCGACGAAGCGGCCGGATCGGCCCCGAAACGCCTCAGCACGAACGGTAACATCGAACCCGACAGTGTTCCCCACAAAACCACACCCACCAATGCCAATGCTACAGTAAATGCGACCAACAACCAGTGGTCTCCATAGACGTGAAAAAGATGCTCCCAAACTGTAATTCGAATAAAGCCGATCGCCCCGAGAATAGAGCCGAGTGATAACCCCGACAGCACTTCGCGGCGCATCACCCGCCACCAGTCTTTGAGACCCACCTCACCGATGGCCATGGCGCGAACTATAAGGGTAGCGGCTTGTGATCCACTATTCCCGCCGCTGGAAATAATCAAAGGCACAAACAAAGCCAGAACCACGGCACGGGCAATTTCCTCCTCAAAATATCCCATCGCGGTCGCCGTCAGCATTTCTCCAAGAAACAAGACTACCAGCCACTTCGCCCGTTTCTTTATCAGCGATGGAAATGGAGTATTGAGGTAGGGTGTCTCTATGACATCAAGACCACCAATTTTGTGGATATCTTCAGTGGTCTCTTCTTCAATAACATCCAGAATGTCATCGACCGTAACAATACCGACCAGAACGCCTTCCGAGTCAGTGACCGGCAGGGCAATCCGATCCAGATCATGAATTTTCTTCGCCGCGACTTCTTGATCGTCGTAAGCCGAGAGAGCTTCGAAACGTCGATCCATAATGGTTTCAATGGGAGCTTCCGGCTCGGCCAGAATGATATTTCTAAGCCGCAGGTCGTCAATAAGCTTACCTTCTCTGTCGACAACATAGATAACATTGATCGTTTCGGCATCCTGTCCGTGACGGCGAATATACTCCAGCGTCTGGTCTATCTTCCATTCGGGTTGAACAGCAATATAGTCCGGGGTCATCAGCCGGCCGACACTAGATTCGGGATAGCCCAGTAACATGCGCGCCTGAGCAAGCTCATGCGGTGACAGAAGACTCATCAGTTGTTTGGTCAGGTCTGCCGGCAGTTCTTCGAACAGCTTGGTGCGGTCGTCAGGACTGAGTTCATTGAGCAAACTGACAAGGTGTTCGTTGGTAAGGTTCTCAAGCAAAGAATCCTGTTGCTCCCGAGATAAATATGAGAATACCTCCCCTGCTTTTTTCCGGTCGAGTAGCCGGAACAGGATCGCCCTGTCTTCTTCACGTATTCCCGAAAGAAATTCCGCAGTCTGAGGCGCTTCAAACTGCGATAAGAAATCTTTCAGGATGACGAAATCCCTCTTATGGATAAGTTCCATGATTTCAGGCCCAATGAGTTCTGTCAGCATGTTGTCGCCTTTCGGTCATCCTCAACTGGAGCAGGTAACCGGCTCATTTGTTTACTCCTCACTCATGGGACTGTTTTGCTCTTCAGTTAAGAAGGTGAGCTGTTTCATGGCAAGTGGCGGGGGTATAGATTTACCTCTTTCCCACCGATTGACGATGGAGAATGTCACACCGATAGCCGCGGCGAACTGTTCCTGCGTGAGCCCGAGGTGCTTCCGCAATCGTCTGATCTTTCCAGGCAAATCGTTACCTTAAAAGGCCAACCGAGTAATATCAAAAACTCTCTACCGGTCACAGCGGCAACCATTACCACAACGCACTTGCTAAATTAAAATAAATAGTTCAAGTCTTGTAAGTCAAGGACATAACCCAAGGCTAGGTGACAGTGATTCTCTGGGTTCTGCAATTCTGGAAATCCCCTAAGACCAGCAACTTGCATCAGCCGCAATAGGGCAGTACAACGAGAGTGACATTGTTTTATGAAACTTATAATATAATGATAGACAAAGACTTATAATAAAGCAGCACCCATTTCACTCATCCCCAACTTTTGTGAGATCCGAATTCCCGATAAGAACAAACTTCTCGACAGAAAGCGAAATCCTTCGGAAAGTAATCAATCAGGGTCACGCGCCGCGAAATAACCGTGGATCAAGCAACCTTGTCCGAAATCAGGCTAATGTCTGCTCTTGACTTCGTTCGTAAAATTTACTAAAGTATCTGCGATGATACTTAATTAGAGGAGATCCCGTGACTGACGCTTCAGCACAGGCTCGTATTTTCAAAGTGCTGTCGGTTGAAACCCGCATCCAGATGCTCGCCTTATTGAAAAAACGAGCACTCTGTGTCAATGCCCTCGCCAAGGCTTTAAAGATAACTCCGGCGGCGGTATCTCAGCATCTGCGCATTCTGCGCGATGCCAACGCCGTCATCGCCGACAAGCGGGGCTATTTCGTTCATTACCAGGCCAACACCGAGACCCTGGCTAAATGGGCCACTGCAGTCGTGAAACTCCTGGAATCGGATAAGCAGTGACTGCCATAAAAGACATGGATAATCGATATGTGTAACAAAGACCATGTTGCAAAAAACAAGAGAAATTCCAAGGCAAACTAATAGACTGTACTCCTGAGCAGATCAAGGAGTGTCATGGCGACGTAAAAGAGCATCCATGCAAACTCGAGAATAAACAGAAATGAATGACGCCATCGCAGTTGAGCAACTGAGCAAGTCTTTCGAAGAAGTCCAGGCTGTTGCAAACATTTCCTTCGAGGTTACCAGAGGCGAGCTTTTCGGCTTTCTAGGACCCAATGGCGCCGGCAAGACTACAACCATCAACATGCTCACCGGCCTGGCCCGGCCGGATTCCGGGTCGATCAGGATCAGCGGCATCGACTGCACCCAAAATCCCCGGGCTGCCCAGCATCTGGTGGGAGTCGTACCTGACGAAAGCAACCTGTATCCAAAACTCACCAGTTTCGACAACCTTTGTTTCTGCGCCTCACTTTATGGCATGAAAAAGAAAGAACGAGAGATTCGTGCCCATGAACTTCTGGACATGTTCGGCCTGACCCAGGCGGCACATCGCAAGTTCGGCGGCTACTCAAAGGGTATGAAGCGCAAGCTGACCATCGCCGCCGGTATTATACACAAACCACCGATTCTCTTCCTGGATGAACCGACCACCGGTATCGATGTGGTCAGCGCCCGGCAATTGAGACAGTTAATCGACGATTTGCACCGAAACGGCACGACAATATTTCTTACCACGCACTATATCGAAGAAGCGGAGCGGCTCTGTGACCGGATCGCTTTTATTGTATCCGGCAGAATTATCCAGATCGATACGGTTGAAAATCTCGTTCAACCCCTAAAGTCACAGCATGTCGTTCAGATAACATTCACGAACTAAATATATGGTTTCAAGGATGAGCTCGTGTCTGCATTTCCATGTTTTTCTTTTGAATTAAAACGAAACGGGATGATTCGTGTTGAATCGGATCAACCGATCGGGGTCGGCCCGATTATTCGCTTTCTTGAAGATCGTAAGGCCGAGGTCATCGAAGCCCGGAGAATTCGACCATCCCTTGAAGACGTTTTCGTCCATGTCACGGGCCTTGAGGCAGAGACCATGCGAAAATAGAAGGAGAAGAAGGGAGGTGGGCAGTGAACTACTGGATAGCTTTCTGGAATATCCTTCACAAGGATATGCGGACGTATTACCTCAAGCCGCCCAACATTAGCTGGGGGCTGATCTTTCCACTGGCATGGACCGGGATGTTCTTCGTCAAATCCGGAGCTGAACTTGGCAGCATCGCCACCCTGCTTCCTGGCGTGGTAGCTATCTCAATCCTGTTTGGCACCACTTCCATGCTTTCGGTCACCGTGACTTTTGAAAAGAAAAATCGCTCCTTCGAGCGCTTGTTACTGGCCCCCATTCCATTCGAATTGCTCATGCTCGCCAAAACCAGTGGAGCAATCTTATTTGGAGTGGCCAATGCCTTCGTGCCGATCATCATAGCTGCATTCCTTATGGACCTGTCCCAACTGGCCTGGAGTGCATTTATCCCAGCCGTAGTTTTAATTGCTATTGCCTCGACTTTCCTCGGTCTCTTCATCGCCGTATCCGTCAGCGAGGTGTTTGAAGCCCAGACTTTTTCCAACTTCTTCCGCTTCCCGATGATCTTTCTGTGCGGCCTTTTCTTTCCGATTGAGAAGCTTCCATTTTTTCTGAAGCCGCTCTCCTATGTTTTACCTCTGACCTATGGCGCTGATGTTCTCCACGGTTCCGTGCATGGTACACACATCATGCCGTTACCCCTCGATTTATCTCTGCTCGTAGCCTTCTGCATTGTTCTATTCGCCGTGAGCCTTTGGAACATCAAGCGTCGGTGGATTTTGTAGGATAAAATGATAGAAAGTTTGCTGAGGTTGGGGATTATTGGGCAACGTAATATATTGTGGTATAATGAGATGATAAAAAGCGGGGTTGACTTGTCTATAGCTAGAACTTTCCAGCTACATTTCAAGCTTTGTTGATGGCGGCCTCGGTATCACTCTCCCCGGACTCTAGTGATATTCGGCTTTCCGGTGAATTTCAGCCATCCGACACCAACCGGGGCGCGCTACCGCAGCAGCTGCCTATTTTCTGTTCCTCAGGCGAGTCTGCGCCAGCCGGAATGCTTCCACAACACCCGCTGCTTTTGAGTTTCATGACTTATCTCTTGTATGTGCTTTGTCCGATTACGAAATAAGCTTCTTCAGTTCATCAACCGAAGGAACCTTGCCCGATATTTTCACTTTGCCATCCACGACCAGGGCCGGTGTCATCATTATGCCGTACGCCATAATCTTCTGGATGTCCTCCACCTTCTCGATGTTGCATTCCATGTTGAGTTGTGCGGCCGCCTCCATAGTAAGCTCCGTAAGCTTTTTGCACTTTGGACAGCCAGTCCCAAGAATTTCGATCTTTTTCATATGTCAATACTCCAGTATCATCTTATCACTTGTATCTATCTTCCACTCTGTCCACCCATCAAGTACAGGTAGGTTGTCGCCCAGTTTGACAGAATCACAATCACTCCAAAGAGGATAGTGCCAACACTCATCAAAGCCCAACCGGACATGATATTGCCCACCACACATCCTCCTGCTAATGCAGCACCAGTGCCGATCATTAACCCTCCCAAAATGGCGACCATAATCTCGTCGGGCGGTTTCGGCAGAAGTTTGGCTTGGCCTGACATCCTGGCAGATACCCATGAACCAATCATCAAGACGACAACTTCCAACACGAGCCACCAAACAATTGGCTTGCCACTTCCCTTCGACCCTGGCGTGGGAATGGATGCGTTCGTCGGGGTGGATGCTGTGGCAGGCTTGTTCGAAAGGGTGTGCTTGAACCCATTGTCAACCAGCAACAACTCCGCCTGCATTACACCGTGCGTAACGCCAAGAGGGTAGTTTCGCCCGCTGGCGGCTGATGAGAGATAGGCCGGAACCATCAGAAGCCCGATTGCTACCCCCGCCACCCAAGGCCGCCATGGTTTGGTCATGATTCGTTCGAATGTCCCATTTCTTTCTTGCTGGAAGTCGTTTTTTTCAACCTGACGACGCTTCTTGAATACTCCCACCAATACGGCCGTCAGGATTGCGAAGAACAGGGCCAAAACCCAAAATGGTAGACCGGTGATGGCATACAGACTGACTTTTTCGCCTGCGGCAGTTGATACCACATGCTCTTTCATCCATACGTGAAAGCTGTTCAACGGCCCGAACTCTACAAACATCACGCCAACAGGGATCCCAAGAATGGCCACGATTGAATTGAGATTACCGGCGGCTCCCTTGTAGAGACAACCGCTGATGCAGCCTCCGGCGAACACCATCCCAACACCAAAAATCACTCCACCAATGATGTAATTGAGATAGAGCAATGGCTTCGGATTGAGTTTGACCCAACCGAGCAGATCAAGCCCGGCAAATCCGAGCATCGCGACTACAATAAGTATCCAAAGCCCTACCATCTTGCGGGGATCACGCATCATAATGGTCTCGCTGAAAGCCGATGATCCGCACAGGTCGCCTTTCTGTAAGAAGAACCCGAACAGAAAGCCCACAGGAATCGCTGTCAATACCCACAGTTTGGTAACGACAGCGACGATTGTTATTCCAGTCAACCCTATCAAACTGGCGGCCATGTATGCCTGCCAGTTTACTCGTGACGACTTAGCTCCTTTCATACTTTTTTCTCCCAATGTCTATCTTAAATCAGAATATTACTCCATATATCATCCCGCTGATCGTAGCCATAACAACTACCAGGGACACAAAGACAACCGTCTTTCTCGTTCCCATGATTGATCGTATTACCAGCATGTTCGGCAGTGACAAAGCCGGGCCGGCCAGAAGCAGGGCCAGTGCCGGACCTTTTCCCATACCGTTACCGATCAATCCTTGAAGAATCGGCACTTCGGTCAGCGTAGCGAAGTACATGAATGCGCCCGCTACCGACGCGAACAGGTTTGCACCCAGCGAATTGCCGCCAACCGAGCCGCTGATCCATTGCGATGGAATGACACCTTCAAAGCCGGGGCGCCCCAGAAGGAGCCCGGCAACCAGTACACCGCCGAACAAGAGCGGAAGAATCTGCTTGGCAAAGCCCCAGGTCTGAGAAAACCATTCACCTGATTCATCCTCGCGTCGGCTGATAATAATCGACAGTCCGACGACTGCCGCAGAAAACGGCAGCAGGGGCTCATGGGGAAAAATCAGGGCGATTATAGCCGTAAACAGAGCGGTGAGGACGATCGGGATCTTCGACAGCTTGAACCAGAAAATGAGCATCGCGCCAAGCCCGGCCGCGGCAATACTCGTTATGATCCACTTGTAAGAGTATAAGAGATACCAGAACCCTGTTGTCTCATCGGGCTTACCCCAGTTGGCAAAAACGAGAATAACAACCATTGCTGCGAAGTACAGCCCATTCTTCCAGAGTGGTCTTTCTACTTCCGGCTCCGGCATGGCCATCTGGGCATTGACTTTCTCCGTTTCTTCCTTGCGGTAGATCAAATGCATGAGCAATCCGATGACAATGCTGAACACGATCACTCCGACAGCTCGGGCAACACCTAATTCAATCCCCAGAACTCTCGCGGTAAGAACTATTGCCAGAACATTGATAGCCGGTCCTGAATAAAGAAAAGCTGTAGCCGGTCCCAGACCAGCGCCCATTCTATAAATCCCGGCAAAAAGTGGAAGGACGGTGCACGAGCAAACAGCCAAGATCGTTCCCGATACCGATGCCACCCCGTAGGAAAGTACTTTGTTCGCTTTCGCTCCCAGATACTTCATCACCGAGGCCTGGCTTACAAAGACCGCTATCGCTCCTGCTATGAAAAAGGCCGGAATGAGGCAGAGAATGACATGCTCCTGAGCATACCACTTGGTCAGCGCCAGGGCTTCAATGACCGCTCCACGCAATCGAACACTGTCTATTGGCAGATAAAAGAAAATGAGGAAGACGCCGACAATCCAGGCCAACGGTTTCCACTCTTTTTTCCACTCCATGCTGTATCCTCGCAACCAATGATTTTCCAACTAAATACTTGGCTTTTATGCCAAATACATTCTCAAAAAAACTCATCTCCGTATCGAGGCTGACATCCGTCGAGCATTAGCGACCAAAACATCCTCAACGCAACCAAAGAAATTCAGGATGCAAGGGACCCGCAGACGATAGAAAACCTGCTGCCCACGCTTATCGTCTTCGACTATTCCAGCGTCCTTCAGAACAGAGAGGTGCTTTGATACCGTAGACATATCAGCTCCGATCATTTCCCGAAGCTCGCAGACGCACCGTTCACCGCGGGAGAGCTCATCCACTATGAACAGCCTCGACGGGTGAGCCATGGCCTTGATCACTCTGGCCCTGGCTTCGTATTTCTGTTTCGCTCTTTCGTCCATACTCATTCTTATACCCTTTTCGGCTTTGTTAGTTGGCAAAATAACCAAATACTATGGAATGTCAAGAGAATTTTCTGAGTGCGATATTGGAATTACGTAATAACTTAGAATATGGCGGGGTTGACGAGGCTCGAACTCGCGACCTCCTGCGTGACAGGCAGGCGTTCTA